>JBDSIO010000086.1:0-18440 GCA_039917895.1 Fibrobacteria bacterium | reverse complement strand
GCGAAATGGTTCTCCCCCATCCAACTCGTGACGAAAGGAATCAGGGAGAGCCAGAACAGCAGATGGAGATTGGCCCAAAGGATTCCGCCGCTGACGTGCTTGACGGCATGCAGCAGATGGTGGTGGTTGTTCCAATAGATGCCGAGGAAGACGAAGCTCAGGACGTAACTGAGGAACACCGGAATCAGCCTAGCCAGGTCGCTCCATTCATGGCCATGGGGCACTTTCAATTCCAGAACCATGATGGTTATGATGATGGCGATGACACCGTCGCTGAACGCTTCCAAACGGCCCTTGCCCATAAGAGCTCTCCTTTCGCCCAGGATTACCCAAGGTAACAATCCAGCCCGGTCGTCCCGGGAATTACGAGCGGGAATTACGAACGGGATCTCAAACCGCATTCCCTTGGCCCGCCCCCCCCTGGAAATCGATTTTCCCATTGCGGTCGCGAATGGTATGATGGAACCGGAACGGAGGCGAGACAGCATGGCACCCAGGCCCAAGAACAAGCCCAATCACGACCGGAAGTTGAAACCGGAAAGCCAGATGATGAGTTACGGCTATCATCCGGAGTGGTCGGAGGGCGCCATCAAAAGCCCGATTTTCCAGACCAGCACCTTCGTCTTCCGATCCGCAGAAGAGGGAAAGGCCTTTTTTGAAGTGGCGTATGGAATCCGCCAAGCCCGGCCCAACGAAAAGAGCGGGCTCATCTACAGCCGCATCAACAATCCGGATCTGGAAATCCTGGAAGACCGCCTCACCCTATGGGACGAGGCCGAGGACTGCGCCGTGTTCGAAAGCGGAATGGGCGCCATCACCACGGCCTTTCTGGAGTTCCTCAAGCCCGGGGACCTGGTATTGGCGAGCGCCCCCCTGTACGGCGGGACCGAGCATTTCCTGAACACTTTCCTGCCGAAAATCGGCATCGAGGTGATGGAGTTCAAGCCGCGCGAGGAAGCGGCCGAAATCGGCAGGCGCCTGGAAGCTTCCGGCAAGGCGGGCCGGCTGGCGATGATTTACATCGAGACCCCGGCCAATCCCACCAACGCCCTCATCGATCTGGAAGGTTGCAAAGGCCTGGCGGACAAATACTCCGGCCCGGGCCACAAGGTGCTGGTGGCCGTCGACAACACCTATATGGGTCCGCTGTGGCAACACCCGCTGAAGCACGGTGCGGATTTGGTTTTGTATTCGGCCACCAAATACATCGGCGGCCACAGCGACGTGATCGCCGGGGCCTGCCTGGGGAGCAAAGAGCTGATCCACCGCATCAAGGTGTTGCGGACCTTCCTGGGCAACATGGCCGGCCCCATGACCGGATGGCTCTTGATGCGCAGCCTGGAGACCTTGAAGGTGCGCATGGAACAGCAGGCTGCGAACGCGGAAAAGGTTGCGGCGTGGCTGACAAAGCATCCCAAGGTGGAAAAGGTTTATTATCTGGGCCTGCTCACGCCTGAGGATGGACAGCAGTACCGTATCTACCGCAAGCAGCACAATTCGCCCGGGGCGATGATGGCATTCGACATCAAGGGCCCGAACGGGAGCCCAGGTGATGAGCAGACCGCCTTCCGGTTCCTGAACCGGTTGAAGCTGATCAAGCTGGCCGTGAGCCTGGGAAGCACGGAATCCCTGGCCGAGCACCCCGCGACCATGACGCATATCGGCGTGAGCGAACAGCATCGGATGGAAATGAACATCACCGGGAAACTGATCCGGCTGTCGGTGGGGGTGGAGGATTACCAGGACATCATCTGGGACATCGACCAGGCGCTGGAGGCTTGTTGAAGACCGGCAAGGAGCCCGGCACGGTCGCCGAGCGTCGAGGCTGACCGATCTTATTTCCCGGAAGACTGGAGGACGGCCTGCAGTTTCACCAAGTCCTTAAGCACGGTCTCCGCATCGTCCGCGAACTGCTCTTCCGACATTTCCGGAGTCCGGAACAACGTGAACAGGAGTTCGCAGCCGGTCCCGTTGGGTATCAAGCGCATGGGATTGGCCGTCTCCGGCCCGGCCTCCACCGTTACGTAATGGTCCAGGATCCCGAAGGGATTACGGTCCGCGAAGCGGATCCCTACGTGGCCAATCGTGGTACTGGCGATCCATTTCCCGTTCACGCGTTCCACGGAAAGGAAAAAACCCGGGGCCCATTTAGGCAGGTTGGCCACATCGGAAATGTAGTCGTACGCCTCTTTGAAAGGCGCGTCGATGGAAAGCGACAGGGTCTTGGAGGGTTGGATCATGCTTCACCTTTTTTGTCTTGGGTTCCGCCGGATTCGGCTTGCGCCCCGCCGGCTTCGTCGTGCGCTTTCTTGATGGCTTTCAGAAAAACTGACGGATCCTGCGCTCCGGAAACCGCGAATTTGCGGTCGAACACGAAGAAGGGCACGCCGTTGACTCCGAGTTGTTGGGCCTCGTTCACGTCGGCCCGTACCTCGCGCGCGAACGCGGTTTTATCGTCCAGCGCCCGCTTGGCTTCGGCCTCATCGAGGCCCGCGTCCGCGGCCAAACGCAACAGGGTGGGATGATCGGCGATGTTGCCGCCCTCGCTGAAGTAGGCTTTGAACAAACGCTCTTCCATGGCATCGCCGAGACCCTTGGTCTTCGCGAGTTGCACCAGGCGATGGGCGTCGAAGGAGTTGGCCACTACGGCCTTTTCGAAATCGTAGAGCAAGCCGACTTCCGCCGCGGCCTGGGTCAGCCGAGCATGGGACTTGCGGATCTGATCCAGGGACCAGCCTTTTTTCTCCACCAGGTAGTCCTCGATGCCTTTGCCCGGCTCCGTCTTCATATCGGGATTCAACTGAAAGCTCTTCCAGATGATCTCGGCTTCAGCCTTGAAACCGGATACTTCCAGGGCGTTTTCCAACCTGCGTTTGCCCAGGTAGCAGAACGGGCACATGACGTCGGACCAAATCTCGATTTTCATGAGGGAGAAAATACGCATCGTGGCTGCGAAAGGCACGGAGCCGCGAACATCGCCTAAAGCGATGTAAGCCACCCGGATGATATCTACCCATAGCGCCCCTAATCCCCTATTCTCCTCAAAAACAAGCGGACCCTCCAATACCTATTTGGCCGATCGAGGGGAAAAAGCTATCCTGATCGCCCCCTTACCATCGTACCGGTCGTCGGTCGGTCTATCGAGGCCCTTTCAGAATTCAGGAGTTCCATGTCCAAAGTCGCGTTTACCAGCCTGTCATTGTCCAAAGACGTATTGAAGAGCATCGAGGAGATGGGCTTTGAAATGGCCACCGCCATCCAGGGCGAAGCCATTCCCCCGATCATGGAAGGCCGCGACGTGATAGGCCAGTCGGGGACCGGCACCGGCAAGACCATCGCCTTTGCCGTCCCGGCCGTGGAAAAGGTCGACGCCACCCTTGAAGCCGTACAGGTCCTGGTCCTCTGCCCCACCCGCGAGCTGTGCATCCAGGTGGCGGAACAGATCGGTAAGCTCGGCAAGCACAAGAAGAACCTGCGCGCTTTGCCCATCTATGGCGGCCAGGCCTATGACCGCCAGCTGTTCGGCCTCAAGCGCGGCGCCCAGATCGTCATCGGCACCCCGGGCCGCCTCATCGACCACCTGGAACGCGGCAGCCTCAAGCTCGACAAGGTCAAGCTCGTGGTGCTCGACGAAGCCGATGAGATGCTGGACATGGGCTTCCAGGAGGATCTGGAAAAGATCGTGGGCAAGATGCCCGCCGAGCGCCAGTCCATCCTGTTCTCGGCCACCATGCAGCCCGGTATCAAGCGCCTGGCCCAGGCCTTCCTCAAGAACCCGCTCATCATCAAATCCACCCCCGAAAACCTCACCATGCCGGCCATCGAACAGGCTTACATGGAAGTGCAGCGCTACGCCAAGGCGGAGGCCCTGAGCCGCGTGCTCGACTTCCACCGCGTGAAGCTGGGCATCGTGTTCTGCAACACCCGCATCGGCGTGGATGAACTCGTGGAGCACCTGCAGGCGCGCGGCTATTCGGCCGAAGGCCTGCACGGCGAGCACAAGCAGGCGATGCGCGATCGCATCATGGCCAAGTTCCGCAGCGGCACCACCGAGATCCTGGTGGCCACGGACGTGGCCTCGCGCGGCATCGACGTCAAGGACGTGGAGATGGTCGTCAACTACGACCTGCCCAAGGATGAAGAGGACTACGTGCACCGCATCGGCCGCACCGGACGCGCGGGCAAGAGCGGTCTGGCCCTGAGCTTCGCCTCAGGCAAGGACATCTTCCGCCTGCGCAACATCGAACGCTTTTCCAAGGTCAAGATCGCCCGCCGCCAGGTGCCGACCCTGGACCAGGTGGAAGCGGCCCAGCATTCCGTGGTGCTCGACAAGGTGCGCGGAGTATTGGCCGCCGGCGGCCTCGATCGCTACCACGCCATGGTCGACACCCTGATCGAAGGCGACGTGACGGCTTCGGACGTGGCCGCGGCTATGCTCAAGCTGACCCTGCCGGAAGCCCAAGTGCGCGAACCGGAACCGTTCAACGCCGGCCGCGAAGGCGGCGGTTTCGACAAGCGCGATTCCCGCGGCGGCTACGAGGGCAGGAATGACCGGGGCGATCGCGGCCCGCGCGAAAGAAGCGGCTACAACGACCGCCCCAGCCGCAGCGACAACATCGAAGAGGATCGGCCCAAGCGCGAGTGGAAGAACAAGCCCGCCTCCAAGGACATGGCCGAGTTCGAAGGCGCCGCCCATGCCAAGCTTTTCATCAACGTCGGCAAGATCCAGGGCGTGCGTCCCAAGGACATCCTGGGCGCGCTCGCGGGCGAGACCGGCATCCCGGGCAAGGCCTTCGGCAACATCGAAGTGAATGAAAAGCACACCATCGCGGAAGTGCCCGAAGACAGCCTCGAAACCATCGTGGCGGTGTTCAAGAAGGTGCGCATCAAGGGTGTGCCGGTGAAGGCGCGGCGCGCCGAGTTTTAAAAGCCGCGGCGCGCCGAGTTTTAAAAGGCGCGGCGCGCTGAGTTCTTAAAAGGCGCGGCGAGCCGAGTTCAAAAAAAGCGCGGCGAGCCGGGATCCAAAACGGCCCGGCCGGGCGTTACATCTCTCAGGCTAAGCGTCGGCATTTTTCCGCCCACCCCCCGTAAGTCGAATTTATCTTCCTCTTTGTCACCTTGACGGGTCCGATGCGGGCCTTATATAAGATGAAAATTGATCAAAACAGGGGAGTCCTATGAAAAAGTCCGTCTATCTGATCACAATATTCACGCTTATTGCGGCGGCCATGACTACCGGGTGCCGCAAGAAGGGCCCGGCCGAAAACGTAGGGGAATCCCTGGATAAGGCCGGCGAGAACATCAAAGACGCCGTGACCCCGGACGGCCCAGCCGAAAAGGCCGGGAAGAAAGTCGATAAAGCCGTCGACGACATCAAGAACTGAGCGATTCCGGCCGATGCGGTTCCGGTCCCGTGAAATCCGGCGTACCGGAACCGACCCTAGGGGTCCTGTCGATCATGCCAGACATGCTCCTCGTACTGGGAGGCCGAATAGGTAGCGGATTGCGTGCGAATGAGAGAAGCGGTCCCGAAATCGAAATGAATGATGCGGTTGCGATCGGTCTTAACCCTGGATGACTCGACTGTGACGGTAAGACGGGCCTCCAGAAGCGCGGTCCGGACGATTCCCTTGCGTAATAATTGATCCGCCAATTCCGCAGCCAACGCCTTTGCTATCCGCAAAGTTATGGAACCGGCCGGATCATGCCGCGCGGTGCCGGTCAAGGCATCCAGTGTTATTACCCCATCCGGCAGATTCGCGAGGATTTCAAGATCCTGCGGATCGCGCCAACGCGCGAACAGGTGCGGCAGCAACTTGGCCAACCCAGTGAAATCCTTATCGTGCATCGCTGCAGGCAAAGCTAGCAAAGGCGCACAAACCCAAGGTTTTGGAAAGAGAGGCGCCCCTGATTCCGGAATTCGCCGAATTGTCCGCTTGCGTTACCGATCCTCAAATCGTTTATTCATTTTCGGAACCACACCTATTACTAACGAGGTCGCCCATGAAAAAATCATTAGCCATGCTATTACTCGGACTCGGTCTATTCGCCGTGAGCGTGCCGGCCCAAGCCGCCGCCGGATCCGCGGTTTTGGAAGAACAATATAAATCGGCCCTGAACCGCATTGTCCAGGAAGTGCGCCAAGCCCCGGGTCCGGCCGAAAAGCGCGCGGTACTGGGACATTTCGTGACCGGCATGCGGGACGGCCTGCAACGCGCGGAAGGCATGGCTTCTCCGCAATCGCAGGATCGCGCCGCCTTGCAGATCCTGTCGGGAAAATTTTCCGGCTATGCCGCGGAACTGGACGGCATGGGCGGATATGTCCGCGTCGCCGACGCCGATCTGGACGCCTATGCCGGGTTCATACAGCAAAGCATGGAGCAGGCCCCTTTGGGTGGAGGAGTCTATCTCAGCGGCACGGCCCTCATCATCATTCTCCTGCTGCTTATTTTCCTTCTCTGACGGAAGCATGGCCCTAAGGGTTGCCGGAGGATCGCGATGAGGCGTAGGCCAACTGGGACAGCATCCGTGACAGTTATGGTCGGAGCCTTCCGTTTGGTCTCCGCCATGCTGGGGCTGCTGGCCTGGGGCTGCGCTCCCACGGCAATCCCAGCTCCCGGCGGGTCGCCGGAAGCGAAAACGCCCCTGCGGTTCCAATTCATCTACATGATCCATGGTGATGCCGGTTACACCTTCCATGATCGGAACGGGGTCCGCCATTCCGCCGATGCCGATGCCGTTGAGCAGGCGGTCCTGGTGGCCCGCTCTTCCCCCGCGGCCGAGGTTTACATCTTCCATCAGAAACCCGTCAAGGCCCTCGGGGTTGTCCGCCGATCGGATGCCACCATGCTGTTTTACCGCGGTGGCGCCTTGATAGAACGCCGGGGATACCGGCGTGAAGCGGAGGACGTGGAATTCAAGGCCGAAGCGGCTCTTTATCATGCCCTTTCCGCGGCTCCCGACGCGGGCATCGTGCGCACCTTCGCCTGGTTCGGGCATGAAATACCGGTAACTTCTGACTTACCCTACTCCCGGTCCCGCCCGGACAAGGGTTTCACGATAGCCGCTTTCGCCAAAGGGCTGGAACGATTCGGGGGCTCCACCGGTCCCGGCGGCAAGCCCTTCGCGATCATCCTTTTATCCTCGTGCCATGGCGGCACCCCGGAGGCGACCAGCGCCATTCTGCCCTATGCGGCTTATCTGGTGGCTGCTCCCGGTGAGGTGCATCTTTCCTATCTGGACGCGCGCGCGTTGTCCCGCATGGCCGAAACGCCGGCCGCCTCTTTCTGGCTGGCCCAGTCCGAAGACTGGGCTCGCACCATCGCCGCGGAATCCTTCGCCCGGCTGCAGAAGGTGACGAGCACCGACATCCGCTTGTCCCTTTACGAATCTCCGAAGGCTTCCGCTTGGCTGGAAGCCCATCGCGAGGCCTGGGTGCGGGATCCCCGGGACGACGGGGAAGCGCCGGAAAACCGGGCGGCCATGGAGGCGCGCGATTGCGCGCTGGTACCGGGCTTCGGGCCGGGAGGCGCGGAGGCGGGAGTGACGGTTTTCCAACAGGCTCCCAAGTTCGGGCCGGACAAATCGCGCAGCATCGGATCCGGATGGGAATGCCGCGTTCCGATCGGCAGCCCCGTCCAGTTCACCGAACCGGCGCCGACGATCGAACCTGCCGGCGCCCCCGCGGTCCAGAATCCGCCGCTCAAATCCGCCCCGGTGGCGGCTTCTGATCCGTATTGAGGATGCTGACGATCTGCATAACCCCTCCGACGCACGCGCCCAGGAACAGCATCACCGCCAGCCCGGGATAGCCCAGGATCTTGAAGGGCGTATCCACGCGCATCAAAAGCGCGGCGCCGATGATAAGGGCCGCCAGCACCAGGCCCATGGTGATGCGGTTTGCCACCTTCTGGATCCCGGCGATAAGCTTGTCCTCCCCCGGGGTCTCCACCCGCAAGCGCAGTTCGTTCTTGGTCACCATGTCCAATAGCGTATTCATCCGGTGCGGCAGTTGCTGGATGAAATCGTTCGCCTCCAGAGCGGTGGTGTAGAGCTTGCCCATGGTCATGCTCTTGCGCAGACGGGATTCCATGAGCTCCGAAGCGTGCTTCTTGACCACCTCGTTTGGATTGAAGGAGGGGGACAGGTTCTTGGCCACCCGGTCCAGCTTCAGCAGGGTCTTGCCCAGCATGATGAATTGCGGGGGCGGGCTTACCCCGGCAGATTCCGAAATGACCGCGATGTCCAGGAACATGCGGCCGACCGTGATGTCGGCCAGCTTCATGTTCTGGAATTCCGCCACCGCAGACGCCACCAGGTCGCGCCATTTTACGGGATCGAAATTCGCCTCCCGCCGGCCGAGGTTCAAGGCCACCTCGGCGGCGTCCTCTCCCCGGCCGTCCGCGATGGCCACCAGCAATTTGGTCAATAGATTCTGCATCTGCGGCGGGATGTGGCCGACCATGCCGAAATCCAGGAGGGCGAGACGGTTATCGTCCGTGAGGTAGACGTTGCCTGGATGCGGGTCTACATGCACGAGCCCATCCACCAGGATCTGCTTGGTGAAGCACCGGTACAGCTCTTCGGCCAGCATGTCCCCTTCCACGTCCAGTCGCGCCAGCTGGGTCAAGGTGGTGATTTTGCGGCCCGATACGTAATCCATGGTGAGCACATGGGCGCTGGAAAAGCTTTCATGGGGACGTGGAATCACGATGTTCCGGTATTCCTTCAGGTTCTCCCGCATCAGGGCGAGGTTGCGGGCCTCCTGCTTATAGTCCAACTCGCGGAGCAGGGAGTTGCGCAGCTCTCCGAGCTGTACCTTGAGATGGAAATGCCGGCCCGTTTCGGTGTTCCGATCCAGGAACCCCGCAATTTCGTCCAGGGCGTCCAAATCCTCCACCACGATTTTCTGCATGCCCGGGCGCTGCACCTTTACTACCACATCCTGGCCGTCATGGGTCACGGCGCGATGCACTTGGGCCAGCGAGGCTGCCGCCAAGGGCACGGCGTCGAAGGCGTGGAATATCTTCTTGATGGGGGCATGGAGTTCGGCTTGGATGATCGCTTCCACCTCCGTGAACGGAAAGGGTTCCACCTCGTCCTGGAGCCGCTCCAGGGACAGGATATAGGCTTCGGGCATAAAGGCGGTCTGCGTGCTCATGAGCTGGCCCAGCTTGATATAGGTGGGTCCCAGCTTGACCAGGTCCCGGGCGAACTCTTCCGGTTTGCCCTGCTCGGATTCGGATTGGATCACGGGCTCGCCCAGATCCGGCACCTCCTTGTGAAGATGCTTTACGAGATCTGAACGTCCGTACTTGAGGAGCAGGGCCGCGACGTCCTTGTAGCGTTTCAGATGGCTCGGGCTCAGGGAAATCATGCTATTTCCTCTTCAGGGTTGGGGACGCCCCTCGGGTTTAGGCGGTCATTTTTTAACCGACCCTAAGCGAAAATACCTTCGGAAAAGGCGGATCCAAGCGAAAACGCGCAGGTCAAGCCGACTTGTGCCTGCGTTTCAAGGCGTGGATGGCCCGGTCCAGTTGCATCAGGAATTCGGAGCGGTCCTTGGGCTGGAAGGGTGCGGGTCCGCCGCGCATCAGGCCCATCTCGCGCATCTCCTGGGAGATTTCCCGCGAGGCCAGCGCGTCGCCGATGTTTTCCTCGGTGAACGGACGGCCGGTATTGCCCAGGACGAAAGCGCCCTTTTTAAGGCTGCGGTCCGCGAGGGGAATGTCCGAGGTGATGACGATGTCGCCGGGACCGGCGCTTTCCACGATCCAGTCGTCCGCGGCGTCGAAGCCGTCCGAAACCACCTCGAGGCGGATGAAGGATTCGAAAGGGACGCGCATGGCGGCGTTCGCGACCACGATCACGGGAAGCCCATGGCGCTTGGCGACCTTGTAGACCTCGTCCTTGACCGGGCAGGCGTCCGCGTCGATGTAGACAGTCAGCATGGGGCGGCGATTGCAAGCACCATTCCGAATGGTGCTTCCACATTAGTGGGAATGAGGTAGATTATGGCGATGCCGGCGACGTTACTTGTTGAGCCAGTCCAGGGCGTCCTGGGGGTATTCCACGATGGAAATGCGCAAACCGCGGTTGTAGGCGGTATCCTCGAGCAGCTTTTTGACCTGGCCGGGCAGCTGGATCAGGGCGATCCTGAAGCCGGCCAGCTTCTTGGCCGCGTACTCTCCGATCACGTATTCGCCCATGATGCCGAGGGACACGTCGGCTTCCCGGATGTCCACCAGGCATTTTTTCAGTTCCGGATGCCGCGCGAGTTCTTCGGCAAGTGAATCGACAAGGATCACGACATCACCGCGTTGGAAGGCGCCGCGGCACACCATTTCGCACCGATCCGCAACGACGGAGAATGCGGCGCTGAGCGAGATTTCGTTTTCCGGATTCGAGGCGGTCATGGGCTTCGAAGAAAGTATAGGTAATGGCGTTTGTTCTATCAATAGAACACTGGCGTCGAGCTTAATCGGTACCTTTGCACCCAAGGCGTAAACACATTGCAAGCCAGACAGACCATCGCGGAAAACATCAGTCGCCTGATCCAGAAGAAGATCCGGCAAGGCGAATACAACAGTATCGAAAACTTCGCGATCTCTACCGGCATCCAGAAGTCCATGCTCAGCCGGATCCTCAATCTCAAAGCCGATCCCCGCCTCAGTTCCCTGAACAAGATCGCCCTGGCGCTGGAAGTGCCTGTAGCCGAACTGGTACGGACGCGGAAATAGCGAACAGCCCACAAGGGGCTGTGAGCCGGGAGCAAGCGCTAGCGAGCGGTTACGGCCACACAGAACAAACAGCCCATTGCCCGCTCAGTCCGGAATCCGGTCCGCTCCTGCGAAGGCGGTCAGGCACACAACCGGGATGCCCGACGCCCTCGAAGCCGCCAGGTCCACCGCGAACTCCGCTTTCCAATCATTGTGCCCCTCATGGTCCTGGAGCAGTTGCGTCACGCGCCAGGATTCCGGGGTTCCTCCGACCGATGCCGCGCCGTCGCCGATCGGTCCCGCCGCCCCTAACCCTTTTTCCACCACGGTATGGCGCGCGGCACGGCCTTCCGGATCCAGCCGGAACGGACCGTGATCGGTGCGATATTCCTCCAGGGCCTGGCGCAACCGGTCTTCCGCCCATAGTGCGCCGGGGCCGCCCGCCAAAGCGCCCTGGGATGCGGCGGCGGTGTGGGTGCCTGCCACTGTGTTCCCCTCCCCCAACCCCTCGGTGAGGGCCTCGAAAGCCCCTGGGAAATCGTAACGTGCCAGCGACGAAAGGAAACTGAAGATCCGCGCCCGCACGGCCGCTGTGAAAGCCTTTTCGTCGCGGGTGATGTCGCGCTCTGCGGCCCGCGCGGCCTCTTCCGCTCCCGGAGGCAGGGGTTCCGTACGCTCCACGGGTTTGAAGTCCGGATCCATGAGCCTTTCCCACTCCTCGAGCAGGCTGGAGTCGACTCGGCGCACCAGGTCGCCGAAGTAGGCTTCCATTTCGCGCACGGGATCCGTCTTGAAGGACTCGGGGATGGTATTGCCCAACACCTTGTAGACGCTGTTGAGATGGCGCAGCAGCAGGCCTTCGGAGCGTTCCAGGCCGTAGCGCTTGATGTAGCCGGAAAAGGTGTAGTAGCCCTCCAGCATTTCCCGCGCGATGGATTTGGGGCGGATGTTCCCCCCGCCCACCCAGGGATGCTTTTCCGTGAAGGCATTGAAACTGTCATAGATGAAATCCCGCAGGGGCTTGGGATATTCCATGGCCTCCAGCTCGGCGATGCGCTGATCGTATTCCACGCCTTGGGCCTTGAGCTCGGTCATGCGCTCGGTCTTGAGCATGTCCAGCTGGCGCCGCAGCACCAGATCCGGATCTTCCAGGATGGATTCCACCAAGGTGAGCAGATCCATGGGATGTTCCGGGGCTTCCCGGTCGAGCAGGCGGAGCGTGTCCAGCAGATAGAGGGACAAGGTCTGGTCCATGGAGAAGTTCTGCTGCAGATCCAGGTTCACGCGCAGCTTGGGTCCGGAGCCCCGTGGGGCGATCTCCACGATTCCCCGCTCGACCAGCGACCGGAAAAGCTGGAAGGCCCTTTTGCGGTGGGCGGCCTTGTCCTTGCCGTTCTCATGGCTGTCCGAGATCAGATCGCGCATAGCGCGGCAGCCGTCGCCGTTCCTGCCGGGCCCGGTGCGGGACAAAACGTTGAGGAGCATGCCGTGGGTCACCTGGAAGCGCGACACCAGGCGCTCCGGGAGCGCCGTGATCAGGCGTTCGAAAGTGGCTTTGTCCCAGGGGACATAGCCCTTTTCCGGCGGCTGGCGCTTGACGAACTTGCGGCCGCTTTGGGCGGTCTTGGCGGCCAGCTTCAGGTTCTCCACCACGTGTTCCGGGGCCTGCGCGGCCACGTAGCCTACGTCGTCGAAACCCTTGCGGCCCGCCCGTCCGGAGATCTGATGGAAGTCGCGCGCGGTGAGGATGGCGGTCTTCTCGCCGCTGTATTTGCACAATTGGGTGAAGAGCACGGTGCGGATAGGCACGTTCACGCCCACGCCCAGGGTGTCGGTGCCGCAGATGACCTTGAGCAGGCCCTGCTGCGCCAGTTTTTCCACCAGAATGCGGTACTTGGGCAAGAGGCCGGCGTGGTGCAGGCCGATGCCCTGGCGCAGCCAACGCTTGAGATCGGGCCCGTAGGGACTGGTGAAGCGGAAGCCTTCCATGGCGACGGCCAAGGCGGTCTTCTCCTCCTTGGTACAGAGATCCAGGCTGGTGAAGCTCTGGGCGTTGCGCGCCGCATCCGCCTGGGTGAAATGCACCACGTACACCGGGGCTTTGCCTTCGGTGGCGAAATGCAGCACGGTCTCGGACAGCGCGGACTCGCAGTATTGGAAGTTCAAAGGCACGGGCCGGTCCTGGGACTTCACCGTCACCGAGGGCCGCCCGGTCAGCTTGGTCAAGGCCTCTTCGAAATACGCCGTCTCGCCCAAGGTCGCGGACATGAGCAGGAAGCGCGCCTTTTTGAGGGTTAGCAGGGGCACCTGCCAGGCCACCCCGCGGTCTCGATCGCTGTAGTAATGGAATTCGTCCATCACCACCTCGGTGATGCCGCAGTCCTCGCCTTCGGACAAGGCCATGTTGGACAGGATCTCGGCCGTGCAGCAGAGGATGGGCGCGTCCCGGTTGACGGTGGCGTCCCCGGTGGAGAGCCCGACGTTCCCGGGGCCGAATTCCTTGCACAGGGCCATCCACTTTTCGTTTACCAGCGCCTTGATGGGACAGGTGTAAACTGAGCGGCGGCCTTGAGCCAGGGCCTGGAAGTGCAGGACCGAGGCGACCAGCGATTTTCCCGATCCCGTGGGCGTGTTAAGGATGACGTTCTTGCCCTCGAAGAGTTCCAGCACCGCGGCTTCCTGGGCCGGATAGATGGACAGGCCGCGCAGGGCGGCCCAGTCCAGGAATGAGGTGAGGAGGAAGTCGTTGTCCTCGCGGTATTCTTTAGGGAGGGAGTCGAGGATGTCTTTGAAGGTGGGGGGAGGAGGTGGGGGCATTCGGGTAAAGATAGGTCGAGATAGAAGTCAAAATGAAAAGTGAAAAATGAAAAATGAAAATTTTGAGAGAGGAGGGCGCCTCGGTTCTACGGCAGAGCGTTCGCGGGCGCTTACAGGGGGCATAGGGCCGGGCGGCCCGGGTGGTCAGGTCTTTAGCAAGCGTTCCCGGGTCCCTAAGGAGGCCAGGGCTTTGCGGAGGTCGGCCATTTTGGGGGGTTTGCTCAGAAGCAGATCGACATAAGGCGGTGTGTCGCCTTCGGCCAAAAGGCTCTGGCCCCATCCCGTCAGCAGGATGACGGGCGTTTTGGGCGCGGCGGTTTTGACGGCGGCCGCCACCTTGCGGCCGTCCACATAGGGCATGCCCAGATCCGTCATGACGACTTCGAAAGGGCGCCCATCCTTCAGGGCGGCGAGGAAAGCGTCGATTCCCGCCTGGCCGCCGTTGGCGACGACGATTTCATGGCCGTCCATCTTCAGGGTTTCACGCAACACCTTGGCGACCAGAGGATCGTCGTCGACCACCAGGACGCGGAACACCTGACGCGCAACCGGGGCCCGGCTATCCTTCGCTTCCTGCATTTGTTCTTCCGCCGCTGGGAGGATGAGGCGTATCAGGGTTCCTTTGCCCAGGGCGCTCTCAATCTGGAGGTCGGCGCCGTGGCGCTCGGCGACGCCGTACACCATGGCCAGCCCCAGGCCCGTGCCGCGCTCGCCCTTGGTGGTATAGAAGGGCTCCAGACAGCGCCTGCGCGTCTCTTCGTTCATTCCCGCCCCGGTGTCCGCCACCTCCACCACCACGCGCTTATCCTTGGATTTCCGGGTCCTCAGATTCAAGGTGCCGCCTTCGGGCATGGCGTCGAAGGCGTTGAGATAGAGATTCGTGAGCGCCTCGCGAATCTCGCCTTCCACCGCCATCACCCTAGGAAGATCGGGATCGAGGTCCATTTTTATCCTGATCACGATGCCGCGTTGCTGGGGCGTGTCGCTCCATCTCGACCGCGTCAAGTCCATGACCTGCTGCAGCGATTTGTTGATCTGGACCGGGACCAGATTCATGCGCGGCTCTTTTTGCCGCGAAAATTCGCGCATGCGCGCCACGGTGGCGGCGACATCCTCGATGGCATGGGCGATGGTCTGCAGATGTTCTCGCGACTCCAGGCTAAGGTGGGTTTCCTTTTCCAGGATGGATTCGGTATACAGGGCCGCAGGCGAAATGGCGTTGTTGATGTCGTGGGCGATGCCGCTCGCCATCTGCCCCAGGGCGCGCAGCCGCTCCTGCTCCATCACCGCCTGTTGGGAGCGGCGCAGATCCTCGTACGCCTGCTGCAAGGCACCATAGAGGTGAGCCTGGTGCGCGGCCAGCGCCGTGTGATCGCTGAGTTGCCGCAGGAAATCCCGGTCCAAGGCGGAGATGCCCTCAAGGTTCCGCGCGGCCGCGATCAGGACTCCGAATACGCCGCTGTCCAGGATCAGGGGGCAGAGTACCATCGCTTGGAATCCGCGTTCCCTGAGCCGTTCGGCGAACGGGGCCTTGAGCCCAGACAGATCAGGTTCATATACGAAGGCGCCGCGCACGCACCGATCAAGGCCGCTCGCGTCCACGGGGATCAGGGTAGTCACGGACAAGCCCAGATCGGCGGCGAGCGGAACCGAGGCGCCGCCTACGTCGGTAACCTTCAGGATATCCCCTTCCAATGAATAACGGCAGACGCAGATGAAGTCCACGGGCAGGTTGTCTTCCAGCGCTCCCAGCATCACCTGGAACACGCTGGTTAAATCGAGCCGCTCGCTGATGGCGCGGGTGATCTGGTTCAGCAGTTCCATACGCGTCAGTTGCTCCTGGATCCGCGTCAGCATTCCGTTGAAGGCCTCGGTGAGCAAGGCGATTTCTCCGGTTCCGGCGGACCGGGCGCGCACCGAATAATCCCGGCGTTCGGAAACGGCCATGGCGGTGTCGGCGAGATCCAGGATGGGTTGGGACACCTGCCGTTGCAGGGTCCGGGAAAGCAGATAGGCCAGCAGAAACGCCAAGCCGCCTACCAGCGCCACCACCGCCCCATACAGACTGAACCGTTCCCAGGCGGCGCTCAAATCCGACTTCACATACAAGGTTCCGAGGCGCTTATCGTTCTGGATCACGGGTTCATAGCCATGCAGGAAGCCGCCGCCGAAACGGTAGCCATCGGATTCCGGTAGGGCCGGGAAGGAGGCCGCGTCGAGATTCTTTGGGTAGGTGGAAAACAGTTTCCCGTCCGCGCCGTACAAGCCCGCCTCGGCGACATGCCTCTCCGCCTTGAGAGCCGAGAGGATTTCCTCCGCGCCCCCCCGGTCTTCGAAGGCCAGAACCGCCGTGCTATTATTGGCGATAATGGCCGCCACGGTATGCAATTGGCTGACCATGGTGCCGCGGAAGGTCAGGATCTCGTAGGCGAAGAAACCTGCGCAGGTCATCACGAGCACGGACGCGCTCGTGATCAGCATGATGGCCATCAATCTTTGGCGCAGTCGCATGGGCTGTTTAGCCATCGCCTCAGTTCCTCTTCGGCCCGGATAGGTCCGCAAGCCGCAGGAGTTTGGCGCTGACGATCAGGCCGGACTCCTGGACCTCTCCGAGATTGATGCGGAGCCTGATCTTTCCCGCTTGCGTGAAGAAATTGACCATGCCCCCGTGGGCGAAGAAGGGCTCGGACTCCCCCACGGTCAGGATGCGCTTCTGCTTGAGCGCCGGCAGGATGGCGTCCATCCGCTGGGCTTCGGAAGTGCTGATGAAGAGGACATGGCATCCTTTCACCTCCTCGATGCGGCGGAACCTCTTGACCTGGATGGGATGGTCGGCCACCTTCTCGCCGCGCACCAACTCGTCCAGGTAGTCGTTGAAAGGATCGGCGCCGAGGATGCCGACCACCAGGGGCGCCGTGGAATCCTGGAAAACGCTGTCGGGCCACACCACGAACTGGGCGAAATTGAAGAGGAACACGGCCTTGACGCGGTGTTCGCGATCCGCCGGGCCCAGGGCGCAGGCCAGGGAGACCGCCAACAGCGGACCGGCGAGGATTCTCAAAAGCGCCATGAGGCCCTCCCCAAGAAGGAACGTGGAATGGCCTGGGCCGAGGCCCCGTTCGCGAACTCCTGGTGGCGCCGCTCCGCAAGGTTCTTTCCCACCAGGGAGATTTGGAATCCCCCGTAGATCCAGGCCCCCATCAAATCGAAGGTGGCGTAATAGGGAACCGCAGGCGCGGGCAATTCCGATACGTAACGGCCCGATCCGTTCAATTGGAATCCATGCGGCAAATCCATGTTCACCCGCAGATTGAGCTGATGTTCCGGATCATTCCCCTGTGACCCCACCATCTGCGAGGCGGTGTGCCCGGCCTGCACGCGAAACTCCTCATCGAGCGTTGTATACCCCCCCTGAATCTGCAACCATGCCGTGGCCTGGATACCGGCTGAAACCTCCACCCCGCGGATCTCCCCCTCCACCCCGTTGACCTCGGTGTACAGGAGCGTATCGGAGGCGTTCCGCTCGATGAGCCGCAGGTCCTCGTAAACATTGTAAAAGGTGGCCAGGTTCACGGTCACGTTCTCCCTGGGCGCGCACCGGTATCCCAGTTCGTAAGCCGACAGCACCTCGGACCGGAATCCGGGTTCCCCCTCCAGCCTCGGATCGCCGGGGCGCACGGGAGGGTCATTGATATGGATGTCTCTGTCGAAGCGGCTGGGGGTGCGAACCGCCCTGGCGATGCTGCCCCAAAACGTCCCGAGCGCGCCTGGGGTGAACGCCGCCCGGCCGGAGGGCAGGACTTCCCAGCCCGTGTAGTCGTTGTGTTCGAGCTTCGTCCCCAAGGTCAATTTCAAGCGCTCGGGCAGGATCGTGAATTCATCCTCGACGAAGGCGTTGAATAACTGCAAGGTCTTGGCCGCTGGCAGGAAAGCCACACCCTGGCTGTTACTGACCTCATCGAACATTGCCCGGTAACCGGTTCCCCAAATCAGCGATTGCCTGGCTCCCATCAGGAAGTGATGATGGACATCCAGATCAAAGGTATGCAGATCCTCCCCGAATACGCCGGGAATGGACCGATACTGATGATCATAATAAGCCTGGACCGTGAAATCAGTCTTGGATGGCAAGGTCCGGATCCAGCGCGCGAGCGCATATTGGCCATCCGTCCGCGTCTCCTGGGTTTCGTAATTCCCCATCGACAGATTTCCGGAAAGCGAAAGGCGATCGGAAGCGCTCCGAAGGTAGTCCATGCGCATCCCCGCCTGCGAGAAATCCCAGGAACTTTTCCCGTCCCCGCCGTCCAGGGTTTCCGTGGCGTTGAAATCCTGATGGCGGCCCCATACCCGATAATAAGCCTTCGCGCCCAGCTTGCCGCCGTACCGGGCCCCCTGGACGTCGCGCAAGGAAGTCCCCACGCCCCCGCCAATCACGCCTCCCTGCGTGAATTCAGCGCCTTTGGTGACGATATTGATGACGCCGTTGACGGCGTTGGCCCCCCACAAGGTGCCGCCGGGCCCGCTCACCACTTCGATGCGCTCGATGTTATCCATCATCAGGTTCTGCGCGTCCCAGAACACCCCCGCGTACAAGGGAGTGTAGATGCTGCGGCCATCGATCATCACCAGGAGTTTGTTCGACAGGGCATTGTTCATGCCGCGCGAGGAAATAGCCCATTGGCGCGCATCAATCTGGGCGACTTGCAGATTGGAAGCCAATCGCAAGGCTTCGGGAATGGTTTGCGCGCCGGAGCGGCGGATATCGTCCGCCGTGATCACCTGGACGGCCGAAGGGGCCTGGGCCAATCGTTCGGGCTGCTTGGAGACCAGGGTGACCTGGAGGTCCATCAATTCTTCCAGGCTCATCTTCTTGAGTTCCGCCGGGGTCGGCAGTTTGTCCGTCTC
>JBDSIO010000085.1:0-11228 GCA_039917895.1 Fibrobacteria bacterium | reverse complement strand
GCCTCACGGCGCTGATCTTCGATCCCGATTCCGGTACGGTAGCGGCCGTGCACACGGGATGGCGCGGCACCCATGCCCACATCCTGGAAAAAACCCTGCTTGCACTCGCGAACGGCGGCCGCATCCGCGCCGAAAAGACTTTGGTCGCTTTCAGCCCCTGCCTGCGGCGCGAATCGCTGGAAGTGGGGGCGGAGTTGGCCATTCGCCTGGAATCGGAGTTCGTTTCCGTGCGGGATGGGCGGTACTACTACGATCTTCCCGCCGCCAACCGCTCACAGGCGTTGGCTTCCGGTATACCCGGCAGCAACCTCCGCGATGCGGGAGGCGATACGCTAACGGATCCGGAACATTACTTCTCGTATCGCCGCGACGGACAGGCTTCCGGACGCATGGCGGCGTTCATTTCCCTTTTATAGGCTGTAGAGTAACCTACCCACGGTGGTAACCCTCCACCGTTCCGGAGGCCGTTCCCCTGAAGGCGATGCGGGCCTTTGCGGACCGGAATGCGTTGCAAAAACCCCCCGTTTTATTTATTGTATCGGCATCGGCGACACCGATACCCAATCCCCGGAGGACGCATGAGAACATTGTGGACTAGAACCTTGGCATTGGCCGCCAGCGCGGTCGTTTATTCACATGCGATTTTCGGAATCGGAGGCCAATGGGCTCCGGCGCTTGGCCTGGAAGTGAAGGGAAGCAAGGGCGTAGTCACCGGTTCCGGCGACGGTGAAATCTCCCTCAATCAGGCAAAGGTTTCCGGTCTGAACGGTTTCGGATTGAAGTTCTGGATCGACGCCCTCCCCTTTATCGACATCGAGGCGGGTTCGAATATCCAGTACGGCATGTATGATGTGGATATCGTGACCGCCAGCGGCACCACACCCTTGACCTTCGACCTTGGCGTACCCACCGTGGACAAGCCAGCCTTCGCCCGTATCATGAGCGACGTTTCGGTTCTATATCCGTTCCTCAAGCTGCCCCCGGTGATCAGCATCGTCAAGCTCTACGCCGGCGCCGGCCTCACCCACGTGGTGGCCACGGAAGTGCTGAATTCCGGTTTCGCCAAATCCGCCATCACCAAGGCCAAGGCTAAGGGCTCGGCTGCGGATGATGCCGATGAAGTGCGCGGAATCCTTGTGGACGCCATCAAGGACGAAGGCCTGAAAAGCGGCATCGGCTTCCATCTGCAGATCGGCGCCAAGGCCAAAGCTCCAATCATCCCCATTGCCGTGTTCGCCAACATGAAATACCACTTCCTAAGCAGCATGCCTTCCGCTGTCGCGGGGAATAGCATGACGATGGAATTGGGTGGGGCGTTGGCATTCTGAAAAACGCAGAAACGCCCAAGCAGCGGCGTTGATAAATTGACCCCGTGGAACGCTTGAGGTAGTCCACGTCGGGGATCGTGAGTCGGGGGTCGGGTGCAAAAGAGCATCGGACCCCTTTCTTTTTTTATTGGGACCCCTTGGAAGCGGCATCGAAAGCTCTGCCGTTTGCCTCAGCCGCCCACTCCCAATCTTATCTCCCGAATCCCGACCCCCGATCCCCTACCCCTTACATGGAGCAAATAAAAAGCGGCAGAGCATCAAGCTCCACCGCCGTTAATCAAAGAGGTCTTCTCCGCCGCCTATCGGGCGAACCCGATTCTTATCGGGCGAACGCGATTCCTATCGCGCGAATGCGATTCCTATCGCGCGAACCCGATTCTTATCGGGCCGGCTCCGGCAGTTCAATCGCTCTAGCCATCAGCACATGACGCGGCAGCAGATTGGCCTTGCCCTTCAGCTTGATGGCGCGGATGATTTCGTCCAGCATGTCCTGGGTGCACAGGCACTTGCCGGTCTGGCGCGGGGTTTTACCCCACAGGCTGACGCGCGGCTGTTCGTTCCAGATGCTTTCCACAACCCATTCGAGCTCGGGAATGGCGATGGTCGCGCCGGCGAGGTCCTGGACCAGGCGGGTGAGCAGGCTGCCGCTCAACTCCCAATCGTGCAACAAGGCCGGAAAGGACCAGGAGTCTTCCAGTTCCTTGTCCAGGTACTCTTCCCAACGGACCAGGGCCTGCAGGTAGTTCTCGCTGGGAATGGGCATGTCCACGCAGAAGTCCATCCAATGGGCATGGGCCCAGATTTTCTTTTCCAGGGTGTAAGCGGAGAGTCCGTTGGGGCACAGACGCAGGCAGGTCAGGCTGCGGGCGCGGAGTTCATTGCCGGTGTAATAGGTGGGCGCGGTGAGCAGAACGGCCTCGGAAACGTTCACGTTGATGGAACGCAAGGGTGCTCGGTGCACCTGCATGAAGCAGGCATCCTTGGAGGGCTTCAACGGCGAAGTCCACCAGGCCAGGTAGTCGTTGGGACTGTAGAGGATTTCCTTGCCGCTGCCGAGATCGCGGCCGTAGAAACGGACCCGATCCTCGTGCATGCCCATGAATTCGACAAGCGCGGTTTCGGACTCGCCGAGGCGGAGCGCGAGCACTTCCTCCAGCTGGGTCGGGAACTCGGTCTCCTTCATGTAGATCTCGTAGATGCTGCCGTCGGGCTGGGGCACTTCATGGAGGAAGTACGACATGAACCGGCCGAAGGTGGACGGATAGTCGTTGGCAGGATAAGACCAATGGTAACCGCGGCTGTCCAAAGGGCCGAGAAAGGCGGCGCGATGCTTCTTCTCTTCGAAGCGTTCAGGCTGCGAGAGGCCGAAAGTGGATAGCTTCTGCCATTCAAGGCCCAACAGGTTCGCCTGCTGTGAGACCGGAAATTTGTACTTGCGCTTCACTGAAACAACCCTCTTCCCCGGCTGCGTAAAAATCCACGCGGCGAAAGGTGTTCACAGAGAGTACGGGGTGGGAGGAAAGGGAGTGAAGGGGAAAGAGTTCAAAAGTCAAAGTGCAAAGTGTAAAATGAAAAGTTGAAGACTAAAGAAGCCCAAGCAGCCGCCAGCCTGCGCAGCTGAGAACGCAGTAAAGCCGGAATTCTCCGTCATTTTGCACTTTAAACTTTGCACTTTTAACTTTGACTTCTCCCCCGCCATGTGCGGGGGAATCCAACTGCTCCGGCGCCTGGTGGCGGGGGCTTATGGCAGATACGGTCGCACCGTAATGCGTTCGATGCCGGCGTCGGTGCCCATCCAAAGTTTGCCCCCGGACAATGCCATGCTCACCACCCGCAGGCCGGGGATGCCGTCGTCCAAGCGGAAATCGGTCCATAGGCCCTTACGGAGGTCGTAGGCCGTGATCCCGGTGCTGAATGCCACGTAGAGGATGTCGCCGTCGAACCGCAGCTTGAACGGCCGATCCCGTTCCATCAGAACCTTTTGCTCGCGTTTGCGCGGCTTGACCATCACCCGGTTCTCGTAGACCCAATACATGGAGGTGTCATGGTAGGCGATGGAAGGGTTGTAGACGTTGGACGCTTCCGGAACGTCCTTGGCGGACACCTGGTTCAGGCTTTTCCAGGTCCCGTTCTGGAACACGTGCAGGCCGTAACGGGTCGCGGCCCAAAGGTCCTTGTCCTTGGCCACCAATTCGAAGACCTGCACGCCGCCCGGCACCGGCAATTCGCCCAAGGTGGGCAGATCGTCCTTGCTCACGTCGTCGAAATAGGCGACTCCGCGTTCGGTACCGACATACAGGCGGTTCTCATGCACGTAGAGGCAGTTCACCCTCACGTCCGTGCTTCCCATCATATGCCGGATGGTCTTGAAATTGCCGGTGCGCGGATCGTGCCGCACCACGCCTTTGTCCGTGGCCAGCCAGATGAAGTCCTTCCAGGCCATCACGTCGCGGACGCAACCGTCGCCGAAACCGTATTCCAATTGGGCCGGATAGGCTTTCCATCCGTTCAGATCGGATTTGGATTTCACCAGGGCCCCGTTGCTCTGGGAGGCGATGCCGATGCTCCCGGCGGAGGAGGCCGGATAATCGCTGCGGCAGGATCCGAACCAGATATTATTCCCCTCCGGATAGATGACGGAGGTGGCGGGATAATCCAATCCGAACCAAAAGGACGCAGCGGACTTGCGGCGCGAGGAGCCGTAGAACGGCCCGAGACCGGCGGTCAGGACCCAGAGATTGTCGTAGTCGAAAACGCGCGAGGAGGCGATGGGCGCGCGACGCATGTATTTGTCGCGAATGGCATCGCCCATGAACAGGTTGTCTCCGTCCAGGAGCAGTCCAGTCAGATCGGGAACCGTTCCCACGTCCCCGGCGGCCTGGTAGTCCGCTAGCGACGCGTCCGTGAACCGGCGGAAGGCGACGTTGTATTCCAAGGTGCGGCCGCCCGCCAGCAGCACATACAGTTTGGACCTGGTCTGGGAGAAACGGATGCCCGCGATGGGGCCCCCGGGCGCCAGGTTGTCCATCCACGACGAACGACGGTAATCGTACATAAGGATGCCGCCCTCGGTGAGGATGAAGGCGTTCTTGGAGTCCCCCACCACCTGGGTCGGATTCTTGTGGGTGGAGAAGAAGAGGATGTCCTGGGTCTGGAGATTCGCCGCTCCGCTAATTCCCCATGCCAGGGCGGTCGATGCGCAGATTGTGCGAATATTCATCCAGGATCCCCTGCAGGTCGAAACCGCTAAGCCGCTGACCGACAAGATCCATATCCTGGCGCAATTTGGCAAGTTCGGGACCGTCCTCGACGAGCAGCAAGCGGAGCGCCTGGGCTTTCAAGCCGGGAATTTCCAGCCCCAACTCCCCGTATACGGCCACCGCCCGGGCATTGGCTTCCAACGCCTCCTGGCGGCGACCCAGGGAAAAAAGGCTCAGGGCCGACTGGTTCAGACATCCGGCCACTTTCGCCAAGCGCCCCTGGTCGCGGTAATAGCCCATGGCCTCCTGCCATAGGGTGTCGGCCTTGGCGAAATCCTTGCGGGCCATGGCGGCCATGGCGTCCAAAGGCACGCTGCGCTTACGGTTCAGGCTTTTCCGGAGACGATCGTATTCCGACGACCAGACGGTGGGCTCTTTGGATTGGATCAGATAGCGCATGCGATCCAGGCTCAAGGTCGTGACTTGGGCGGGGTCGCCCTTGGCAAGATCAAGGGCCGAATCCACCAGTTCGATCGCCAGCGGGTGACGGCGTTGGATAAAGGCCAGTTGCGAGCGCTTCCACAGCCACAAGGATCTGGAGGCGCGCGCGCTCGGGTTCTTTCCCTCCAACAGCCGGACAACCTCCCGTTCATCGCCGGCCTCCAGTTCGAGATCCACGAGATTCAGGGTGGCCTTCAGAATCCAGTCATCATTGCCCTTGAGCACCGCGTCCTGCAGGGCCTTGGAGAAGAACATGCGGGCGAGATCGTATTTGCCTGAGTTGTAGGCGGAAACGCCTCTTTCGGCGTACTTTGGCGATTCGTCGGCGTGCGCGGGAACGCATGAGATTGCAAAAGCGAGAATAAGAGAGAGTGAAAATTTAAAAGTGAAAAGTGAAAAGTGAAAAGTGGAAATCAGGGATCCGCCGCGCATCCAGGGACCGCTCGAACTCTTCAAACTTTGAACTTTGCACTTTTCACTTTTCACTTTGAACTCTATCCCCATTACACTTTAATCTCTATCCCCTGATGCATTACGGTCCAGCCTCATTCATAAGCACCGGGTATTCCCCTTTTTTCGCCATCTTACCGCGGATGAACCAAAGTTGCGAGACCGCATCCATGACATCGCCGGCCTGATCGATCTTGCCCGCGCCTTGTATCATCATCTGATCCATGCGGCGCAGGATGGTTTCGCCCTGGCCGGCGAGCACGTTGGCGTGCACGCTGAGACGCTCAGCCTGTTCCGCCGTCTTGAGCAGGCGTTCCGAGGTGGTGTCGGCCCGGGCCAGCAGCCCGCCCACTGCACCATGCATGGTGTCGGCGAGCATCTGCACCCTGCCCATCACGTGGCGGCCTTCGGTCACAGCGGTATCCACGTTGTTCACGCCCGCCAGCAACCGGTCGTACAGTTCCCGGGAACCCAGCATGGCGCCCACCGTAGTGTTGGGATCCTTGCTTTTGACCACTATCTCGTCGATGCTGTTGATCAGTTGATCCATTTTCCCCATCAGCTTGGTGAGGCCGCTGAGCACGGATTCGATATCGCGGGAATTCGAGACCCTCACCGTGTCGCCGCCTTTGAGGATAATGCCCCCCAACCCGAGGGTTTCGATGTTGACCACGCGATCCGAGACGAGGTTCTTGTCGCGCAGGGCGAAGGCGACCGAGCGGCTGGTGATGAAATCCTGGAATTTGCGATTGATGAGCAGGTCCAGCACCACCTTGCCCGATGAGATGTCGATGCCGCCATGCCCCAGCAGGTTCACGGATTCCACCCGTCCGATCTTCACTCCGTTGAACAGCACGTCCGCGCCCGGGCGCAGGCCAACGCCGTTCTCGAAAACGGCGCTCAGGGTGTACTGCATCTCAAACACGCCTTTTTTATTGAACAGGACGATCAGCGAGACCACAAAGGTGACGAGGGCGGTGGAGACGAAGAACCCGGCCAGCAGGTTGCGGTGGCGGTGGAACTGGAGCTTCATGCCGCCTTCTCCCCCAACATTTTGGCTTCTTCTTCCAGCTGGCGGAACAGGAATTCCACGAAGGAATCCTGGCAGTTCTTGAGCTGTTCGAAATTCATGGGCTGCAGGAGTTCGCCTTCCTTGAGAACGCCGATCTCCCCGCCCAGTTCGCGCGCGGCCAGCAGATCGTGGGTCACGATCACCATCGACACGTGGTTGATGCGGCGGATGTTGGCGATAAGCGCGAGCAGGACGCCACGGCTGATGCGGTCCAGGCCCGCGGTGGGTTCATCCATCAGGATTAGTTTGGGGCGCATGATCATGGCGCGGGCCACGGCCGCGCGCTTGAGGATGCCCAAGCTGACCGAAGCGGGATACTGGTGCTGGAATTCCTTGATGAGCAGCATCTCCAGCGCGTTGTCCACGCGGTAGCGGACCTCGTCCTCGTCACCCATGTTATGGTAAATCAGGGGCAGCGCCACGTTCTCGAAGATGGTTTTTGTGGAAATTAATGCCGGGCTCTGGAACACGAAGCCGACGTTGCGCTTGAGGTCATTGAACTTCGCCGCGTTCAGGGTGGAGATATCCTGGCCCAGCAGGCGGATCATGCCCGCGTCCGGCCGCTCCAGACCCATCAACAAGCGAAGCAAAGTGCTCTTGCCTTGTCCCGAAAGTCCGCAGATGACCAGGATTTGCCCCGGCAGTACGTGGAAATTCACGCGCCGCAGCACGGTCTCCTGTCCCGGATAGGTGAAGCGCAGGTTGTGCACGGAGGCGATGACGCTCATAGCAGACCCACCTTGGACAGGAAAGGCAGGGCGAACAGGGTGTCGAACAAGGTGATGCAGACGAAGGAATTGACCACGCCGTTGGTCGTCGCCTTGGGCACTTCGCGAACATCGTTGGAGACATTGATACCGTGGTAGCAGGCGATGACCGAGACCACGGCGCCGAAGAACACGGGCTTGACGATGCCGAGCACACCGTCCATGATGCCCATGGAAGCCAGGATGCGTTCCAGGAACAGGGAAAGGGACAATTGCAGTTCCGAGAAATCGGTGATGAAGAGGGAAAGGCATTTCACCACCACATAGCCCCCGAAGATGGCCACCAGGTTGAAGATGACCGTCAGGCAGAACATGGATATGACCGTGGCTGCGAAGCTGGGAAATACCAGGTAGCGCACCGGATCGATGCCCATGGTCTTGAGCGCATCGATTTCCTGTTGCACCTTCATGTTGCCCAAATAGGTGGAAAGGGCGGATCCGGTGCGGCCGGCCACCAGGAAGGCGGTGAAGAGCGGGCCGACTTCGCGGACCACCACCAGCACCATCACGTTGCCGAAATAATCGCCCGCGCCGATCTTGGGCATCACCGTCGAGGCCTGCAGGATGGTGGCGCTGCCGATCACCAGGGCCAGGAAGGCCACCAGGGGAATGGCCTCCACGCCGGTGAAATAGATCTGGGCGATCAATTGATCCAGGCTTTGCCTACGGTTGCCGACTTTATGGACCGCGCACCAGGAAGCCTGGAGCCCCAATTCCATCAATTGGCCGACGTAGGACCTGCGATACCGCATTCCCACCCAAACGAGCATTCGCGTCATTGGGGCTATTGTACAGGTGGCCCCGTCCCGAGGGAATGATTGGGAGTTTGTGACCGATGGGGAGTTGGAGGAGTTTTGGTTCTACTTCAACATTATCAATTTCAAAATAAGGTAAAGCTCGGAAATAAAGCGACCCTTAGGCCCTGGGGCCCGAGGAACCGGGGGCTGCGGTCTCCAAGACCATGGCCAGTTGTTCCAGAACCTCGTCGCGGCCGGTTTTCTTGTCCGCGCTGGTGAGCAGCGGAGGCTCGGGCAGTTTGTGGACACGGGCGATATCCGAGGCCGCTTTCCGGGCCTGTTGCTTGTTCAGCTTATCGCCCTTGGTGGCCACCACCAGCATCGGCACCCCGAAGTCGTTGAGCCATTCGATGGCCTCGCGATCCACGGGGCTGTCCGGCATGCGGATGTCCACGAGGTACATCATCCCGGCCACCGTCTTCGCAGCGCGAAAGTAGTCCTCGATGGCCTCCTCCATGTGCCGCTTCTCCTCGCGGCCGACCTTGGCATAGCCAAAGCCGGGAATGTCCACGAGGTAGAAGGATTTGTTGACCAGGAAGAAGTTGATGAGCCTGGTTTTGCCAGGCATTTGGCTGGTCTTGACCAGACTCTTGCGCTGCACCAGCATGTTGAGCAGCGAGGACTTGCCCACGTTGGAACGGCCGGCCACGGCGATATGGGGCAGCCCGTCCTTGGGATAGTCGTCGGCGCTCTGGGCCGACTTGGCGAATTCGGCGGATTTGATCAGCATGCGGTTTTCAACCGACCTCGACCCGGCTTTCCAGGGCGCGCTGGACCGTGAGTTCATCCACGTATTCCAATTCCGAACCCACGGGAATCCCGCGCGCCAGCCGGGAGATTTTCACGGAAGCCCCCTGCAGCCGTTGCACGATATAGGTCGCGGTGGCTTCGCCTTCCGCGTTGGTATTGAGGGCCAGGATCAGTTCCACCTGGGGTTGCACGCTGCGCTCCCACAGTCGGGTGAAATTGAGATCCGCCGGACCGATACCGTCCAAAGGGGAAATACTGCCGCCCAGAACGTGATAGACGCCCTGATAGGTTCCGGATCGCTCGAATGCCAGGATATCACCGGGCTTTTCCACCACGCAAATCAGGTTTTGCTGCCGGCGGGTACTCCCGCAGATCCGGCAGGTTTCCCGCTCCGTATAGTTACCGCAAGACGCGCAAGGGTGGATCCGGGACTTGGATTCTGTCAGTGTCCGGGCCAATTCATTAACGGCGGAGGCATCCTGGGCCAATAGGTGGTAGGCGAGTCTTTGGGCCGTCTTCCGACCGATCGAGGGCAGCCCGGCCAATTGGCCGATCAAGGTCTCGATAAGGGTTTCCTTGGCTTCCGGTTCAAGCATCGCAACAAAATACTCATAAACCGGGGAAATGGGTCCGGCCTGTTTTTTTGGAACCACGAATTTGCTAAATTATCCCTCGTTTTCCGGTACTCCGGATTAGTGGAGGTTTTCCGTTTTCAGACTTATGACCACCGCACAGGTCCATTCAACCCTTCGCCCGTCGCATTCGATCCGCATCCTGGCGCTGCTGGGCTTCGCGGTCTTCGCGACCGTTCCCGACTCCGTTTTCGCGGCGTCCTCGATTGCTACATCGGCAGTCGCCGCCATGACCCTCGCTCCATTGCCGGATTCCAACTCCACCCCGGCTCCCCGTGATCCTTTCCTTTCGCCGCCGCCCGGAGCCCTCGCGAATGCCGCCGACACCTCTGGAATGGCCGCCCAATCAGACCTGCCCCCGCAGGAAGCGGTCAAGCTTTCGACCCAAGGCGCTTTTTCCCTCACCGCGCCCAAGGTTGGAGACTCCCTCGACTATGTAGTGCAAGTGGAATGGGAGGACACCCAGGTTCCCGTGATCGTATTGGCTCCCGACAGCGTGGACTTCCCGGGCTTCAAGGTGGTCGGACAAGCCACGGTGCATAAGAAATTGGCCTCAGGCCAAGCGGTGCGTAATCACACCGAATTCGTTTTCCGCCTGCATGCGCAGACGCAAGGGCCCGGCAAGGCCGCTTCCATGAAGCTGCGCTACCTGACCGGCCTCTCCCGGCAGGAAGAAGCCATATTCATCCCCACCGCCCACATCGATATTCTGCCCGCGCCCGTGCGCCTGCTGGACATGCTCTGGTTCAAAATCCTGCTCTCGCTCCTGGCTCTGGCGGCAGCAGGTGCGGTAGGCATGGCCAGCTTCAAAATCGCATCGCGCAAACGCGCGGAGAAATCCCCCAAGCGGGAAGACCTGAAGCCCGAGGTTGTGGCCCTGAAAACCCGCCTGCGCTCGGCCCAGAATTCGCCCGATGCCAGTAAGGAGATCCTGCTCGGCATGGAAGCGCTTTCGGTGCGGTTCCTGCGGAATGAACTCGAGGCCGCGGGTCAAACCCCGGTCCAGGCGAAAAGCAAGTCCGCCGAAGATTCCGTCGCCGTCGCGGCCAATGCGGCCCAAGCCAGGTTCGAACCCCTGCTGGACGCCTATCTCCGCCTGGTCCCCGCGACGGAACCAGGCGCCGCCGCGTCCGGGGGAACCGCGCTGGATTGGGCCAAGCTCAAGGATTTATTCCGGCACGCCCGTTTCGCGGGCGGCCACAAGGAGCCGCACGAGCTCCAGGACGCAGTCCGGACATTCGCGAAATGTCTCAAGATAA
The DNA here is from genome assembly GCA_039917895.1 of Fibrobacteria bacterium. Lineage (GTDB taxonomy): Bacteria > Fibrobacterota > Fibrobacteria > UBA11236 > UBA11236 > Chersky-265. The sequence continues at coordinate 472 of JBDSIO010000085.1, read as the reverse complement.
CGGGAGAGGATCAGCATGAATAGCACGACCAAGGTGGATATCCAGGCCATTACGGAAAAAGTGAAACGGGAAGGGATCATGATCCAGCGGGTGCTGGACGAGGTGGGCCGTTCCGTGGTGGGCCAGAAGAACATGCTGGAAAAGCTCATGATCGGCGTGCTGGCCGACGGCCACGTGCTGCTGGAAGGCGTGCCGGGCCTGGCCAAGACCACGGCGGTCAAGGCCGTGGCCAACGCCATCAACTGCGCGTTCAACCGCATCCAATTCACGCCCGATCTGCTGCCCGCCGATCTCATCGGCACCCTGGTGTTCAATCCCAAGACCGGCGACTTCCACGTGAAGCGCGGACCCATCTTCGCGAACATCATCCTCGCCGACGAAATCAACCGCGCGCCCTCCAAGGTCCAATCGGCCCTGCTGGAAGCCATGCAGGAAAAGCACGTGACCATCGGCGACACGACCTACAACCTTT
>JBDSIO010000084.1:0-24733 GCA_039917895.1 Fibrobacteria bacterium | reverse complement strand
CCCGCGAAACGCGGCCTAGAAGAAGAAGCCCACCTTGGCCATCCAATACCAATCCTTGGTATCCACGAAGAAGGCCTGCCATTCACTGGCTCGGGAGGTCAGAGTGCCGCCCGGGCGGCTATGGTCGTTGGCGACCTGGGCGCTCACGCGGATCTGGCCAATCTTACGCTCGGCGTGCAGGGACCACTTCAGGTCGTCCTTGGCGAGGTCGAGTTTGGCTTCATTGGCAACGGGAATGGGGGAGTAGAAATTGCCGGTGGAGGGCTGGAATCGGGTCAGGTCGTCTTTCACGCGCGAGTCGTACCATTCCACCTCGAGCGACAGGTGGTCCAGCAGTTTGAAAGCGGGGATGTTGAATCCCGCCATGATAGGCATGCGGTTTTTCAGGTCACCGTAAAGGGCATTGTAGGCCTTGGTGGTGCTGAGCCCAAGCACGGCGACCTCGGCATACACCTTCAGGTCCTCGGCCCCCAGCGCCTCCGAGGAGAACCAGGCCTTGGGGTCAAAGGAGAGGAATGCCATCACCTTGGTGCCTGCGAAGGACATGAAGGTGGTGTCGTGCGCGATCGTGTCCACGTAGATGTTGGTCCGCTTCAGGGGGTTCCCGTCGCCGGCGTCATCCCCGCCATTGGCTTCCAAGGTATCGGGGGAGGTGAGCCGCGAGTCCACGGAAATGAGATGCTGGAAGTTCGCTCCGGCCCCGAGCCGGAATGCCGAACCGAATTTGAAGGTCGCCACGTAAATGGGGCTGATGTCGAAGATGGGGAAGGTTTCCGTCTCGCTGTTTAAGACGAGGTCTTGCTCGAAGGCGCCCGACCGGTGGTTTAGCCGGAGGCCAAGGGTGTTCGCGACGGGACGGGTATGCTTGGTTTCGAAGCCGGAAACCAGGATCCCGGGATACACCGGTCCCCGGGTGAGGTAGAGTCCCAGGTTCTTCACGTCCGGATTGTAGGAATAGGGGAAGTAGCCCCCGGTCAGGTTGAGCGTGGCATCTCCGGAATTCCACCAGGAATAGTTGAAATCCGCGTCCACCAGATAGGGCGTCCACGTGAAGGGCGTGCGGCCGCCGGCGTTGCCGATATTGCCCGCGGGGAAATGGCGCTCGGTGATCCCGACCCCGGTGGAGATAAGGAGGTTCCCGCTCATCCGTGCCTGGAGGAGGAGTTGGGCGCCGACGGACTGCATGCGGTTCCCATTGTAATCGTTGGTCGAGGTATCGCTCGACTTGACGATATACCCCATGGACAAGGCGGCCCCGCCCTTGATGGTTATTTCCGGCGCCGCGGCCGCGGCTGCGAAGGAAATGCCTGCCAGCGCCAGTATGCCCAGGCGCGGAAGCAAGGTCGTGCGATGTCGGTTCTGCATGCCTTTATCCCCGACCGTCAGAAGAAACAGGTGGTACGGAACATCCAGTACCAATCCTTGGGAGTGGAAAGGACTTCCGCATAGGAAGCCAAGCCGATATCCGGGGGCCCAAACAGGCGCAAGTGGTCGTTGGCCACTTGGCCGGAGAAGCGCACGTTCCCTAGAGTCACTTTGGAGAAATAGAGGGACCACTTCCAGTCGTCCCGGCCATTGTCCAGGGGCAGGCCCTTCTCATCATAGGCGGTGCGTGGCACCCAAGAATAGGAAGTCTCGTTCTTGCCGTAGTCCGGCAGGTTCTTGGATGCGTAGTATTCAACTTCCATGGAAAGCTTGTCCAGCCAGCCGAAGGCGGGGAGGTTGAAGCCGACCATCACGGGCATGCGGCGCTTGATGTCGGCATAGTACTTGCGATAGTTCGTGATGCCGAGGACGCCCAACTCGCCGTAGACCACCAGGTCCTGCTTGCCCAGGGAGCCTGACAGGCCAAACAAAGCCTTGGGGTCGAGACGGAAGCGGCCCATGAGTTTGGTCCCGTTCATGGAACCGAAAACGGTGTCGACGTCGCTGGTGCCCGCCACGGTGTCAACCGAGACCGTATCCAGGATGTAGCAGTGCTCGGTGCCGGTGGGATCGATCTGATTGTAGCCGGTCACCACGTTCTTGCAATCCCGGCCCGGCGAGTTGTTCTCAGGGTTGCGCGGCTTGACCCGGTACAGGTTCGCCCCCGCGGCCACCGAAAAGGCGTCACCCATCTGCCAGGTGACCACGTCGGCAAGCGATAGATCGAAGTAAGGGCGGTTCTCGGTCTCGGAAATGACCAGGAGATCGTTCTTCAGACCGCCGATGGAATAGCTTGCCATGGCCCCGAAGATGTTGGCGCCGGGGATGGTATGGCGGGCCTCGAAACCGGAGATGGGCGTTCCCGGGTAGACGTAGCCGCGCAGAAGGTAAAGTCCCAGGTTCTTGACGTCCGGGTTGTAGTTGTAGTTGAAGAACCCGACGTTGACCTGCAGCTTGTGATTGGGCAGGGTGGGCCGAGTATAGGTGACCCGTGCCTCGCCCACCGAAGTCGCCAAAGAGGTGTACCAGTTGTTGGCCACGCTGAGATCGCCGCGGGCTGCATGGCTTTGCAAGGCGACAATCCCCATGCCCCCTTCCCAATACGGCCCGAACTTGGCGACCGAGGCCACCGAGACTCCGGCTGCCTGGACCCAGTTGCCGTTCATGTTGTTGGCCTCTGCGCCATGCGCCAGGGAATCGGTGCTGTGCATGATGCGGCCGAACTGAAGCCAGGCTGCTCCTTTGTACTTGATGTCCGCCGCGTCCTGGCCCCAGGCCATGAGAGGCAGGGCCGTGAGGCAGGCCAAGATCAGATTGCGGTACCCAATTACGCTGCGCATGCCGTCCTCAGAAAAAATATCCGATGCGGAGCATGAAGTACCAGTCCTTCATGGAGGATAGCACCTCGGATATGCCCCCGGCCTCGTTGAGGAGGCCGGCCCGGGTCGGACGCGCTACCAGATGATCGTTGGCGACCTGGGCCGCGAATTGCACATGCCCGGCGAAGGTCTTCTCCGCGTTTACCGACCACTTCCAATCATCGGCGGTGAGGTTTTCCGGATCGAGAGGGCCACCCTTGACATCGATGGTGTCACCCGTGGCGATTACCCGGAAGTCCCCTTCATGCGCGAAGCAGGACGGATCGCTTCCGGCCGGACATTCAATAACCTTATAACGTTCCCCTGCCAGGTCCTTGGCCGAGATCGGTATGGCGGAGGGGTTTTTGATGGTGGGCATGGGGGGAGCGGCGATGTTGTTGAAGTAGAGGGACCGGTCAAATCCGAGTTTGCTGTAGTCGGCGCGGTACCTGGCCGTGTAGCGCTCGACCTCGACGGAAAGGAAGTCGAGGACACCGAAGGTGGGCAGGTTAAACCCGAACATGAAGGGCATGCGCTCACCGCGCTTGGCATAGATGCTGCCGTGGTTCCGGACCCCGATGAGAGCAGTCTCGCCGTAGAGGAGCAGATCCTTCTCGCCGAGGGCGCCGTCCACCCCTAGGGCCTTCTTGAGGTCGAAGCTGAAGAAGCCCCCCACCTTGACGCCGCGATGGGTGTAGGTGACCGTGTCTCCTGGACCCATCACCTCGTAGTAATGGAGCTCCTGAGGGTGGTAGGCGACGCCGCTCGCGACCAACTGGTCGTCATGATTGAAGATGCCGTCCACCGATGACCGCTTCGGATCGGTGATATCCGGGTTCTCGGCGATCAAATGATAGAAGTTGACGCCGGCGCCGATCTCCAGGGCGCCGAAGGCCTTATAGCGGGCCACGTAGCCGAGGCTCCAGTCGAAGCTGGGCGGAAGGTCCCGCTCGGAGTTGACCAGGAAGTCCTGCTGGAAGTTCCCCAGGCCATTGTGTAGCCGGAGGCCGAGGAAGCCGGCGCGCGTGGTGTCGGTGCGGTATTCCTTGAATCCGGAAACCAGGAAGCCAGGGTACACGGGCCCGCGGAACAGGTACAGGCCCAGGTTCTTCACATAGGGGGCATAGTTGAAAGCGAAGCTGCCGAAATCGGCGCGGAAGAAGGGATTCTCCGTTTTGTCCAAGGCATAGGTCAACCGGGCTTCGGTGACGTAGTTCACGAACTTGGAGAGGACGAACTTTTCCTGGTTGGGATTCCCGAGGGAGTGGTACACCTGGGAAAGCCCCAAACCCAGGCTGCCGCTCAGGCGCTCGGAGATTCCCACCGAGCTTTGGATTTGCATCCCCATGCTCTGCTGCCAGTTGCCGGAAAAGTTGGTCTGGAGGGTATCCGTAGAGTTCATGATTCGGCCCGCTTCGGTCCAGGTCCGGCCATGCAACTGGAACTCCACGGCATGCGATGCCGCGGCAGCCAATAGAACCCCGGCTGCCACTAGCCACGCAAGTCCGGTTGCGGAAGCGAAGCGGAGGTAGGAAGTTCGCAACATACGAGGGGGCTCCCGCGGAATGGACCGCGGGAGAAAAAGGTAGTTCACAGTACGGGAATCTTAAATGCGTAGCAAGCGGAAGCGCGCTATGCCATGGTAGCCTTTCAATTCGGCGAAGAAAATTCCGCGGAGAGTCTGAGGAAGGGCGTGCTTGAATTCGCCGGCAGGAGCGGAGACGGATTCGATCAGGCCGCCACGGGCATCGCGCAGGTTGATGGTGTATCCCTTGTCCAGTTTCGCCAAGAGCATGCCATTCTCGATGCGAACTTCGCGATCAATGGCTTCCACACCTCTGACCGGGGTCTTGTTCATGCTCGTCGTGAGCAAGTTGCCCGTCTTGTCGAGCGGGCGCACCTTGATGTTGCGGTAAATGTTATAGGTGCCGGCCTTCCAGCGGCCGCCGCCATGCATCTGGAGCGCGATGGGAGCGGCCGGCGTCACCACCGACTGCTCGCTCTTGTACACCGGCACCCAGGGCACTTCCGGCGCGGCGATCTTGCGGATCCATGTCTCCATGGTGACCTTCTCGCCGGGATTGAGTCCGCCGTAAAACTTGATGCGCAGCTGGTTCCAGCCGTTGGTGTTCCAGACCTTCGGGAAATCGGAGCTGATGCAGCCGTTGGCCGAACAGCCGAAGCTGGCGGGATTCATGGACTTGGTGAAGGAGGTCCAAGTGGTGATATCGGGGGCGTTCACACCGCCGGAACCGAACTTGAACGGGTCCTCGTTGATGTTGTTGGGAGCCCAGCTCCTCTCGTTGTAGCTTCCTCCGACGCCGCTGCCCTGGATATAATCAACGACGGTTTGCCAGGCCTTGCCGGTTTTGGTGGTGCGGTTGAAGACCCCGGCGTCATTTCCGTAGGTGGGCCAGAGGTCGATTATAAACTCGTAATGATCATAGTTCTGGTTGGTCACGAGTATGTCCCCGTTCTGGCCCTCTTCGCGGGAATACAGCAGCTTGGAACTGGGATCCACGAACCAGACGCCGCCGACCTTGGTGTCGGTGGTATGGGTGGCGCAATCCTCCCACCAGCCCTTCAAATCGGTTCCGTTGAAGATGGAGATAAAGCCGCTATCAAGGGGGGTCTCAACGGACTCGGCTTTGCCGCCCACCATCTTAGGCCCATCCTCGCAGGGGTGATTGACAACGGGGATGGAAAGAGGGGGTTGCTGGGCCAAGGCAGTACCGAGAGCGATCAATACTGCCAGGGGGAGGGCGGAGGAATATTTCATGGTTCGGCTTTCCTTGGTGTGCTAGGGATGAGTCCCTGAGCCTCTCAGATTCGCATTCAATATAAGGCGAAAATCCACGAATGCCTTGTAAAAAAGAGGTTTTCGATGTCGGACTCCAAGGGTGAAACCGGCCCCCGCTTGGGGGTTCTACGGGGGCTTTTTACTTCAGTTATTACATTTCATAGTTTGAACGCCCCCTTGTTATTTATTCGGATGGAAACCAAAGTGGATATTTAACGCGAAAAATGCCCGTTTTATCAGGTGGCCCTCAAAACCTGCTCAAAGGAATCCGGGCATGGATCTCAACAGGTTTAACTGGAAAGAGCTGATACATTAAATTCCGCGACTCCATCTACTACGCCATCCTCAAAGATGACCTGGCCCTGCTGCGGGGCGGAGTCCTGGACCTGGGCTCGCATTTCTCCTCCAGCCTCGTTTTCATCCAATCCATCCCCGCCGACAGGCTCGGGTTCGCCTATGCGCCCGGCAAATGGACCGTGTCCCAGGTGCTTGGGCATCTGTCCGATATCCAAACGGTTTTCCTGAACCGCGCCCTCTACATCTCCCGAGGCCAATCGGTGGCGTTGTACCCAATCGAGGAGCAGCTATGGGTGGGAAGCGCCGGCCACGCCGAACTGGGCCGGGAAAAGCTGCTGGATCTCTATGCAAGCGGCGCGGCGCACGTGCAATCCGTGGTTTCCAGCCTGCCCCCGGGAAGCCTGGCGCGCGAGGGCGTCGCCAACGAGGTGGAAATCACGGCGGAAGAAGTCATCCTGTATCTCATGGCTCACGAGATGCACCATCTCCGGGTGATACGGGAACGTTACCTGGGCTGAACTGCGGATTTACCGCTTCCACACGGCGCATAACGTCCTCCATTGCGGCGGGCAAAAGCCTTTAAAAGGCGGTTTTTAAGGGTGAGCTATTACTAAATGTAATTTCCACTTTACATTTAAACAATCTAAATGTAAACTTGCTTTTCATGATTGATCGACCCGACTGGGTTGCGAAAATTCGGGAAAGTTGGAACAAAGCACCCATTGTATGGCTCTCCGGAGTCCGCCGATCGGGTAAAACCACGCTCTCGCGCTCGTTTTCAAAAGCCAAGTACCTGAATTGCGACCTGCCATCAACTGCAGCGATATTGGAAGATCCGGAGGCTTTTTTTTCGGGGTTAACCCAGCCAGAACTGGTATTGGACGAAATCCATCAACTTCCCGATCCTAGCCGGATTCTGAAGATCGCCGCGGACGCCTTTCCGGATCTCCGCGTCTTGGCGACCGGAGCTTCGACTTTAGCGGCCACGCAAAAATTCCGCGATAGTCTAGCGGGACGAAAGCGTTCCCTGACACTGGTTCCCGTACTCTTGAATGAGATGCAATCCTTCGGCGTGAAGGATGCGCAGACCCGCCTATTCAGGGGAGGTTTGCCTCCGGCATTGCTCGATACGGGGAATGATGAATCCTTTTATGCGGAGTGGCTCGACTCCTACTATGCCAGGGACGTCCAGGAACTTTTCCGTGTCGAGAAACGATCCGGTTTTCTCAAGTTGCTGGAAATCCTATTGCGTCAAAGCGGCGGAATACTCGACGCGGTCAGTCTCGCCAAGTCAAGCGGCTTAAGCCGTCCAACGGTTCTGAATTACCTGGAGGTTTTCGAGTTGACCCATGTGGTCCATATTCTCAGGCCTTACCATGGTGGCGGCCGTCAGGAAATCCTGAAGCAGCCGAAAGCCTATGGCTTCGACACTGGATTCGTCCGCTTCGTCCGGGGATGGAGCGAACTCAGCGCCGAAGACTTGGGTTTGCTTTGGGAGCACGTTATTCTGGATCTGTTGTTGACGCTTCCTTTGAAAGAAGTCCACTATTGGAGAACCAAACAGCGCCATGAAATCGATTTCGTCATCCCCCAAGGAAGGGATGCTTGCGATGCGATAGAATGCAAGTGGAAGGCCTCCGGCGCCGAAACCAGGAATTTCATGGCATTCCGAAATGAGCATGCAAAGGGACGTAACATAATTGTATCCGCAAACCAGATGGAAACGTCAACCCGGAAAATGGAAGGATTGGAATTCATCTTTACCAATGCCCGCGATCTGATTTCCCTGTTTTAAGGTCTGGTGTCGATGCGTTTTTGAGAACTCGGACTTCCCATTTTCAAAGTGATACCATTCACCGACCCCAACTCCCCGGTACAAACCCCGTCCGCCTTCCTAGCCTGCCACGGCTGCCAGGCCCACCGGCGCTATCGCCCCCTCGCCCGAATATGAGGATCAGGATCGCGCCGGCAATGAATCCCCCGATATGGGCCATATAGGCGACGCCGCTGGCCTTGCCTGCCGGAATGCCTACCTGACTGAATACTTGCAGCACAATCCAGAAGCCGAGAACCACGGCCGCGGGCAGATGGGTGATAAAGCGAATGACGAGTACACGCACGCGATTGGTAGGGTGCTTGATGAGATAGGCGCCCAACACGCCGGCGATCGCTCCGGAGGCGCCGAGAGTCGGGATTACGGAATCGGGACTGTACCCGATCTGGGCCGCCGCGGCAGCCAGCCCGCAGAGAAGGTAGAAGCCCAGGAATTTGAGATGCCCGAGCGCGTCCTCGATCTGATCGCCGAAGATCCAGAGATAGAGCATGTTGCCGAGGATGTGCATCCAGCTTCCGTGCATGAACATGGAGGAAAGGAGGGTGAGATAGATGGGAGCGGGGCCGGGATATTGCGGGACGGGGAAATCCTGGCCGCGGATGTCGACCATGCCGTCGCGGGTGAGATCGACGCCGTGGGTGATCTCGTAGGGCACCGCCGAGTAGCCATAGGTGAAGGACGCGCCTTGGGTGAGCTGCAGGTACCAGACCAAGGCATTGGCGGCGACGAGTCCATAGACCACGTAAGGGGTGATGCGCCGACCGGAATTGTCGTCACCTAGGGGAATTAGCATCGAGATCCTCCGGGGGAAATCCTTGCCTGCAAAAATAACCTCGTAAGGCAGGGAAGCGCAAACGCCAGGGGAGGAGGATCGTAGGCGTAAGGCGATCGTGGAGGCGGGTGTCGAAGGAAAGATGCGATGCGCCGCAACTTTCCGCCGGCACCTCGGGTTTTCGAGGCCCTCTTACAGGAAGTCGACCAACGAGCTCTGCAGTGCCTGGGCGCCCATTTTCAGGGAGGCCTCGTAAACGGTTTGCTGGAGGTTGAATTCGGAGATGGCCTTGGCGAAATCCACGTCTTCCACTTCGGATTGCAGCTTGGTGGTGTAGACCAGGCGTTCGTCGTTGCGGGCCTGGGTGGATTCGAGGCGCAGCACACGAGCGCCGTTGGAGGATTGCGCTCCGAGCTGGCGCTTAAGGGCCGCGTCGAGACCGTCGATGCTGGTGCGGATCTTGTCGGGCTTGTTGTTGAGCGTACCTTCCAGCAGGTTAATCATCGACTCGAAAGCGCCGTTCGCCTGGGTCTTGCTGCCGAACACTTCCGAAGCGGTGGTGTTGATGCGCGCCTTCACGCCTTCTTCGATTTCGCGGTTGATCACCCCGTCCAGGTCGTTTTCGTTGCGGCGCACCCATTCGTACGTAATGTCGGCGGTATTCGCCGCGACGGCGGCGGTGGCGTTGGCGCTGGTGAAGGTGATCTGCCCGCGCACATAGTCAACGGTATAATCCGCGCCTTCGGTCAGACCGTTCACCCGGAGCGAACCGGGGACCACGAGTGCGGGATTGGCGGCCCCCGTGATGGTGTCCTTGGAATCGGTGACGCTCTTGTCAATCAGCGTCATGGGAACGCCCGCATTATAGTTAATGTTGCCCGACAGCGCCGGGGGCGCGTTGACGACCTTGGAGACGCCGGAACGCATTTCGAAAGGAGCCACTTGGCTGTTGGTCCCGGAGAAGACGAATTCTCCCTTGAAGGAGGTGTTGGACAGCGCCACCATCTGGTCGAACATGCCTCGCACTTCGCGGCCTATGAAATAGCGGCTCTCAGCGGAGTTGGTATCGTTCGAGGCTTGGATGGCGCGCTCGCGCAGGCTCTGGTAGACGCTGTTGGCCGAGGATACGGTGGAGTCGACGGTGCCCAGATAAGCGAGGCCGTCGGAGACGTTGCGTTGGAAGCTTCCGTACTGATCCAGGTCGGAACGCAAGCCCAAGCTCATCGAGGCGCTGACGGGGTCGTCCGAGCCCTTTTCCACCTTCTTACCCGAAGCCAGTTGTGACTGGATGCCTTCCAGCTTGTTGTAGTTCATGAACAGACGATCGAGGATGTGGCTGCTGATCTGGCCGAAACTGATTCTGGAAGACATCTGATACTCCTTACTGACCGACGCTCATCAGGATATCCATCATGCTGCTAACGGTGGATATGAAGCGGGCGGATGCGCGGTAGCTGTTTTCGAACTTGATCATGTTGGTCATCTCCTCATCGAGGGAGACGCCGGAAATCGAGGCCTGTTCGGCGTCCATTTGCGCGATCAGGAATTCCTTGGTCTCCAGTTGGGAGGCGTTCTGGTTCTTCTCGATGCCCAGCTTACCGATGGTGGCGGCGTAAAAGCTGTTGATGCTCTGGGTATTGGTGCCGTTGGAATCGGGGGACATGGTGGCCTTGAGACGAAGGCCGGCGATGGCCAGGGAGTTTGCGCCATTGCCGTTGCCGGAGAAGCCGGTGGTATTGTACGAAAAATTGATGTTCACCTGGTCGCCGGACGCATAACGGGCGTAGTTCAGGAAGGTGACGGTGCCCATCTCGTAATCGACGATGTAGTCCTTGCCTGCGCCTTCGGCGAGCAACGCAGTGGGATTGCCTGCGCCGTCCACGAGGTTGATTTGCATGGAATCCTTGGTCAGGTCGCGGTAGTATGATTGGATCTGCTTCAGATCCAGAGTCGGCGTGAGCGCGTTCGGAACAAGCGGCTTGGGCACAAGCGTAACCACGTCCGTGATCTTGCCGCCTTCGGCGGCCGCGATATTCTCGGCCCCGGCCAGAATGGCATCGGAAAGCGCCATGTTTCCCGCTTGGGTCTTGTCCGGGTCGAAGAAATGGACGCCCGATACCCGGTTCAGGTTGAAGCCGGCCATGTGAACTTCGTTGACCTGCTTGACGATGGCGGAGGTTAGGGAGTTGAGATCCTCCTGGTAGGCGGCCAGGACGTTGTTGCGCGCGTCCATGACGCCCTTGAGCTCGCCGCTGCGGGGTTCGAAGTGGCGGTAGGAGGCGCTGAAACGCAGGCGCAGCTCCGAGGACTTGGTTCCGTCGGAAAGCATTTTGTCCACGCCGTAGGTTTCCAGCTTCTGGACGTCGGAAGGCCCTACGATAAGGTTGCCGCCCGAAGTGACGATGCAACGGCCCTGCTGATCCTCGATGGTCTGCACGTCGATGAGCCCGGCGAGTTTGCGGACCAGCAGATCGCGTTGATCGCGGGTGTCATTGGCCTTTTGGCCCTGGCTGGTTTCCGCGCCGGCGATCTTCTCGTTGAGGGAGTAAATCTGGGCGGTCAAATCGTTAACGGTCTTGGCCTTCTGCGACAACGGATTGTTCATCGAGAGGCCGTAGGCTTCGATCTGCTTGTACACGTTGTTGAAGGTGTCAATCATGGTGGTGGCGCTGGCCTTGACCGATTCCCGCGCGGAGAGATCGGCGGGATTGTTCGCAAGGTCCTGCCACGAGGCCCAGAATTTGTTCAGTTGCGCGGACAGGCCGTTCTCGGTCGGTTCGCGCAGGATGTTCTCCATGCGGGTATAGGCTGTGTCGACCTCGGTGTTGTAGCCCTTTTCGCCCACCTGTTCCCAGGTCTGCCGGTCGAGGAAGGTGTTGCGGATGCGATCGATCTCGGTCACCGAGACACCCATGCCGCGCTCGCCGTAAACATCGTCGCGGACCACGTCCGCGGCCTGGTTCACGCGCTTGCGGGAGTAGCCCTCGGTGTTGCCGTTGGAGATGTTCTGGCCGGTGACGTCGATGGACTGCTGGGCGGCGCTGAGACCGCGCATTCCGGTATTCAGGGAGTCGAACAGTCCCATCTTATACGCTCCGGTTCACGAGGTTGCGGAGCTGCAGCTTGCCCACGTTTACATTGCCCTTGGCGGTGTAGGTGTTCATCTTATCGACCTTGCTGCGGCCGGCCACGCTGGTCATGATGCCGATGGTGGCGCGAACGATGCGGCTGCCGTTCTCGACGAGGGCGGAGTTGATGGCGAGCGCGCGCTTGAGCTCGGCCACCGACGCCATCAGGCTGTCGCGGCAGTCCTTGAGACGGGCGGCCTGATCGACCGAGACAAGGGGGAAGATGGTTTCGCACTTGGCCGGGGTGGCTGCGGACCCCGCCAGGCGCGGCCCGAGAATCCCGGCCGTCACGGTAGCGCGTTCGGCCTCCAGTTCGGCCAAGGCGGTCACAAGTACGTCCGTTTCGCCGTTCACATCCTGGTTTTCGGCGATGTTGCGGTTGATGAGCGCGATGCGCTGGCGGTTGGCCAGATGCAGGTAGGCGGCATAGAGCTCCTGCTGCGCAGCGAGGTTGGCGATCAGGGTTTCGCACAAGGGGCCGACGGCGGTCAGGACCGCGGGCGCGGGCGTGGGCGCGACATCCTCGAAGATGTCCGCGAAGTCTTCGCGCAGGATCTGTTGACGGAATTCAGCGCCCATGGTCAGTTCCCCGCGCTCGAAGCGCCATCGAGGCTCTTCTTGGTTTTCAATACCCGCTCGACATACGATTTGGTCTCTTCGTACGGGGGCACGCCCTGGTAGCGTTCCACCACGGCGGGTCCCGCGTTGTACGCGGCCAGAGCCTTGGTTTCGTCGCCATTGAAGCGCGAAAGCATCTGTTTCAGGTACTTAGTGCCGGCCAGCACATTCTCACCCGCGTTGAACACATTGCGCACGCCCAGGTCGCGGGCGGTCGAATCCATCAGCTGCATCAGGCCCTTGGCGCCGGCGCCGGAAACGGCGAGCGGCTGGTTATTGGATTCGGCCTTTATCACGCTCTTGATGAGGTTGGCGGGCACATCGTAGGTCTTGCTGGCCAGGCTCACGATGGGATCCAGCTTTTCATCGGACAGGGCCGAGACCGCGGTGGGCTGGCCGGAGCGGGCGCGCTGGTTGATAAGCTTGGCCAGGAACGGGGCGGTGCTGAACATGTCGGCTTTTTCCGCGCCCTTGGCGGTGGAGGCATCGAAACGCGGCATGGCGGTCTTGGCCAACGCGTTGGGGGCGCTGACCGGTTGTTCGCCCGCCTGGCGGCTCAAGGAACGATAGACCTGGGCGGCCAGGCTGTTGCTGATGCCGGACATGGCGTTCTTCATGCCCTGTTCGCCCGCGTTCAAAGGATTCTTGGCCGACATGCCCGCGTAGGTGTTGTCGAGCATCTCGGTGAAAATCTCGCGGCCGGGGGAGGCCTCGGTCAGATCGTTACCTTCCGCCAGGGTGCTCTTGCGCATGGCCTTGTACATGTTGCTCAGGAACATGGATTCGAAATCGAGGGCGGCCTTCCAGCGCTGCTTGTCCGCATCCAAGCCCTGGGACTTTTCCGAAGCCAGGCCTTTGGCCGCCTTCTCGAGCGGAGCCATTCCGTTCAAGCCTATCTGGCTCTTGAGCAGGTCGAGGTTGTTGGAGGCTTCCGAGCGCATGGCGTCGTTCACTTTCTCTTTTGTCTTCACAGGCCGCGGGCCTTCGCAGCCCGCTTTAACTTTCTCTTCAATTGCGGTATATCGCAAAGCGTGTGCCAGGGGATGAAAAGGCCCGAAAGGGTTCCGAATCCCACTAAAAGCGGAATCAATCGGCCGGGTCGAGCCGGCGGGGGGCAAGGAATAGGCGCGGGAGGGAAAAACTTGCCTCGTTACGGACCTGATAAGCGGGAATTTTCCGCATGGGTCAGGGCCGGATTCCGCCTATAAGAGAATGAAATAGCCGAATGGAATAGCCAGACTTCGCGAAGAACGGCATTGCGATCAATTTGAGGTAATGGAGGGAGGTCGCGCGGCTTCCGGTTCAACGCGCAGCCGGAAGTCCGTCCTCGGCCTTTTCCAGCACCGAGGACTCGTCCATGCGGCGCAGGGCCTCGAGCAGGATGCTCATGGTATCGCCATCCAGGTTGTCGACGGGGAGCATCTGATCGGGATGGAAACGGAAGGATCCGACCGTCCAGCGCAACACCTCGTCCAGCGCCTCCGTACCCGAGGAGTTACCCAGGCTGGCGTGCACGAGGCCGCCGACCCGGAAGCCGAACCGGGCGCGGCTTCCGGTCCGCTCGACCGTCAAGGTCCCGGTCATGCGGGCGGTCATTACGGTCTGCACCAGATCGGTGAAAGCGAAAAAACGCAGGTCCCCGGAAAGGCCCGGCGACAGCAGTTGCGCGAGCTTCTGGTTGGTGGCCTTGATGCGCTTGGAAAGCATGCGATAGAGGATGATGCCGAGCACCGGAAACTCGGAAACCATCTTGTGAAAGTCGTCGCGCGATACGGCGAGGGTGAGGCATTCCTCGGCCGCGTCCACCTGGTTGCTGGTGGCGGCGCCGGTGAGGATGGACATCTCGCCGAAGCAATCGCCCTTGCGTAACACCGACAGCTCCAGCACACGTCCATCGCCGCCACGGGAGGTGATGCGAGCCATGCCCTTGATGATGACATGGAAGTGGGAACTGGTGGTGTTGGCCTGGAGGATGATTTCCCCGGAACGGTATCGCAGGGCCGTGGCCCTTTCGCGGAAGGCGCGCGCGACTCCCACGGGCAACTGCTCCAGGAAGGGACGGGCCATCTGCGTCTCCGCGGCGAGAATCTCTTCAAGCGCGATGGCGGGCTTGGAAAGCTTGGTCATTTTGCAGAAGCTCCAGCGGCAGGAGCAGTTTTTGTAGCCGGCTTCAATATGCCCTTCCGGGCGGGTGCCGTCCATGGCGACCGGAATGAAAGTGGCGACGGGCATGGAACACACGGTCGGCTGGGTGCCGAAGACCCCCGGCATCTGCACCTGAAGCGAATCGCCTTTCGTGTAGAACGGGCAATTCTGGAGATCCACTGCCTTGAGAGCCCAGGATTTTTCGGCTTCATCCATAATGTAAAGCTACCTATATTCCGGTGAGTGTGTGAACCGGGCCACGCTTGATCCCAAGGAGGCTGGCACCCCAGAGCCCTTATTCCGCCGAGGCCGCCAAGGCCTGGAGGAATTTAGGCCGTCATGCCCATCCGGTTACAGCATACTCCGCCAAGAGCCCGTAACTCAAGCCCAATCTTCGCAAGGGTGGGAGCCCCGTCTCAGCTTCCGTAGGCGGGATTGGGCGTCATCATGGCTGCGTAGAGGGCGCGGATGGCCTTCTCATAGTCCTCATGGCCCACGCCGATGATGATGTTGAACTCGGAGGAACCCTGGTCGATGATGCGCACGTTGACGTTGGCGTCACGCAGGGCGATGAAGACCTTGGCGGCCGAGCCCACCTGATGGGCCATGCCCTCGCCCACCACGGCGATGAGGGCCAAATCGCCTTCGACCTCCAGGGTGTCGGGCTCCAGGATGCGGCGGATGTCCTCGAGTACGGCTTCGGTCTTGTCCCCGATCTCCTCGCTGGCGACCACCACGCTCATGCTGTCGATGCTGCTGGGCACGTGTTCGATGCTGACGCCCTTGGTCTCGAAGATGCCGAGCATCTTGCGGGCGAACCCAATCTCCTTGTTCATCATGCTCTTTTCCAGGCTGAACATGGAGAAGTTCTTTTTGCCGGCCACGCCCGCGATGTCGTACTTGGTTACGGCCGGGAGCTTGGATACGATCATGGTTCCCGGATCATCGGGGCGGTTGGTGTTGCGGATGTTGATCGGGATGCCGGCATCGCGCACCGGGGCGATGGCCTCGTCGTGGAACACGTTGGCGCCCATATAGGAGAGCTCGCGAATCTCGCGGTAACTGACTTCGTCGAGGGGATGGGGATTCTCGACGATGCGGGGATCGGCCATCAGCAGGCCGGACACATCGGTCCAGTTCTCGTACAGTTCCGCGTTGGCCGCGCGCGCCGCGATGGCGCCGGAGATGTCGGAGCCGCCGCGGGAGAAGGTCTTGATGTTGCCCTTCACGTCGACGCCGAAGAACCCGGGCAGCACGTAGACCTTCTTATCATCCGCCATGCGCGCGCCGAGCACCTGGTAGGTCTTGGGATCGATGCGCCCCGTCTTGTCGAAGAACACCGTGTCCTTGGGATCGATGAATTCGGCGCCGAGAAATGCCGCCATCAACAGGCCGCACAGGTACTCGCCGCGCGAGGCCACGAAGTCCTTGGAGGCCCCTGCTTCGATCTCCTGGCGGAAGGTGTCGAGGGCCTTGGCCATGCCCGCATCCAGGGCCAGGTGCTTTTCGATGTCGAGGTAGCGGTCGCGGATCAGGGTGAAGGGGCCATCCAGGGAAAGCTGCTTCGAGGCCATGTCATGGGTCAGGTACAGCAGATCGGTGAGCTTGGCCTCGCCCGAATGACGCTTGCCGGGCGCCGAAGGCACGACCACGGTCCGCTTGGGATTGGCTTGGAGGATTTTCCTGATTTTGAGGAATTGGTTGTGATCGGCGACGCTGGAGCCGCCGAACTTGCAGACGATGCGTGACATTTATTGTCGCTTCCTTTTCCTTAGGATCCGTTGATTGATCCGATTACTGCTCAAGACAAACCAGAAAACGTTCGACAACCGGATGAGGGCTCGCCCATGGCAGGAGCGAAACAGCCTTCCGGCGCCGTTTTCGCGGTCGGTAAGCCGCCGAAGCGGTCCGACCCCTCACCAAAGGGATGGGGGAGCCCGGCCGAGAGGCGGGGTGTTCGGTAGGGGAAAAATTTAAAAAAAGATTCAAGCAAATCAGCGCACCATCCGATATCCTAAATAGGAGAACGTGGCTCAAAACATGAAAATCGAAGGCACAGCACCGACCCAGGGACCCGATGGACGCCGTTTTTCGGCCGCCAAGTCCGCTCCGCCCAAGGAGGGTGGAAAGTCTTTTGGCGCTCTGCTGAAAAAGGCCGGCGAGGGTAAACCCGTTCCCGCGTCTGACTCCGCCCCTGCTTCGGCCCCTGCTCAAACCCTCTCCACCCCCGCTCCAGCTCCGGTCGAGATGAAGACTCCAGGCGCCGCCGGGGAATCCGCCGACGCGCCCGAATCCTTTGCCAGCCACATGGATATGGTAAAACTGCGCCTCAAGTCCGGGTATTACCACAACACCAACATTGATGATGCGCTTTCGGAAAAACTCACCGGGTATTTTGACGACTTGGCCTGATTCCAGGGCCCAAATCATCCTTGGTAAAAAGCCTGAAACCTTTCGGTAAAGCGTTCCAGCAGATCACCCGGTAGTGCATTGATGCCGGCGGCGAGCCTGCGGCCTCCGCCGGTCGGGAACTCCCGGGCAAGGTCGGACGCCGAAGGCGCGGCTTTCACACCACCCGCACCACCCCCGCCACCTTCGCCAACCTCACCGCCCCGCCAATCCCTAGGGGCTCGGATGGAAACCGTGTAGCTACCGTCCTTGCGCGGGTGGAGAACGGCAAGGGCCTGCTCCGGATTCAACATCACCCGTTCATTCGCCCAGGTGGCTCCGTAGCGCCGGGCGTATGGCTGATCAGGGACCAGGAAAACGCCGGCGGTCGGCGTCTCGGCGAGCGGCGCGAGTACCTGGAAGCGTTCGCGGTCGGCATCGAACTGGGCCGCCAAAGGACCGAAGATGGATTGCTCCCAGCAGAAATCGAGCGCGGACGCGCAAGTGGCCATGCGTTCCGCGAGATCGGCGGCCTCGAACAGGGCGTCCCCGGGTTCGTCGCCGTAAGCGTTGTAATTGATTAACACGCCGACACGCCGTAACAGCGCGGCCTCATGGGCCGAGGCGCCTCCGGTGGAAGCCAGGGCCGAAGCGGTGGCGGGCAGGTTGTCGCCGAAAGCGGCCATGGCCGCCCATAGGGGCTGCTTGTGGCCCAGCACGGCGTTCACGATCACGCCCGTGCAGGCTTCCGGAGCCTGGTTGATGTGCAGGGTCAAACCTGGATGCGCTGGCGGTTCGCCGGGGTCATGGTGATCGTACCAGGTGATGCGGAGGCCTCCGCGATCCAAAGCCGGAACCAGCGCCTTGAGGGCGTCCAGATTGCGACGCAGGCTCACATCCAGGACATGGATCTGCCCTCGCTCCAACGGCGGCGCCAGCTTCAGGAGCTCGATGTCGCGCTTGCGGCCGGTGATGCGCACATCGGGACGCTGGGTTTCCAGCCCCAGAATATGCTGGGCCACGATACCGTCGGCGTCCCCATTGAATATGAAAATGCGCTCGCCGGTCGAGGCATCAGCAGAGGCCATAGCGATCCCTCAGAGTCCGGATATGATGGCGTTCGTGGCCCATCAGCACACGCAGCATCTCCTCGGCCGTAATCCGGGTGTCGTTGGCGCATCCCGGACGGCTCCAGGCCGCCGGATCGAAGCCGGCGACGATGCCGGTAACGACCTGGCCCACGGCGCGATAGGTTTCCAGCAGGGACCGCCAGGTCAAGGCGTCGAATCGCGAATGGGCCATGTAAGCGTTCTCGTCGAATCCGGGAAGCGATTGGGTTTCCCCCCGGGCAATGCAGGTGAGGCGGTAGAGGAAGATCAGGTTGCAGTCGGTAATGTGGCCCAACACCTGCTTGACGCTCCACTTTTCCGGCGCATAGCGGAAGCCCGCCTTGGCTTCGGGCGTGCTGGCGAAATAGGTTGCGCAGATCTCGGCATGGGCGTTCCAGGCGGCCATGGGGTCGGCGGGTCCTTCTCCCCCCTCGAGATAATTCTTCCAGAATGGGGAGTCCTTAAATTCAATCATGCAAACCTCCCCGAGCGGGCCCCGCCTTCCGGAAATCTAATTGATATTCGCGGACACCTACCTCGGCAACTCACAGAGCCGGGCGTTTGCCAACGGCAAACTCCATAGTGAGGAGCCGCCTTATTGTGTAAGCGACGAGCGGGGAGTTTGCCAACGGCAAACTCTATAGCGAGGAGCCTCATTTGGAACCGGTAGAGCGCGCAATCACAGCCAGGGACCTACCCTGGGCGTATTTTCCCTTCCATGCGTTCTTCATTTTCCCTTCCCCGTCGCGTTCCCCTCGCCTCGAAGGCGGCGGCCCTCTCCGTTTCGGGTCCCTCGTCAGCGCTGCCTGCGTCTCCCGACCTCTCCGCGGCTTCCAAAGCATCCCCCCCGCTCTTCTGGCACGGAATGATCCACGCTCCGGGATCGCCCCTGGAGGCCGTGCTGCGCCTCGCCGGAGCGGCTGCGCGCAGGGAGTGCCCGGTGCATGTGCGAGGTGAAAGCGGCACGGGAAAGGAGATGCTCGCGCAGTTCCTGCATACCCGGAGCCCCCGCGCATCGGGCCCTTTCGTGGCGGTCAACTGCGCCGCCTTGCCTCCGGGCCTGATCGAAAGCGAATTGTTCGGCCACCGCAAGGGGGCCTTCACGGGAGCCGTGGCCGATAGTCCGGGCCGTTTCCGCCAGGCCGATGGCGGCACCCTGTTCCTGGACGAGATTGGCGACATGCCCTTGGAGGTCCAAAGCCGGATGCTGCGGACCTTGCAGGAAAAACGCGTGGCGCCGGTGGGCGATGGCAGGGAATATCCGGTGGATTTCCGCCTGGTAAGCGCCACCCACCGCGATCTCCGGACCGCCGTCCGCGCAGGACGATTCCGGGAGGATCTCTTCTACAGGTTGAACGTGCTGGAGATCTCCTTGCCTCCGTTGCGGGAGCGGCCCGGGGACATCCTACCGCTGCTCCGTTATTTCCTGTCCGCCTTGTTGCCGCCCGATCAGGCCGATTCCGCTCTGGGCGAACTCAGTCAAATTCCCGCTTCAACAACGGCAATCACGCCCATGCTTTCGGGGACCTCGCACGCATCGGCATCGGTTACAGGAACGGACACCTCGGTCCCGCCGTTGGCATCTCTTCCTTTTCCCGGTAACATCCGGGAATTGCGGAACCTGGCGGAACGGTACTGCATCCTGCGCGAGATGGGGGAAGGCTGGACCGAAGCCGTGACCCAAACGTTACCCGTGGCAGTGGAAAAATGTCCAATCCCGGGATCGAAGGCGAATCCGGTGCGGATCCGCAATTCACGGAGATCCGATGGGGAAATATTGCATGCGCTCGACGTATGCGGGAACCATCGTGAGCGCGCTTCGGACTACTTGGGCATCTCCCGGCGCGCTTTGCAATACCGATTGGCACGGATGGGGCCGTTTATTCCTTCGGGTATCGCCCCGTGACCCTTCCCTTACCCCCTTTTTGGCTCTATATTACCGGAGCGATATGGGGAACAGAAATTCGGATTCGCCGTCCTCCGGCGTGACGGCGTCCGAAAGGAAAACCCCCTCCCCCATCCGTTACCTCCCCGCTACCCTGTCTACAGCCTTCATCCTGGCCGTTCTGCTCGGCACGGGCGCATATCGCTTCATGGAACCCTGGTTTTTCGCGCGCTTCCTGAAGGGCCTGGACGCGCCCGGCGTCTCCTCGACCACCGTGCTGGTCTCGGTTGATCCGGGTTCCGCCGCCATGGACGCCGCAACCATGTCCCGCCTGGCTGGCGCCGTACTGGAACGCGGCGCCGCCGTGGTCGCCCTGGGACCTTCGGACGCCGGAGACCCTGCCGCGCTGGAATCCCTGGAAAGCGGCGACGGAATTCCGACCGGCGCCCTCATCCTTTCGCATACCTTTAGCGGCCTTAAGGCCTGGACCGTTTCCGACAACCCCCAGCAGTCCCACCCCCCGGTGCTGGCCCGCTCCCTGTATCCGATGCTGGACGGCCCGGAGCCGGGCCTCGAACTTCCCATGGGCGAAGGGGTCGATATTTCCGATACATTGATCACAAATGGTTCCCGCGCCCAGGTCCTGAAGGACGCCACCACGGGATTTTCCCCGCCCCTTTCCGCGCCCGGCCGACCCGGCGGTCCCGGAGGACCCGCCGTTTTCTCCGTACCCGCCTTCATCCGGCTCGGCAGAGGAGTCGTGGCCGGTCTGGGCATAGAAGCCGCCCGCCGCGCCCTAGGGGTCCCGACCGGCAAGATCGGTTACGTAGAAGGCGTCGGCGTGCTCTTCGACGCCGCGCATGTGCTCCCCATCGATCCGGAAGGAAGTGTGGCCATGCGCTTCCCGGGCGGAAGCGGCATTCCCCGCATCCCGGCTTCGCGCTTTCTCGAAGGCCGTGTTTCGGCGGTGGAGGTAAAAGGCAAACTTGTTTTCGTGGACCCGTCCTCCCCGGGCCAACCCGGCATCAATACCGTGGGCGGCCCGCGTACCGCCACCGAGATCCAGGCCGCCCTCGCCTCCGCATTCATGGACGGCACCCTGCTGACATCGCCCGGTTGGGGCCGCGCGCTTCCCCTGGTGGCGGGAATCCTGTTCGCCGCCGCCATAGTGCTCGCGCTGCTGCTCGACTTCGGGCCTTTGGCCGCCTTCGCCTTGGCCGTGTTGCTCGCGCTTCTGTATCCCATCCTTTCCTATCTGCTTTTCGTGAAATCCTCCTGGTGGCTGCCTCCCGAACTCCCGCTCCTGATGGTATGGGCCGCCTACCTGCCTTTCGCCGCTACGCGCGCCATGGGTCCCGCCCCCCGGGCCCGCCCGCAATCCATCCAACCGCGGCCCGGCAGCGACCCTTCGCTGGTCTCGATGCCGCCGCTCGGACGCCCGGTCCCGGGATCCAGATTCAGCCCTCCGCCGCCGGTTCCGCCTCAGGTCACGCCTTTCCCATCCGTTTCGGCTACCGCCGGATCGTCCCAAGCCGCAGCGCATCCCGCCCCGCCTTCGCCATCGATCCCGCCGCAGTCCCAAGCCGCGCCCGGACTGCAGATCGGTCCATCGCGTCCCCGCACCCAGCCGGGCCGGGAACGTCAGGGCGCCGGCGCCATGGCCGCCGACTCCTATTCGGCCCCTGAACCACGCTACTCCGATTCCCGCGACCCGGCCGACCTGGTCCGGGAGCAGAACGGCGGAATGGATCCGAAACCGCTCGCCAACACCCCCAGACAGGCGCAACCCGCCGCCTCTTCCAGTTCCAGTTCCAGTTCCAGTTCCAGTTCCAGTTCCAGTTCCGGTTCCGGTTCCGGGAATTCCGGCAACGTCGGCGACGACATCGAGCGCGACGCCAAAGGCGGCTTGGTGCGCGTCGGCAAATACCGCATCGTTCGCAAGTTGGGCTTCGGATCGGCCGGGGACGTCTTCGAAGGCTTCGACACGCATATGGGCCGCAAGGTCGCCATCAAGACCATCACCAAGAACGCCGCCTCGCATTTCGACCGCGCTTCGGAACGCTTCGTGCTGGAGGCCAAGGCAGCGGGCTCGCTCAACCATCCCTGCATCAACACCATTTACGACTTCGGTACCATCCGGGAGGTATCCTACATGGTACTGGAGTTCCTGGACGGCATCACCCTGTCGCAATGGATGCGCGGAAACCCCACCCCGCCCAGGCCGGCCGCCGTCTCGCATTGGCTCCAGCAGATCTGTTCCGCGCTCGACTACGCCCACGGCGCCAAGATCATCCACCGCGATCTCAAGCCTTCCAACCTGATGGTGGTGAACAACGGCGCCACCATCAAGCTCCTCGACTTCGGCATCGCCAAAATGGAGGACGTAGGCCTCACCCAGACCGGTATGACCGTGGGCACGCCCTCCTACATGTCCCCGGAACAGCTCAGCGGCCTCAAAGTGGGTCCGGCTTCGGATCAATACGGCCTGGCCGTGGTCATCTATCAGTTGTTCACCTACAAGCTTCCGTACATCGGGACGAAAATACCGGAACTGTGCAACCGCATCCTCAAGGGCGACATCATCCCCATCACCGACGCGAATCCTTCCCTGGGCGCGGCCTTCTGGGAAGCCCTGAAAAAGGCCATGGCGAAAACGCCTGAAGAACGTTATCCTAACTGCCTGGCCCTCAGCGCGGCCCTGGAAGCGGCGTTCCCGAATCCTGGAGGGCCCTAGGGCTTCAGCGGCCGGTTTTGCTAGATTTTTTCCGTTTCCTGGTTCTCTCCATTGCGGCGGCGCATTTCTCCGCCGGGACGAAAGGTTCACCCACGTGAAGGCCATATCCATCGTGAGGGCTTCCGCCCTCAGCCTCCTCTGCTCCCTGGCTTTCGCCGAATCCGCCTCCAAGTCCGTGTCCGCTTCCACGTCCCGCGAGACGGCCGGGTCCGCGGTCGGGGCCGGCGCCAACGCCGCCCCGGTCCCCTCGATAGCCCCGATGGATAAAGCCAGCGCGACCGCCTTGAAGAAAGTGAAGGCCTACTATCAGGCGGGCCAATACAAGGAAGCGGAAACCGCGCTCAATCGGCTGGTGAAGGCCAACGCAAAATCAGCCGCCGCCGAAGAGGCCATGGTCATGCTCGCCGATATCGGACTCCGCCAAGGCAAGCCTGATCAGGTTTCGGGTCTCATCACCCGCTTCCGCCGCTATTTCGGGACTTCGGAGCACCTGCCCCGCATGGCCTATTACCAGGGTCAGGCCGCCCTGCGCCTCGGCCGCAACAGCGAAGCCGCGCGCGCCTTCGCGACCGCAGCCGTGACCGCCAGCAACGCCACCCTGTACGCCAACGCCGGCAAAGGCCTATGGGCCCTGGTGGAAGGCGGGGGACTCACCACCGAAGACATGGAAGCCACGCTGGAAGTGGTGGAAAAGGACCCGGCCCTGAAAGCCTCCCTGATGGAACGCATCGGGGATGAATACCTGCGTGAAGGACGTTTCCAGGCCGCGCGCGCCACCTACCAGGATTGGCTGGACCGTTATTCCAGGCTGGACGCGGCCTCGCGCGTGAAGGACAAGCTGAAGCAGGCCTCGGACGCGCCCACGCAGAACCGCACCATCCTGTTGATGGCGCCCATGTCCGGCGAGTTCTCCGACATCGGCAAAGCCTTGAAGGAAGGCGCCCAGCTGGCGGTGGACGAAAACAACGCGCGCGGCGTGGGCGGCAAGGTAGAGACCCGCATCTTGGACGACCAGGGCAGCCTGATCGTCGGGATCCATCGTTTGCGCAAGGCCATGCGCGAGGAGAAGATCGACGCCATCGTGGGACCGGCGATGAGCGACGTGAGCGCGGCGGCGGCCGTGGATCTGAGCGCCCGCAAGAGCAAGGTGCCGATGATCACGCCCACCGCCACCACCCATGGCATCGCGGCCCTGGGCGACGGGGTCTACCAATTGAACGTGACCACCGGGACCCTGGGCCAACGCATCGCCTCCTATGCCACCGGCTGCCTCAAGCTCAAGGACTTCGCCATCGTCGCGCCGGAAAGCGAGTACGGCTACCAGCTCGCCGAGGCCTTCCAGAAAACCGTGGAGCGCAAGGGCGGGAACGTGGTTTCGGTGCAATACTTCCAGCCCGAATCCCAGGACCTGGCCCCGCAGTTCGAGGAGATCCGCAAACAGGCCATGAAACTGTATGTGGAGAAGCAGAGGATGGAAGGCGTGCCGCCTGATCCGGATCCCAAGTGGTACGGCAAGGCCCTGGCCGATTCGACCCTGCCGCTGGATGGCATCTTCCTCGCGGCCACCAACGGCGAAGAGGCCTACAAGCTCGCGTCCCAGGCGGCCTTTAACAAGCTGCGCGCCCAGTTCCTCGGCTCCTCCGGGTGGAACGACAAGAGCATGCTGCACCGCAGCAGCACCACTCCCATCCAGGGGGCATACTTCAGCGTGGATTTCCAGGAGAACCCCAAGACCGACGTCTACCTGACCTTCCAACGCGCCTTCGCCGCCAAGTGGAAGCACCCGCCGGACAAGGTCGCGGCCCTGGCATACGACGCCGCCCGCTTCACCTTGCAGGGCCTCTCCGGCGCCTCCGACGACGACCAGATCATCCCCAGCCTCAAGGGCATCCGCAACTTCAACGGCGTGCTGGGGCGCATCGCCTTCGACGAGAAATACGGCGCCAACACCAACGCCGCGCTCTACCACGTGGAGAAAAAGGGCTTCAAGGAAGTGGAAACCTGCCCCGAAGCCGAATAGTCCTGCCGCTCGGTCGCTGCGGTTTCTCGCGGCAATAGACGGGTTCCCCGGCCACCCTCTATAATGGGTCCATGGCTTTATGTTGGGACGCGATGTGCGGGAGCGATTGCGCGTATTGCGTTTACAAACAGGCGCGCTACCGCAACGGGTTCAGCACGCCATGCTTCACTTGGTTCGCGGCGCAGAAGATCGAGAAGAAATGCCGTGAGTGCCGGTTTTA
>JBDSIO010000083.1:0-5793 GCA_039917895.1 Fibrobacteria bacterium | reverse complement strand
CCCATGCCCCCATGGAATAGTAGAGAAATCCATCTTTGTGTTCCAGGTTGAAGGCCAATGGAAAATTGGCGGTTCTGGCTGCAATCGGTCTTGGTGAAAGCAGGCTTTTGGAATAACTGGAGGTCGCTGACTTTTCGACGCGCCAGATGCCCTTTTGATCGCTTACATAGATGACGCCGTTCACAACCTGCACCCCCATGGGATCATCCAATCCCTGGAGAATGGTTTCGGTGGTGACCGCCTGTGAGGCATCGGTGACATTTTTAAGGATTTGCAAGGCTCCCGAATTTTTCCGCAAAGTCCCGAAATCCAGCAACAACAAATCCCCATTTGGCAACCAGGCAAGACCTCCAACACTGGCAGTGATATCAGGGTGAATCCGGGCGGCAGTGTAAGTCGGATTCATGGGCCCTTCCGACAGGGGGTAAGGCGGTGTTTTGGCATTATGGCCGGCATGGTCATAATTGCCGGGGTCTGTCCATTTCACGACTTGGGCAAAACCGCCGACCTGGGATAAGAAGAGAAATCCTGCCAATAGTTTCGGTGAATGACCCATGTTGCAACCTCTAATCTGAACGTGGCGGGCAAGGCCTCAAAGAAGGACGATGCGGCGGGTGAAAGGATCCTTTCCTGCAAAGGCCCGCACCACATAGGTGCCCGGCTTACGGACTTTTACCGAAAAGGATTTCGCCCCTTGAATGACTTCTTCCGCCACCTTCGCGCCACGGCTATCGAATAATTCGATGCGGAACGAACCGGGTTCCAAGGTGGCCCCCCTAAGTTCGAGCGAGGCCGCCCGGAAGGAGAAGAACCGCTCTGCAAAAACACTTTTCGCGCTACCGGAACGCTCGCCATTCAGACCCGTGGTAGGTTCTCCGCAGGCGCCTGATTGGGGCGCGCGGCCTCCGGCCCATTCCAGGGCGCGGAAGATATGCCCCCTGAACACGGCGTTGGTAAATAGGTCGCCGAAATGGCCCATCGAGGTATAGAAGGCCCGGGAACCCCGGTAATAATGGCACCAGGAAATCGGCAAATAGGGATCGGATACCTGGGTTCCCACGCCTGGGGTGCCTTTCTTAATGGAAAGCAGCAGGTGGACCTTCAAGCTCTCCGGAAACACCGCCGGAAACCCGAACCACTCGTTGGTGCCTTCTTGAATCGTTGCGGGCATACCCTTGTTGATGTAGTGGTCCTTGTCGTCCACCTGTACGACGCCGGGTTGTTTAGCGCCATGCTCCTCGTACTTATCCCCGTTGCCATTGATCACCCCCAGAAACGGCCAGTTGGTGGTCATGCGAGTAGCCGCGCCGACGGCATGCGTCGCTACGTAGCCCTTGCCGGCCTTGAATGCAGCCTCAGCCGCAGCTCGCTGGCTGTCTTGCGGGAAAACCGCGTTGGTGCAGCACATATTGTTGAAAAAGATCACATCATAGGGGGCAAGGTTGGCGTCCGTGAAGTAGGCGGGATTCTTGGTATGATAAAGCTCCCAATTCATCTCCTTCACCGCTTCGTCCATGGCCTTTTGGCCGGCCGCTTTGGGTTCTTCGTGGGAGGATTCGCCCGATGGCGTATAGGTAAAGACGAGTATCTTGAGCTTCCGGTCTTGGGCCTGCGGTTTGGCGATCATCGATAGAACCACGCCAACCGCAACAACAAGTTTAATCATTTGTATTGAGCTCCTCTGGGCAACTACCTCCAACCAATATTCAACTTGGACCAAGAATCCAATCCGGATCGCCTAGCCGTTTCCCAACTGTAGAAACATTTCATCAGCATTCTTTCAGCCGTTTTTACGCGTTTTGGATTCCTTGAAGGCGATAAGCCGAGATTTATCCGGCTCTATCCGGATCACCCATGGGTAAATTGACAGGATTTCTAGGCCTCTGTTCTCTGTATCCGGTGGTTGCGAGGGAAAAGGGGGATGGATTTTTCCGGTGGCGCTTCATCGCTCCTGCGATTCCCCTATCGTCGGCAATTGTCGACCTTGGCTGTCGAAAGAATTAATGAAGCCGCTTTCGTCGGGAATTCCCCAAAGCCGGCTTCCGGTCTGGAAGAGGATGGGCCGGGACTTGACCGCAACGGGCCGGATTGCGATGGACGTCGTCGCGCGGTCGAGAGTGAACTTTTTGAAGAAAGCCCACACTTCCTCGCTGTTGTTCACCTTGGTCGCGGTATTGTTCGGCCATTCGTGGCCGCCGTCCTTGACGGAATCCACCACGATCTCCGTCCCCTGCGCGCAATTTCCGAATGTCAATCGGGTAACGGCCGAATTCGTATTCGTGGCGGGGTAGGGACGAATGACGTTCGGAGTGGCGTCGCAACTGTCGAATTTATTCCAGCCCGCCACCGATACCATGAAGGTGGCTGGGGGGTACAGATCCTTGGTACCGAAGGTCAAGAGGATTGGGATGGGCCGTTTCGGGGTCGGAGCGCCGGTTCCCACGGATGAAACCGGTGCGATGGCGGCATAGATATCGGGATAAGTGAATCCGGCAAAGAACGTCATGCCCCCGCCTTGCGAAAAACCCGAGACATAAACGCGGTTGCGATCGACTTGATAGCGGGCGACAGTAGTGTCGATAATGGCCTTGAGAAAGGCGAAATCGTTCTTGGCCCCGGCATAGTCCCACGTCCCGTCCACGGCATTAGGATAGGCGACGATAAACTTTTCCCGGTCCGCGACCTTGTCCATCTGGGTGAGGCTCCGCATGCCGGGACCGTTGCCTCCCAAGCCGTGCAATAAGAAGACCAGCGCGGGTTTGGAAAGGCTGCCGGCAGGCACGTATAGGATCGTGGAGCGGTTTGCGCCGGCGACCTGGAGATTGAGGGTCTGGATCTGGGCGGAACCCAGTGAGGCCCACCCCAAAAGCGTGGCCGTAAAGAGACTTGCGCGAATGGGAACTCCTTTTCGAAACGTAACAGTTAAAGTATGTCACAATACCGGAAATCGTTTAGCATTTCCTTCCGGAAATATCCCTTTGCCCGGGAAGGGGGAACAGTTCAAGGCAAAACTTCGAAATTACGGAAAACGTATCGGCGAAATCGGACCCGGACCCCGGTCGGGAGCAGGTAATTCAAAGGCCTTTTCAAAGTCTCCCAAATGGAGCAAAACCGCATTGGAATACGTCTCATGTTGATATACCATCTAATGTCGCGCCTTATGTCCATACGAATGCCGGGGGAATTCATGAGAAAATTCATGATCATCGTTTTTATGGCTTTGGCCTGCGCCCGCGCCGAATGGATATCCATCCCCCCGCCGCCTGCCGATACCACGGCCCGGGACCCGGTTTGGTCCGTTGTCGCCCACGGCGGAACCCTATGGGCCTTGACCCCTTATGATCTGTTCCAATCCAAGGATTCCGGAAGCAGCTGGCATTCGGCCCGCCCGCCCGCCTTCCCGCGGCCCGCCAACTGGGGGGGCAGGCTGTTATCGGCGGCGGGATCCCTGGTCGCGACCTCCAGCCACGGCCTTTTCCTCTCCGCGGACGATGGGGCAACCTGGAAGCGCAGCGCGTTTCGACAGGTGCCCGCCGGACGGGTGCAAGGCGATTCCAACGTACTCTTGGCGGGTTATACGGATACCCAGTTGCCCTTCGTTTCCCGCGACCGGGGCCTGACCTGGAAAGCCGTGCCCCCCTACTTTCCGGACACCATGGGACTGACTGCGATTTACCAGGACGGCAACCGCATTTGGGCTTCCATGGGATACTTGCGCTATTCGGATGATGGCGGCCGGACCTGGAAGGTTCAAGATGGAGAACACATGCGGGGGCCAATCCTGAAACGGGAACTTGGAATGCTTTGGTCCTGGGGCGATTGGGCCAATTTCGAGGCTTCTCCCGATAGCGGGAAAACCTGGCTGGATCGGGGTGTTCGGGTGCCCGAGTTCCTGGAATCCTTCAAGGCCCTATCCCTGGTTTCGGCCGGGGGCAAGCTTTTCACCAGCGGGTATATCGCAAGTGATTTTCCAGGAGGCGTTTATATTTCCGCGGATACCGGCAAGACCTGGGTCCCGAACCGCAACGGGCTCCCCACCTACGAGCAAAACGATACCACTCTCACCGACGCATACTCGATGCTGGCCTTGGGCGACATCCTGATCGCCCTGACCGGAAAGGGGGTATACCGTTCCGACGATCTTGGGGCCCATTGGCGCGTTTCGAATTCGGGATTTTCCGCGTCGCTCGTACGCAACGGCTGTCCCGCGATTCAACTTATCGGGAATCGGTTTTATGCACAAGGAGTTATCAATGGCAGATACTACTGGTATGAATCCGCGGATACCGCCCGCACCTGGAAAACCTGGAATCCAGGCATCCCCGGTGTAGAGCATCTGGAAATCGGCGCCACCAGCGTTTTCGGCTACCATAGCATCGACGGCGGCCCGCCCATGGCGCTTCCCATATATCAATCCAGGGATGGGATGAAAAGCTGGCAAATCCTGCACGGTCCCTGGGAAACCGATACCAATCTCATACCGCTGGACCTCCGCGCTTCCGGAAGCCATATCTTCGTGGCCAGCGGCTTCGCTACGGAATTCGCAAAAGAGACCGGCCGCTTCTGGCATTCCGCGACGGAAGGGGCCGACTGGGACACGGACTCGGCCTTCACTTACATGGATGGCATCCGTCTTAAAGCCGGAATCGGGCGGACCCTCTTTCGAAGCGCAGGTTACACCGTGCAAGCTTCGGATGATTACGGAAAGACATGGAGGACATCGTTCAATCCCTTCGATGATATTTCCGCGTTGGCCGTGCTGGATCAGCGCGTTTTGGTGCTCACCCGGGATTCTCTTTTCGTCTCCGCGGATTTGGGACGGACCTGGAAACCGGCTGCTTTCGGAGCGGTGAGGCATAGGGTTTTGGGGATCGCCGTTATAGGAAGCCGGGCCTTGGCCGCCACCAATCGAGGCCTTCGGATTTCCCGTAACGGCCAGGATTGGGAAGCCGCAGGTGAAACGGGACTGTCCTCTTGGGGGTTGAAGGCCTTGACTGCCGCGGGGAATACCCTGATCGCCACGACCAACCAAGGAACTTATGCCAGCTCCGACATGGGGCGGCATTGGGTGAAAGGCGGCAAAGCCCCGGAATCCGTGGATTGGCTCGCCTCCCAAAAGGACCGGTTTTACGCGGCCGGCATGCAGGGCAGCGTCATGCAAACCGTCGATTCAGGGATAACCTGGAAACCGGTCGCCGATCAGTACACCGCCAATAGGCCTTCCGGGTTCGGAGCCGGACCCGAGGCGTTGTACCTGGCCCGACCATTTTCAGCGACCGTGCTGCGATCGACCGATGGGGGCGCGAAGTGGCCGAAATGGATCACATCCCCGAGCATCGAAATGGATTTCTGCACCTTCGTCGAAACCGATGGCGAGGTGATCGCCAACCAGGCGGAAGGCGCCTACGCCGTTTCGGGATCGGATTGGACCAAGCTGGAGCTCCCCGGCCAAGGCCCCCATGACTTCCTTGCCGGGCATGGAAAGCACACGGCCATCTCGGCCGGGGACGGTCTCTACCTGCGCGCTTCGAAAACCTCTCCCTGGGCCCCGGCGGAACCGGGACTACCCGACAAGCGCTTCACCGCCTTGGCCTTGGACCAAGGCCGCGTATTCGCCGGCCTCTTCGGAGAAGGAATCAGGATGAGCAGCGAGGTGCCGACGTCCCTCGCGGGCCTTGGAAAGGGGAAATCGCTCCTGGCGGGGGCGCCGGCCATTCTTGCGTCCGCTGATGGCGCCGCCTTGTTCCGGCTCCACTTGCTGAGGCCGGCCCGGGTGCGTCTCACCTTGCATTC
>JBDSIO010000082.1:0-7171 GCA_039917895.1 Fibrobacteria bacterium | reverse complement strand
AGTCCGTCTCCCGTTTCGGGCCCGGCGCTTTTCCAGGCGATGCGTATCGCGGCCACGGCGAACCAGCCTTCGTCGCCGATGGAACCGGCGGGAAGGGTGACTTCCTGGCCGACCAGGTTGGCGTAAGCCGTCAGGTTGGCCCGGTTGCCTACGTACGATTTCTCGCAATGCGCGGACGGATTGCCCGGGACATTGTCATCAGGGCAATTGCCGAGTTTGTCACCGTGATCCAGATGCGCTTTTACGGCCGGGGCGCCGACGCTGATGCTCTGGGGATTGCCGGGGTTTCCCGGCGGGATATGGCAAATGCTTACCTTGTCCTTGTCATCGAAGTCCTTTTCGTGGAGCTTGCTGCAATTGCGTTCGTGGCTTTTGTCGTGCTCTTTATAACAAAAACGTTCGTTGGCGCTATTCGATTTCACCTCGTCCTGCTTGCAATCCTTGCCCGTCGCAGGGGCGATGACGCAATCCCTGCCGTTCGCGATGGCGTCCTCGTCGAGGATGATGAGGTGGGTCTGGATACGGCACAATGGGTCGGCCGCTTCCACGCGCACGGCCGCCGTCTGTGACTGCGATCCGCCCGTGGAGGCGGTATCCATGCACGCCCAGGCGAGCGCGGCCGTGGCCGCGGCGAGGGTGGACCTGGAGATGGCCCGTGGTAAAGGCATGCGTGCTGAGATGGAAGATTTTTCCCTGAGATTCATTGTTTCCCTCGATGTCCCGAATGCGCGGTATGTCCATGTCCGATAGACGGCTCGGCATACTATGACCGGGATCCGGAAAGGTTTCAATAGCGGTTTTGGCGCCTCCTCAAAAACCGGCAACCACACTTGGGATTTTGGGTTTATCGATGAGGAGTTTGGGAAATGGGGCCTTGCCGGCGGTTCCGTTTTTTTAGAAAGACGTCATAGCCGCAAATCCCAAGCATGCACCCGGCGACGGTTTCCACGAGGACACCAATGGCCATACAGCGCGGTCTTTACTCCTATTCCCCTGTATGAACGCATCCGCCCCAAAAAAATCCAAGCCCTCGATGAAGACCTTGCGCAAGGCCTTCGTCACCATCATCTGGCCCCGCCGCAAACTCATGCTGCTCGGACTGGTCCTGATCGCCATCAGCCGCCTGTCCGGCCTGGTGCTGCCCGGGTCCACCAAGTACCTGCTCGATTCCGTGGTGCCGCACCGGGATTTCCATGCTCTGGGACTGTTGCTGCTGGCGGTCGGCGTGGCGGTGCTGATCCAGTCGGTATCGTCCTACGCCTTGACGCGCCTGTTGGCCGTGGAAGCCCAGCACCTCATTTCGCGCCTGCGCCTGCAAATGCAGAAGCACATCATCGGCCTGCCGGTCGGCTTCTTCGATTCCACCAAGTCCGGGGTGCTGCTGTCGCGCATCATGAACGATCCCGAAGGGGTGCGCAACCTGGTGGGCACGGGCGTGGTGCAATTGGTGGGCGGTCTGCTCACCGCCGCGGCTTCCCTGTTCCTCCTGCTCCGCATCAGCCCATGGTTGACCGTCGCGAGCCTGTTCCCGCTCATCCTGTTCAGCGTGATTTCGTTCATGGCGTTTTCACGCATCCGCCCCATCTTCCGCGAGCGCGGTAAAATCACGGCGGAAGTGACGGGACGGCTCACCGAGACCCTGGGCGGCATCCGCGTGGTGAAGGGCTTCCATGCGGAACAACGCGAGGTGGAGGTTTTCGAATCCGGGGTGGATATCCTGTTCCGCAATGTGCGCAAGTCCATGACCACGACCAGTCTCGTCACCAGCGCCGCGACCTTGCTGCTGGGGGTCACCAGCGTTTTGATCATGGGCATCGGCGGGCGTTTGATCTTCCAAGGCGCGATGACGGTGGGCGATTTCGTCGCCTTCACCCTTTACTTGGGATTTCTGGTGGCGCCCATCGTGCAGATGAGCAATATCGGGTCGCAATTGACCGAGGCCTTCGCGGGATTGGATCGGATGGAGGAGATCCTCAAGCTGGAACCGGAAGGCCGGGAGGCGGAACGCACCGTCGAGCCCGCGACGCTGGTGGGCCGCATCGCCTTTCAGGATGTGCGTTTCTCCTACGAGGGCGGCAAAGAGGTGTTGAAGGGGGTCTCACTGGATGCGCCGGCGGGCACGGTGACGGCATTGGTGGGCAGCTCCGGATCGGGTAAAACCACCTTGGCCGGTCTGGCGGCATCGTTCTTGCGCCCCACCAGCGGCAAGGTGCTGGTGGACGGCACCGATTTGGCGACCATGAAATTGGACAGCTACCGCAGGCACCTGGCGGTGGTGCTCCAGGATGAATTCCTGTTTGAAGGCACCATCCGGGCCAACATCCTCTTCGGCAGGCCGGGGGCCTCGTCGGCGGAAGTGGCCGATGCGGTGCGCGCGGCGAACCTGAAGGATTTCACGGAGAGTCTGGATAAGGGCCTGGACACCTTAATTGGAGAACGAGGCGTGAAGCTGTCGGGCGGCCAGCGCCAGCGCGTGGCCATCGCACGCGCCTTGCTGGCCGATCCGCGCATCCTATTCCTGGACGAGGCCACGTCCAACCTGGACGCGGAAAGCGAGATGCTGATCCAGGAAAGCCTGGCGGGCCTGATGCGCGGACGCACCACCTTCGTGATCGCCCACCGCCTGTCCACCATCCGTCGCGCCGACGCCATCCTGGTGGTCGAGGATGGCCGAATAGTGGAGCGTGGTACGCATGACGAGTTGATCGCCTCGCAAGGCCGTTACTTCGATCTGTTCACCTATCAGTCGCGGATCTGATCGCGGATTAACCGGATTTACCGGAGCGAGAGCATCGAACGCATCGATCGGATCAGAACTCGGAGACCGCGCCGGTGAGGCCGTATGCGAGTAACTCCATCGCGAATTCCTTGCCGACGCCCTTGCTGCGGACCAGCCCGTTGATGGGCACGGCGGGATGGCACCAGGAATCGGCTTCGCTTTTCCAGGGCCCCCACTGCGCCTTGCCGCGCGCTTTGTAGCAACCCGCGAACGAACCCGCGGGCACGAAGGCATCCTCCTGCGGCAGGCCCTTCCAATCGAGGATCAGGGAGGATAGGGCGCCCTTGAAGAGCTCCTCCATCATGGAAACCATCGAATTCGGCAATTCGTTCTTGTACCCGTTATCCATCGTCTTGATGGCGCGGATCTTGATTTCCTTGGGATCGGTGCGGCTGCCGAAGAAGACCAGGAGTTTCTGCAGCTTTTTGCCTTGATAGGTTTCGTTGACGGACTCGACCCAGAACGCGCCTTTCTCTTCGCCCAGGATTTTGTAGGTGAGGATGGAGGGTTCGGATTTCTCGTCGACTACTTTGAATTTCACCCATTGGCCCACGGCCAGGGGCATGGGTTTGAACACGCCCGAGTCCGGCGCGGGTACGGAAGGGGTGGAATCCCGCGAAACCAATTGCCGGTCGATGTCGGCCTTGGCGGCGACATTGATGGCTGGGCCACCGCATCCGGCCAGGAGGATGGCGGCAGCGCCCGTCACAGCGGTCAGGACGCAGTGGATCTTCATGGGAGCTCTCGGCGCGTTATTGTCCCAGATCTTCGGGCGCCGGCTTCGTCCGCTTTTCCTTGGAGCGACGTTCGAAGGAAACGCCGTAGGCCAAGGGACGGAAGCGCAGCACCGGATCGTCCGAGAGTTCCAGTCCTTGCGGGACGTTGGTGGGGTCGAAGACGATGCCTTCCACAGCCTTTTGATCCTCATGCACGCGATCCAGGGTGAGGCGGCCCAGCACGGCTTTCGCGCGGTCGTCGGGCCATCGCGCGCTGGGGTCGTCGATGGGGTCGCCTGCGGCGGGAAATTGCGCCACCAGGTCCCAGGAAATGGGGCTCTTGGCCAGGCGCGCGCGGATCTCGTTAAGCAGGTAGAGATCGGGACGGCCGCGGATTTCTTCAGGAGTCGGAACGTCAGAATCCGTTCGCGGGATCCAGTGGTAGCGGAAGGGCGTGCGCTTGCCCGCGCCGTCGACGAGATAGTAGGTGTGGATGCCATGGTAGGCTTCCAAAGCGAAGCTGCCCGAAGGCTTGAGGCCCTTGATGGCCTTGATTCCGGCGAGGACGTGCAAATGCTTGAGAATATGCCAAAGCAGCTTCAGCATGTTCGGTTTGCCGGTGGGACCTGGGGCCTGCGCGCGCGTTACGGCCATGAATTCTTCGGGCGTGCGGGCGGGGAAGGCGGCGATGTTGATGCCGGCCCAGGTGGACGTGCCGCCGCCTGGCAGTTCGAAGCGGATGGCGAGCCCTAGCACCCGGCCTACGGTCGCGGAGCTGCGGTCGGGAGCGCAGGGGTTTCCCGAAGCGTTCGAGAAACGTACCACGCAGGGTACGGGGTCGCCTTGCAAGTGCGGCGCCGAGGACAAGGCTCGGGCCTGGTCGCAGGCTTGGAATACGCCCCGTATTCCGAGTCCGCGGGCATGGGCGCGGCGAAAGCCCGGTTGGGTCTTGGCTACCTGTTCAATGGTGGAAACGGCTGATTCGGGCGTCAATGGATCGGTCATGACAATCAAATTACTTCGATAGGGACGAACATGCCAGGAAATCCAACCGCAATCAGGGAGAGGGTGGTCATCAGCCTGATCGGCGTTTCCAAACGGAGTAGCGCCGGTCGGCGACGTCTTCATGGAAATCGACCAGGTTGCTGGCCGCCCTGCCTTCTTTGGCCAGGATGAGAGCGCCTTCCGCCTTCCCCAATCCCAGGAACAGTTCATGCTCCTTCAAGGTATGCGTGAAGACCAGAAGCCAGCCGCCTGGCCGCAACAGGGAGGCGGCCTTCGCCAGCATCTGCGCGGGGCGGAAGAACCGGAGCGGCAGTCCCCAAAGCAGCAAATGGTGGCGGGCGACGAAAGGATAAAAGATGGTGATGAGGTCGATTCCGCCATCCGAGCATTCGAGCGCGTCTTCTATCTCGTAGGTGACGCCGGTGTTACCTGTTTGCGCGCAATAGGCTTCGGCGTAATCCTTGCGGGATCTGAAATCGGGATAAATGCCGTAGCCGTCCACCTCCAAGCCGCGCAAGGAAACCATCCGGCCGGCGGAAAAATCTTCCCCGCCGGATAGGCCGGCTTCGCCCGCAAACCGCAACCACCGTTCCAGTCCGAAGACATAGTGCCAATCCTGGGAACCGATGTCCATGGAGGTAATTTTGGTGTTACCTTCCCCTACGGACCCGTCCTTGACGGACCCGTCTTTGACGGACGGAATCGGAAGCCCCTCCGCCGCCTTTTCCAGGATGTCGAGAAGATAAAGGTTTTTCCGATACAGGGCTTGGGTTGACTCCCGGGCCAAGGGCTCCAGCTGGTATCGCTTACGCAGATCGGCTTCGCGGGCCCCGGCGGTAATTTCGGCGACAGATTTGACGGCCGATTCGGCGACCCCGCCCGTGGAGGACAGGTACCGGAACAGGTCGTGCTTGGGTTCCTGCGTAAGAGCGGGTCGGCCGCGCGACCAACGCAGGGTACGGCGGATCCAGAACGAGAAGGCGTTTCCGGGAATCCGCGTGAACGCCATTACTATCCAGAGCCTATATGGAATCATTGGGAATCATTGGGAATCATTGGGAGTCACCGGAATCACCGGAATCATGGGAACCACGGGTACCAGGATGCCTCATTTCCAGGCGCGCACGGAAATAGTCCGGAACGAACCTTGTCAAAAGATAATCAGGGTTGAATCGGGAGGGCGGAGAGCGGAGTCGGAAAGCACCGGCCGGGTCTCTGGTTGTGGTTACGCCATTTTTTGCTATTCCGGCTTACTTTAAGAAGGCTAATTTAGGATACCGGCATAAACGCCCCCTGAAGAATGAGGAATCCATGTTCACATCCCATACATCACGTTCATCACGTACCTTGACTTCACTACGAATCCTCCGATGCCTCTGCGCCTTCGGTTCACCCCTGTCGCTCTGCCTCGTTCTGGGCCCGGGACCGGCCTTATCGCCCGCTTTCGCCTCGGCCGCTGCCGACACGGGCTTGGGATTTTTCATAACCAGCGCCGGTCTCGGCACAGGCGCCAACCTGGGGGGCCTCGCGGGCGCGGATGCCCAATGCCAAAAGCTCGCCGCCGCCGCGGGAGCGGGAAACCGGACCTGGCGCGCCTATCTCAGCACCCAGGCCGGGAATGGCACGGCGGCCGTGAATGCGCGCGACCGCATCGGCTCGGGACCCTGGTACAACGCCAAGGGAGTGCGGGTGGCGGAAGGGGTGGACGACCTGCACAGTTCCAACAACAAATTGGGCAAAGAGAATTCGCTCACGGAAACCGGCGCCCTCGTCAAGGGCCGGGGCGATACTCCCAATCAGCATGACATGTTGACGGGTTCAAAAGCGGACGGCACCGCGTTCGCGGCCGGAACGGATCAGACGTGCCGGAACTGGACCAGCGAAACCACCGGAGCCGCCATGCTCGGACATCACGATCGCCACGGCGTCGCCTCCAACATCGACTCCACCTCCTGGAATCAGGCCCACCTTTCCTCAGGGTGCAGCCAGAGCGCCTTGATAGCAACGGGCGGGAACGGTTACTTCTATTGCTTCGCAGCCGATGGGGCGGTCGGCCTCACGCCCGAGCGGAAATCGCGGCGGCAGTCCGGGTTCCTGGTCTTGCCCGGGGGGACGATGGCGGATCGGCAAATTTATCAGCTTGATCTGACTGAATCTTCCGAAGTTAAGGCCGAAGTTTTCACCTTGGAAGGCCGGCCGCTTGCAAGCCTGGCATCCGGAGCGTATCCCGCCGGCCGCCACGAATTCCGTTGGGATGGCCTGGGGGTGGATGGCGGTCCTGTTTCCCGAGGGGTTTTTCTGCTTCGGGTCACGACCTTGCCGATCGGGCCATGATGTTTCTTGGGAAAGGTACCTTGAAAAATGTCCTTGGATTCCGCATCATTCTTGTCCCTGCCCTGCGAATGCATTAAATAGGAAACGTAACGTCACCAGGGGTATTTCATGATGGAGAGCGCCCGAAAGGGTCGGATTCCCTTTTCCACACTACTGGGATTGTGCCTGGGTCTGGCCATGCCCATCGCCTGGGCCGATGGAACCGGGCTGGAGACGGACAAACTGCCGACCCCGGCGGAACTCAAGAAGATGAGCCTGGAAGAATTGATGGACCTCCAGGTCACCCTGGTCTCCAAGCAGCCCGAACGATTGGCCCAGGCCCCTTCGGCCGTCCAGG
>JBDSIO010000081.1:0-3900 GCA_039917895.1 Fibrobacteria bacterium | reverse complement strand
TATCGCACGAAAACGGGATCGAATCGATATTTGAAATCCAGCATGTCCAAATCGCGACCAGCGATTACGGAGATTTGAACGAAGGACAGGAAACGTCGATTTACCAAGGCGGCAGAAACGCCACTTTTTTCACCGGCTGGGGATTCAATGCTCCCACCCAGGAGTTCGTGGATGAATTCGAGTCGAATGATCCCCGGCTGAAAGCCACCGTGGTATTCAACAACGACATCCTGTATGAGGGCACGCCGGCGCAGCAGAAAGCGGACAACAGCGCGAGCCCGACCGGATACGCCGCCAGGAAGTATCTGTTCGAATACCAACCCATTGTGCCCGAGGTCAGCAACTCTCCCGCGAACTGGAGGTCCATTCGCTTTGCCGATGTACTGCTTTTTCACGCGGAAGCCGCGAATGAGTTGGGCAACGCCGCTGCATCCCTGGAATCCTTAAACCGAGTGCGCAAACGCGTCAGCATGCCTCCGGTAACCGCGACCAATAAAGAGGAACTGAGAAAAGCCATCTACCATGAACGGAGAGTGGAACTGGGTCTTGAAGGCCATCGGTTCTTCGACTTGGTGCGGCAAGGGAGAGCCGCCAGCCTGCTGGTTGGAAACGGCTTTATCGCAGGAAAGCACGAATACTTCCCTATTCCCCAGTTGGAACTGGACGTTTGCAACAAGATCGTCCAGAACCCGTATTAGGAACGATGATGCTGAAGATCGCCATGGAAGGGGTTTGCATGAAACCGATTGCTTTATTGATGTTAGCGGCTGGGATGGGTTTCGTGGTGGGATGCAACGACGACAGCGTCACCTTGGGACCTCCTCCACCAGCTCCGGATTTCACCTTGGACCAAAGCGATCCCAATAATGTCGTTTTCACAGCCACTTCGGCCAAGGGATTCATGGTCAACTGGGATTTCGGGAATGGAATCCTATCCAAAAAAATGGTGGACACGGTCTATTTCCCCTTTGCGGACAACTATACGGTTTCATTGGCCGTTTCCGGAAAAGGAGGAGCGACCGTTACGAAAAAGCAGGTCGTAATCGCGCAAACGGATCCTGAAATATGCGCCAATATCTATTACACCTACCTTTCCGGCGGATGCGGGGTACCAAGCAAAACCTGGGTCATTCCGGATGTGGACAGCGCCTTCGGAAATGGCGGTCCCTCTCCAAAGGATTCCCTGGGAAACGGCACGAGCAGTTATAACGATAAAATCGTCTTTTGGTGGAATTCCTCGAGAGTGGGCATCCCGCCCCTTCCCGACAAAAGGTCACTTGACGATGAATACATTTTCGCGTTGAAGGGTTTTGCCTACAAGAATGAAAGCCATGGGCATTTTTTCTTCAACTGGAAGTGGGCCAATAAGCTTTTCGGAGCCAGCCAAAAAACCTTCGCAGATACGATTTACACTTATATCCCCAATAATCCGGCCAAATGGAAACTGGAAAGGGTGGCCGAAGGGGACACGACGGGCGGGAAAAGAGGTTATTTCACGGATAGCGCGACTGGGCAACGATTCAACCTGGTCATCCAACTATCGAGCGACAACTACATAGGCTACGGCAGCGGAACCAGCACTTACCAGATACTTGAAATCAGTGCGGATAACCTTCGGCTGCGC
Organism: Fibrobacteria bacterium; assembly: GCA_039917895.1. Lineage (GTDB taxonomy): Bacteria > Fibrobacterota > Fibrobacteria > UBA11236 > UBA11236 > Chersky-265. Next base: position 2,276 of record JBDSIO010000081.1, on the reverse strand, counting down.
CATGAATTGGCGGAACCGGAAATCCCTTCAGCTACCGGCCCCAACCGCTTGGAGTGGCGTTATCTGAATCTGGTACCCAAGAAGTAGTTCCATCCGAACCCAAATAAATTCAAGAAATACCGACATAAAATGGAAACAAAGCGATTACTCTACGCCGGCTTAATCTTGCTGGGATTAGGAATGTCTCTTCCCACGTTTTCGCAGGAAGACGTGGAAGTGGAAAACCAGCTCCGCCGGGCAAAGAAGGACAATGAACAGCTGGATAAGGAAAGGGCCAAGGTACGGCAGGCCACGCTGGACGATTACCAGCAATTCAAGGAGTACCAACAGCGGGCCCGTCAACAGTTCGGGGCTCTGAAGCAGAAAAATGATTCCCTCAATCAGGTGGCCTCCAGATTGAGGGGCAGGAATTCGGGATTGGGAGCGAATATCAACGGCATCAAGTCCCGGCAACGCGAATACGACATCAACCAGGAAAAATTGCGGGGCAGGTTGGAGGAGCTTTGCGATACCCTCCTGCAGATCACCGAAGTCCTGTCCCCCATGCTTTCCGAAAAGCAAAGCGCTTCCATAAGGTTCCTGAAAAGCGAAATCCATGCGGCTACTTCCGATAATATGGAATCGATGAGCCGGCTATTCTCCATTCTCACCGAATTGGAGAATCGCCTTATGGACATCGAAGTGGACCAGGGTTCTTCGCCGCTGCCGAGTATAACCGGCATCGTCTACCGGCTCCGCATCGGAGGCATTTATGAATCCATCGTCAATGAAAATGGGACGCAAGCCGCGCTCTGGAATGCCCAAGATCGAAAATGGGAAGCGGTCGACGACAAGGACGTCGCCGCCAGGATCAGAAAAGCCATTTCCATCAGGGCCGGAAAGACCGTGCCTGAGCTCGTAACCTTGCCGCTATCCTTGAAAAAAGACTAAAACCATGCATAATTCCGCCACTATTAGGGTTTATACGACGATGAAAATCCTCCTGCTTATGGTTCTGGGCGCATTATCCACGGGTTCCGCGCTTTGGGCCAAAGCGCAGGAAGACGCCGACCGGAAAGAACTCAGGGAAGCCCTGGAGAAATCCGAAAAGTTGCGGGATCTGCTGCACGATGAAACCGCCCTGAGATGGGATAAGAAGCAACTGTATATCAAGAAAAAGGAAGAGGATAAGCAGATACTCCTCACCTATGAAAAGGATATCGAGCGCTTATACCAGGAGCTGGCCCGGATCGAGGAGGAGATATTCTCCCGGGAAAGGATGATCGAAGAGGAGAACGCCGTCCTTGTCCAGAAAAAAAGCGACTGGCTCACGGTGCAATCCACATTGGGCGACGAGCTTAAGAATCACGGCGAAGTCTTTTTCCAGATGTTCCCTTTGGATCTGGAAGCGAGCAGCACCGGCCTGAAAAAAATCCAATCCCAGTACGCCTTGCAGGGGAACTTCCTTCCCGCCCTTTCGAACTACGTCCTCTTGAGGAAGCAGTTCATCGAAAAAGGGACCCAATTGGGGATGGATAAGACCACCCTTTCCCCGGATGGGAAGTCCGCCCATGAAATGACCCTGGCCCGGTTCGGAAACGTATTCGCCTACGGGAAATCCGCCGACGCGCAAACCTATATCATCCGGCAGACGGGAAGCCTGGGAGCGGGCCGATTCCAAACCGAAGCGGTGGATAACGCGTCCCTGAAATCCGACCTGGACAAGGCCTTTCCTGGCTGGGTTTCCGACCGCAAGCCGTCCGGACAGGTTCCCGTGGACATCCTGCAGAATTCCCAATCGAGGATTTTGTCCTCGGCGGGAGAAAAGAAGGCGTCCTCGGCGCTTGCCGAATACATTAGGGCCGGAGGCATAACCATGTATCCGCTTCTCGCCCTTCCGCTGTGGGCTTTGGTGCTGGTTTTCCTTCAAATCCGGCAATATTTGAAACGGCAATCCCGGGACATCAAAACGGGAAACCTGGTCGTGGAAAAGCTTGAGGAAGGCAAAAACGAAGAGGCCAAAGCGATCGGTTTGGGATCCAAATCCATGTTGAGCGAGGTGCTGAAAGTCTGCTCACCGGATGCCTCGAGGGAGGACGTGGAAAATAAAATCGAAGGCTTATTGGTCAAGGACGAGCCGACCTTGAACAGGCATGTGAATACGATTGCAGTTATCGCCGGCGTAGCCCCCCTGCTGGGGCTATTGGGAACCGTGATGGGCATGATCACCCTTTTCGAAGCCATTACCCGATACGGAACCGGCGATCCCCAGATCATGGCGGGAGGAATTTCCGAGG
>JBDSIO010000080.1:0-26998 GCA_039917895.1 Fibrobacteria bacterium | reverse complement strand
AGGACCTGATTGCGGGCGCGGGCGACAAGCCCGCCCCGGCCGGCTTCGGCTTGCTGGCGGCCCATTGGCTGCCGCGCCGGGCCTTCGCCGGCACCTATGACAAGGCGTGGAAGGACAAGCGCTTCCCTTTCCTGCCAGCGGACTTCGACGAGCGCTTCTTCCGCGCCGCCACCCCGGAACTCGCCTCCCCCAAGCACCTGGTCGGCGGCGAGCCGGTGCGTTACGTGAACCTCGCCGAAGAGCGGGACGTGGCCTTCGCCCTGCCCAAGCGCGTCCTCACGGTTTCTGCCCACGTCAAAGGCAAGCCCGGCACCTGGCCGGCCCGCCTGGACGCGGTGGTGATCGAACCCGACGGGAAACGCGTCATGCTGACCTGGAAGGCCATCATCCCATGCGACCGCAACTTCCTGTATCTCGAACGGATCCTCATCGAGGCGGCGGCATGAACGCGTTCACCCTCGCCCCAACCGCCCTGTGCATCACGGCCGCGGAAGCGGTCACGCCCTTGGGCTTCGACGCGGAGCAAACCTGCGCCGCCATCCGCGCGGGCGCCAACCGCTTCGCGGATCACCCTTTCCACGTCTCGCAGGTTACCGATCCCGAAACCGGATTCCCGGAGCCGCTGATCGCCTCCCTCCTGGCCGAACTGGATCCGGACCTGGAGGGCCGTGAGCGCCTCCTGGAACTGGCCCTTCCGGCCTTCAAAGGCCTGCTGGCCAAGGCCGGGTTCAAGCGGGCCGGGCTGGCGCGGGGCGGCGTGCTGCTCTCCCTGCCGCAGCCCATCGCCGGCCGCAAGGGACCGGAGGCCGGCGGGGATTTCCTCGTCGAGCTTACGGATCGGTTGGGGATCCAATCCCTCAAGGTGAAGAAGGCCTGCAACCTGGGCCACACCGGCATGGCGTCCTGCCTGTCGGAGGCCTCCCGTCTGCTCGCCTCAGGCGAGGTGGAATTCTGCATCGTGGCCGGCATCGAGTCCTACCATGAAACCGAGGGCTTGGCGCTCCTGGACGGGGAATACCGCCTGAAGAGCGCGCGCGCGGTGGACGGGTTCATTCCCGGAGAAGCGGCCGTGGCCTTGCTCCTGGAAACGGCGGCCAAGGCGGCGGCGCGTAAGGCGAAGGCGATGGGCGTCCTTTCGGACCTGGGGTTCGGGAAAGAAGCCATGCATTACGTCTCGGAACGTCTGAGTTCGGGAGAAGGCCTTGGCCAAGCCTTGCAACCCGCATTGGCGCGGACGCCCAAGCCGGAGGGCCCGGGCCGTTGGATCCTCTGCGATATGAACGGGGAAAGCTACCGGGCCGCCGAATGGGGCATCGTCCGCACCCGGTTGGGCGATACTCTCGATCCCATCGCGGCCTTGACGCATCCCGCGGATTGCCTGGGCGATACGGGAGCGGCCAGTACGGGGATGTTGATCGTATACGCTTTGCATGCCTTCGCGCGCGGGTTCGCTCCGGCCCGGGAGGCGCTGATTTGGAATGCTTCCGACGACGGGTCGCGGAGCGCGCTGGTGCTGGCGGCAGGGGAAGGGTATTGAGATGGCGCTGAAGCAGTACGTGAATCTGGATCCGAACATCCCGGATCAACTGAACGGGTTGGACAAGCTGCGGGCGGGCAGGAATGTGTCGTTCACCGCCAAGTTGAACAAGGGGATCGCGGGCGTCCCCATCATGTTCGAGGTGACCCTGGGGGCCAAGAACATTTCCACCTCCCTGGAAGCGGCCAACTTCACCCCCAAGGAAATGCGCGCCATCTCCCAGACCGCGGCCGGCGGCGTAGGCCTTCCCGGCAGCCTCAAGCGGCGCATCCTGACAGACAAGAAGGGCGAAAGCACCATCAAGCTGGTCCTGTCCGAATGCGGCGGAGATGAATTCACCGTCAAGGCCTACATCCCCGCGAAAAAAGGCAAGGGGAAGGAATTGGGTTCGGAGACCTTCGTGGTCTGGCGCCGCCTGTATTACCAGATCAGCCGCTTCAAGAGCGGGCCCAAGGGCGCCGGCAGGACCGGAACCCTGCCGGAAATCCCGAAGCTGGATTGGGGCCCCGTGATCTCGGAATACACCGCGCGCGATCACAACATCGAACTGGTGGACGACAGCGGCACCGATCTCGTCACCCGGCGCGCCAACATCCTCGATGCCGAGGCGGACCTCAAGAAAAGCGCCCGGGAAGGGTACAATGCCAAGCGCGAACCCGTCACCATCCGCGCCGTACTGGTGAACCAAATCGCCTCCCCCGGGGACGAAGAGCTGATTTTCCCGGCCGTAAGCGAAGACGAACCGATCGAGCAAGGCACCAGCTCGCCGCTTTGGAAAGACGAGAGCATGCCGCTGAAGAAGGACTTCATCATCGAGGCGAAATGGCGCTTCGTGGGGGAGCCGCGCTCGGCGGAGCGGAACATCGACCTGGCCTTCATCGAAGCCAAGGGAAGATCGACGGTCCGGATCAATTTCAAGGATCTGCCCAAGCGGCATTTCCTAGATTTCTGGCGGACCGCGACCGTGCGGCTCAAGGTGCGCGTTCTGACCGGCAGCACCAACGGCCTTTCCTGGTACAATACCGTTTGGATGGCCCACGAGAACATGCACCGCGGAGCGCGCGGCGCCCCGGCCATGCAGCAGACCACCATCCACGAAGTGGGCCACTATATCGGCATGGCGGCCGCCTCCCAAAGCACCCACTACGTGGGCCACAGCCACCAAGGCCCGCATTGCGCGACGGGAGTGTCGGTCACCGACCTGACCAAAGCCTCCTATTCGGGGCTGTCCGGAAGTTGCATCATGTTCGGGGAAAGCTCCGCCACCCGCCAAGCCATCTTCTGCCCGATTTGCGACCCGTTCGTCCGCTCGCGCGGCATTCCGGCCAAAAGGATGCCTGCCTCATGGTAAGCGGAACATGAGCATGCTGCCGGAAACCTTCACGGACATCCCGCTGAACAATTATTCCAGCGGTACCTGTTCTCCCATCCTGGACGACGGGTTTCTCGGCATCCGCATCGCCGTCCCGGAATCCATCGTCCTGGACACGGAAATGGTCCTGCCCGTATGCGGCAGCTACCGCTTCCCGGCCGCCTTCTGGAACCGGTTCGAAAGCCTGCGTTATGAAATGGCAATGGTGGCCGTGAACGCGGAAACCCATGCGCCTTTAATATGCGACCTGCACTATCTGGACTACGTTCCCGAGCCCCGGAAATTCAACGAAGCGGAAGTGGGTTTCGCGGAAAAGACCGTGGGCGGTTGGTTCAACGCTGATTTCCTCTTTTACCATCGCGAGTTCCCCAGAAAACCCGCGAGGTACCATCTTTTCGTACTGATCGGGGAAGAGAAGTCCAACGTCGCCACCGTGCGGATCCACAAGCCATGAAGTCCCTCGCCGCGCCCACCTTCCGCCTCGAACCTTTTTCCCCTCCCCTGGACCGCGCGTTCCGGGGAGTCAAAATCGCGTTTTCCTCCCCTCCCCTTCCTTCGGCCTTGCCGCATGTGCAAGTGGCCGTGGCCTATGTCCTGGACGAGGCCGGCGTGGAAACCTTGGGGGGCAAGCTGCCGGGGGAAGCCTTGATCCTGACTGTGATCGGCGGAAAGCGAATTTTTTCCGGGAACCTGCTCGGTGATACCGTGTTGTTCGAAGACGATTATCACCGTAAAGACGGCCTATGCTACGGCCATGTCAATTTCAGGCCCGCGGACCATTTCCGGTTCGTTTCCGGCTATGACTATTACATCACGCTCTCCCTGGGAACCTGGTTGTCGAACACCTTGATCCTCCCGCGGGAAACCCCGACGGCGGGAGCGCAATCTTGAACCGGCGCGCCTTCGTTTTGGCCTTCGGCACGCTGATAGGAGCCCTTATGAACGGCGAAGCGGGGACTGCCCGGGATTCCGTATACCTGCTGGAGTTCGAGTTCAAGTGGAACGGCGAAACCCTATCCGCCGGCCGCATGCCCGTCTATGGCAAGGAAGTCCCCATGGTCGACCGGCCCGCCGGGGATTTCGGATCCGCGGGCGACGAAGTCGTTAGGCTTTCCCCGTTCCCAATCCGGTTCCCGCAAGCGATCCAGGACGTTAAGCCGACCCTGGGCATCGGCCTTTATCCGCGCCTTCCCAGCGCCAGGGGTGTCCTTAAAATCGGCATCCGATTGGTGGCCTCCCGGGAGGCATTGCGGAACTGGGCCAAGGATGGAGTGGCCGGTAATGATCCGGAGGAGGAGTGGGCCAAGAGCTTGGAGGGTCCCAATCCGGGAACCTTGGCTTTTGAAATCCGGAAGCGGGGTATTGTGCATAAAGATCCTCGGACTCGGAACGAATTCTCTGAGCTGGGCCGCTTTGCCGTTGCCCTGGGTAAGCCGGTGGAAGCCGAATTCCCGCTCACGGAGCTCGCCGTTGATGAAGAACGCTATGAAATCCGCTTTCCGGAGTTTGGGTTCGAATGGGAGCGTAAGAGATCTTATCTCCCGTTGAAGTGGCTGAAGGGAAAGCCGGAGGAGCGGGCCGTTGTTCCTGCTTCCCAGTCTGGATCCGGGGAGTCCGGGAAGCAAGCGCCCGTCAAGCGGCCTTTTTGGAAATTCTGGTGAACGGGTTCTGGTGAACGGGTTCTGGTGACCGGGGAAAAGCATGCCTGCTACTACTAACGTCAATTTTCGCACCGTGGTTCATCAGAAGAGCTCGGGCATGGCCATGTTTTTCCCGGACGTGTGCAATACCCCGGCCCCGCCCGCTCCGCCCATCCCCATCCCATACCCGAACATCGCCCAGTCCACTGATACGGCCATGGGCAGCACCCAGGTCAAGATCGACGGCTGCTCGATCATGCTCAAGGACGCCAACTTCAAGATGAGCACGGGCGACGAGGCCGGCTCCCTGGGCGGACTAATGTCCGTGACCACCAAGGGCAAGGCCGAGTTCGTCAACTACAGCTTCGACGTGAAGGTGGAGGGCAAGAACGTTCCGCGCATGGGCGATATGATGCTGGGGAATAAGATGTCCTCGCCCAACACTCCGCCCATGCCGGAGGTGCAGCCGCCGCTGGTGGTGCCGCCACCGGTGGAAACGGAGGTGACGGAGGATATCCAGCTCGAGAAGCTGGAGGAGAGGGAGCCCGAGGCGGAGAAGACGGAAGAGGTCAAGGAGCCGACCATCAAGGCCAAGTGGAGCAAAAAGGAGGTGACTCCGGATCATAATTCGACGTATCCGCCCCCCATGGCGCCTTACGATGATGTTCCGGAAGAAGCCAAGGTGCTACTGGAGGTGGTCACGACCGATGTGCCGAACGGTCAGGACGCCGTGATCGAGATCCGCCATGCGAAGAGTAAGGCGCTGATCAAGAACGGAAAGATTGAGGGGCTAAAGGTCAAGGGGAACAAGGTGATCGATCCCTTTACGGGGGTGGCGCCGGAATGGTTCTTCAATGCGGAGCATGGGTTGTGGTCGGATTGGGAAGCGCCATTCTATTATTTCAGCTGTACGGTGCAGTACAAGTCTTTGCGGACGGAGACGCAGCGGAATTATACGGATGATGAAGGGAATGTGCTGAGATTGAAGTATTGGCATGTTTGCACCGGCGATTACGAAGCCGATCATACCGGCGATCCGAATAGGGACCTGAGCACCGAAGATGAGATGAATGAAATCTCGGGAATCCTGAACGGCCTGCCTCATCATAAGGCATTCGGGAATCTGTATAGGCAGGAATATCCGACCCTGGCGGATGTGGGTAGCGTCTTGAGGAATACGTTCGTATACCATCACGCCGGTCATGGAGTCGTGAAGTGCCGGACGAATCCGATGAAAAGCTTCGCCCATGACGAAGATGGAAATCCGCTTTACTGCGCGGAAGATCATTCGCATTCCGGGCGGAGCGTCATGTATATCGGAAGTTCCTCGTTCGGAGAGGCTGAAGTCGCGTTCGATGCCGAGGTTCCATCGGTGCCGAAGTACCTCATGTATTTCAGTTGCTGTGACGCGGGATGGGATAAGGGAATGGCCGAAACCTTTGTTTCAAGGGGTACCCGAAACGTCCTTGCCTTCAGGAAGGTTGTAGGTGACACGCCCGCACGAGAGATGGCGACCAATTTTTATACGATGTGGGTGACGACGCATAAATGCGATCCCGCGAAAATCCCGGAAGTCTTTTTTGAAACCGGTTCCGCCTTTTATGACGACCTCAGGCCGGTTCTGTTCGGCAATGGCGGAGGAAGGATAAAAGGGCCGGAGGGAGGTGGGGGTCCCGGCATTCTCGAAATTCTTGAGTATGCGGCGATAATCGTGGGGGCGATCGCGTTGGGCGCGGCTATCGGCTGGGGAGTTTATCAAATACTCAAATGAACGGTCACTCGAAATTCAACCTGCGAACCGCCCTTCTGCTTCTTCTCAATATCATTCTCGGGAAACATTCTCTCGGAAAGGACGTCGCCGATTCGAAGGGGAATGGCGCTGTGGGCGAAGTGTCCGGTGAATCCCGGATGTTGTCTGCAACCGTTATTTCCGCAGCCGTCGGGAGCGGCCATGGCGTTATCGCGATAGTAAAGGTGAATAGCGAAAATCCCCGTAAATACAACGGGAAAAAAACTTTCGAGTATGGAATCGAGGATCTCGAAATGCTATTCGGAACCGGGTATGTGCGCGACCGCTTGCAGAATCCGGAACCGGTATTCAAAGCCGGCCGGGAATACATCATGTGCTTTCAATTGTCCCTCTTCGATCCTAAAACCGACGCCGTGGAAATCCCCGCTAACGGGAAAGAAGCGTTCGTTCAAAAACATCGCGAGTTGATTGCTGCGGCGCATGCGCACCATGCTTCCGATATGCGCGCGTCGAACCAGGGGCCCGGTAAAGGCGGCGAAAATGGGGAACCGGAAGGTAAATATGAGGAATGGGAAAAGGGCCATCAAGAAGTGGCCAGGCCTCCAATCCTTTTCTCCGTGCTGGAGGAACGCGCCGATTTCGCATTCGTGAAGGTATTGGCCATGGGTGTCTCCCATGCCGGATCCGGTTCGAACGTAACGAGAACGGAATATTCGGTCACGGTCCTTGAATCGATACTAGGCCGGAAAACCTGGCCTAGGCGATTGCATCATAATGGCGGGCCGGTATTCAGAGTGGGGCGGGTGTATTTGTGCGCGATCTCGAAGCACGGCGATGTTGACATTGAATCAGGGTCCATACCCGTGCTAGAAAACGACCGGGCCGAATTATCCAAAAAGTATCATGATAGGGTCCAAGAGGTGTTGCGTGTGCACCAATCCGGCGGGGATATTTACCAGGTCGGCTCTGCCCCTAGGATTCTGAGCGACTCCCAGATAGCGGAAACTTTCGCTAATAAAGAATGCCGCCTGGTATGGGTGAAGGTGCTCTCCGTCAGGGAAGAATCCAAGGATACCCGTGGGTGGAACTCAAGCTACGATGTGAACATTCTCGAGACTTTGGCTGGGAGTCCGATCGCAAATGGGCAAATAAGCCACTGGGGTGGGCCGACGCTAAAGAAAGGAAAGGAATATATCCTTGGTTTGTTCAATCTGGACGTGCGTTCACCGGGACCGGGCACCGTGCAGGTGCCTGAGAATGGACGGGAAGAGTTCGTGCAAAAGCATAGAATGGCGGTTCGGCGCTTGAATCCCGATAAAACCGTCCCCAAAAAACCTTAGCGGGAATCTTGAATCAAATGCTGGAAAACCAAGTCCTTTCCGAACTGGCCACTAAGCAGTGCCATGCCCATGCCCACCGGCGCGTGACGGGCGACCTGATCGTTTCGACCAACTCCGAGCAGACGGATTGGGACGCCTTCCAAGCCACCCATTTTTACACCCAATCGATGACCATCTGGAGGCGCTATGCCCGCTTCGACATCATTGTCGATTCCAAAGGCGGCTTGGTCGGGTTCATCGATCATGAAAAATACGCCAATCCCGGAGACTACGTGTTGGGTCGGGAGCAGGCGGAAGCCTTGATTCGCGACGCCGGCGTGGTTCCGGCCTCGGCCAAACTCGAAGACTATTCGAGCATCACACCGCCTGCGGGCGCGGGAAAAATCTGGAAAGCCGTTTTCGCCTTGGCCCGTCCCGAGACGGAGTACGAACTTTTGGACGTGGAAATCAATGCCGCTCTCCGTACCGTAGTGGCCGTGCGGCCCAAACGCAGAGGGGGCGCCCGTGCTTGAATCCGAAGCCCGCCAAGCAGCCGAAATGTTGCGTAAAGAGGCGAAGGTTCCTCAGGGGGCTCCGCTGACCAAAGCGGTAAAACGCTATATTGAAATCGCCAAGCAGGCGCCTGATGGAAAGTGGCTGGCCAGGGATTTCCTCGCCTGGGTCGTTCATTTTTCTGAGGATGCTGCCTTTTGGGAGGTTGTCCTGGATGACGCGACCGGTAAACTGCTGCGCACGGATCGATCCCGTTAGGCGAAGGAAAACATGGAACACAACGACTTGGAACAGCAGAAAAAGACCGCCGAATCCCACCTCTGGGACTACCTGCGCTCCCGCCTGGAAAAGACCCCCCAACCCGAAGCCGCCCAATACCTGCAACACTTCCTCAAAGCCCAAGCCGGCGAACCCAAGGTGCGCGGCGACCTGACCCTGGTTCCCTTCGACATGTACCACCGCGTCTCGGACTATACCTGCAAGCTCGACGCCATGACCGGCGAAAACCTCGGCTGGCATTTCGAGGTGCTGGCCCAGGACCCGGGCGACTCCGTGCCCGTGGACAAAGCCCTAGAAGCCGCCACCGCAGAAGCGGACCTGCCCAAGGGCGCCGTACTCAAGGTTTCCGAATACGAACAGGTAGGAGATGCCCCGGTCTTCATCGCCCGCTGGGAGCATGAGGAGGATGGCATTCCCGTGGAACGGGATTATATCCATGTGTTGGTCAACGGCAAATCGGGGCGGCCCTTCGCGAGGTATCGGAAATGGCATGCCTTGAGATTCACCCCGGTGGAGCGCTGATGGCGGCCAAAAAGAACCCGGCCAAAGCCGCCTCTGCCCATAAGGCCACAGCCCTTGCGGCCAAGGCGTCGCGCGCGGATGCTTCCCTGGATCATCTGCTGAGCTTCGTGGACGTAGCTGCGGCTCCGGCCGCGGCGAAAAGCGCAAAGGCCCCGCTACCGCCCGTTCTTCCCGGTCCTTCCGTTCTCAGAATCGTCGGTCTCGATGCGAAGGGGCGTCCTTTGGTGGATGGGCCCGGCAAAACCGGATCCAAGTCGATACCCGCCCTTTGTACCGTACGTGTTACCCTGGCGGATATCGGCCGCGAGGCCCTGGTGTTCTTCGAGGACGGCGACCAGGCCCGGCCCATCGTCACCGGCCTCATCGAAAAGCCTCAGGCTCCTCAGGCTTCTCAAGCGGGAATCGCGGACAAGATCAAGCTGGAGGCCGGACAGGAGCTGGTCCTGAAATGCGGCCCGGCCAGTATCACATTGACCAAGGATGGGCGCGTGGTCATACGCGGCGCCGATGTGCTCACGCGATCCACGGGAAGCAACCGTATCAAGGGCGGTGCGGTGCACATCAATTGAAGGCGGCCAAGCGCATCATTCCCGGACTGGTCCGCCGCTATGCGGAAGAGGCTTCCTTTCTGTGGGTGCTGCGCGAGCGCGCCGTGCGTTCCCCCAATCATGCCGCCGAAGACATGGCACGCTTGGAAGAGCGGCTGGAGGCCCAATTGGACGGCCTGCGGCTGGCGGGAACCGAAGGCTGGGAGCTGGTCAAGGAAGAGCTGGCCTGGAAAGAGCCCGGAGAGGTTTTCACGGGGGCGGTCCTGGCCATGCAGTCGGGGAATCCGGCCCATTGGGAAGATGTTGCGGGCTCGGTGGCGGGTGAGGCGAAGCCTGCGCGGTCGCTCATCGCGGCCTTGGGCTGGACGCCTTGGGCGCGAGCCGAATCACTGGTGAAAACGTTGGGCGCATCGGACGCGGCCGTGATGCGGTACGCGGCGGTGGGCGGGGCTTCGGTGCATCGGCAATGGATACCGGGCTTGATGGCTTCGGCGCTTAGGGATGCGGAGCCCCTGGTCCGGGCCAGGGCCTTGAAAGCTTGCGGGGAGTCGGGCCGATTGGACCTTCTGCCCGCGGTGGCCGCAGCGGTAGGCGATAAGGATGAGGCTTGCCGGTTTTGGGCTTCCTGGTCTTCCTTGCTTCTGGGACGGCAAGAGGCCAAGGCGGAGTTGTTCGCTTGGGCGAAGGTGCCGGGTCCGTTCCGGCTCCGGGCCTTGTCTCTGGCCGTGCGCGCGGCATCCCTGAGCGAGGCGTTGGCCTGGTTGGATAGCTTGGGCGAAAGTGAAACGCGGTTGCGCATGCAAGGCTTGGGATGGGTCGGGGCGGCGTCGAGGGTTCCCTGGCTGATTGAACAGACCCGCAAGCCGGAAATGGCGCGCCAGGCGGGTGCGGCCTTGACCTGGATAACCGGCATGGAATTCCACCCCGGTCACCTGGGCGTTCTGCCGGCTCCGGACCTGGAAGAGGCGTTGGAAGAGCAAGGCCTGGCGGAGTCCGCGGACTCGGATTGGAACTGGCCCAATCCCGCCAGGACGGAAGCCTGGTGGAAAGCGTCCGGAAGCAAGTTCGCACCGGAAAAGGCGTATCTATCTGGCCAGCCGAAATCGAAGGATGCTTTCTTGCACCTGGTCCAGGACGGCATGCAATGCCATCGGCTGGGAGCGGCTTTGGACCTGGGGCTTTTGAAAACCGGCGCCCCCATGCCTGAATGCCGTTCACGGGCCGCATAGCCTTTGCGGAATCAAAGCGGAATCATGCCCAATACAACAATGAGAAGCAGGCCTATCAGGACGCCGGCTTCCAGTCGCTGCTGCTGGGAATCCGCGAAGGCAAGTACCTGTTCTACATCGAAGAAGCCCTGGATCGCGTGCGCAATGGCTCGTTCGGCGTTTGCAAGAAATGCGGCAAGCGGATTCCCAAACCGCGGCTCGAAGCGGTTCCCACGGCCAAAATGTGCATCGATTGTAAGACCAAGCAGGAACGGGCGGCCGAAGCGGCTTCCGTGGGCTGAACCCGCGACCTTCGCGGGCTGATCCAATCTCATTGCTCCAAGGATCTCATTGCTCCAAGGATCTCATTGCTCCAAGGTTGAAGCTCCGCGACGGGCAAACCTTTCAAATTAAAACGGGTCCGGCTCTGGTGGTGCGGACCTGTTTTTCGTTTGTACGCGCGCCACGGTAGTGAGAAGGGGAAAGCCTTCCCCTCGCTCCGGCCTCCTCGGGAACGGGCGCCTCGCGCCCGCCCCTGCGGTGGCCTCCGCTACCCCTTCTGCGGGGGCTCCCGCCCCCGCAACGCCCCGAACCGCCCCTCTTTCTCTGCTCTGGATGCAAACGCGATGGGGATCACAATCCCAACCTGACGCGGATTATCCGACAGGCCGGCTGAACCGCAAACGGATTCTCCGCTACCTCAGCTATTTGCGGCGCCAAACTCCCATTTTCTTGGTCCCTACGAACATCTCGTCGCTGGAAACGGCAAGGGCACTGACAGAGGCTGTCCAGGGCAGGCCCGACTCGACGTCCGACCACCTCGCCCCCTTGTCGATAGACAGAAAAATGCGGCCGTTCCCTGTCTTGGCATAAAGGTTTTTACCCGACACGACCAAGGCATCGATACCGGCTGCGGCCCAGCCTTCCTTGACGGCCTTCCAGCGCTTTCCCTTGTCGGTTGATCGAAAAAGCCCCATATCCGTTCCGGCGAAAATGACCGGGCCGATAGCAGCGAGGGCTGGGTATATCGTGAAGTCCGGCAAACCTTGGGAGAGCCGATCCCAGGACTTGGCATGGTCGTTGAATCGGAACGCACCTTCGGAATTGCCCGCAAATAGGGAATTTCCCGAAGCCGCCAGGGCGAAGACTTCGTAATTGGTCATGCCTTTATTGGCTTCTTTCCAAGTGGCGCCTCGGTCCGAGGACAGGAATACGCCACCATTGGTTCCCGCAATAAGCCTGCCGCCGGAGACTATGAGGGAAAGGACTTCCAGGTTTTCCAGGCCATTATTGACGGCAACCCATTGTGCGCCCCCATCGTTGGATAGAAAAACGCCTTCCGTGCTGGTGCCTGCAAAGACCGTCCCCCCCAGAACGGCAAAGGTGAACTCGTTCTTATAGCCGGCGGGCCCATTGCGGGCAGACGTCCAATGCTCCCCCTTGTCGGTGGTGAAACAGATACCGGCCGGGGTGCCGGCAAAAACCCTGCCTCCGGCAATTGCCAATCCCCTGACCTCGGCTAAAGCCAATCCAGTGTTGGACGTATTCCAATTTCCCCCCCTGTCAGGCGAGCGGAAAATGCCGCCAGGGGTACCGGCGTATACCTCGGTCCCTGAGGCGAGAAGGCTTTGAATGTTCCGGGACTTCAAAAGCGTATCGGTTAATTCCCATCCATCGCCGTTCTGGGTCAATAAGTAAAGACCCTCCTCCGTCCCTACAAAGCAATTCCTGCCCTCAACCGCGAGGCTCCGGACCTCGTTCTCGCCCAACGCCGCCTTGGCGGTCGTCCAACTTTTGCCCATATCCCTGGATACCCGGATCGTTCCATAATCCCCAATGAAAACGGTTGCCCCGGAAACAGCCAAGGCTTTCACGCCATGGGCTTCAGGCCCAGGCCTGGACCAGTTTGCGCCATGGTCGGTTGACGCGTAGAGGTCCATACCGGCCAGGGCCAGGAGCGTCCCTCCGGAAGCGGCCAAGGCCGAAACGAAAGCATATGTTTTGACTAACGGTCGCTTAATCGGCTTGCCATTCGCGTCCAGATAGCCGATGAGTTTTTGGGCGCCAGGTCCTAATCCCGTGCTGGCAGCCTTCCAAGTCCTGCCCCCGTCCGAAGACACATGGATGCCGCCGCCGCCCTCTCCGGCGAATAGCCGGGTGCCATCCTCGACGAAAGCCGTGATATACTGATCGGTTAATCCCGTGTTTGTGAAGGTTAGGCCGGTGTCGGTCGATGAAAATGCACCTTTGCCCCAGGTTCCGGCATACAGGGTTTTGCCGGAAACCGATAGGGCCGTCACGGAAACCGTGTCCAAACCAGTTGCTGTCCAGCTCAGGCCACTGTTGGTGGAACGGAAAACGCCGGCATCAGTCCCGGCAAAAAGCACCTTCCCCTGAACCACCAGGCATTTGACCATTCCTCCATAAGGCCCCTTGGTTTGTACCCATTCCGCCCGGCATAACATTGGTACGAGGAAAAGACCGAAAAGCAAACTTTGCAGCGGTAATTTACCCATATACCCCCGAAGCGCAGCAGAGAACGCCCAAAGCACTGACCAGCACTTTCAAAGGTACCAACCCGCCTGGGACATAGCAATGTTACCCACCCGCGCGACGCCCTGGGTATGAAGTCGAAGTGCAGGAGCAGCTCGTGGCGCAGCCTTGTGGTGCCGGGGTATAAGCAGGAGTCCAAGGATCCGACCCCGCAGCCCCTGACTGGAGAGTTGGACCCGTTTTTCGTTATAAGCTCTTTTAAAACTTTTGGACGGAAAGGGTCCGCTCAGCAAGGGAGCGGACCGCTGCGGCGGGAGACGGCGGGAGACTACTTGACCTTGGCGGCGGGAACCGGGGTCGGGACGGCTGCGGGCGTGCCCGCGGGAGCGGCTTCTTCAGCCGGGGCGGCGGCGGCTTGGGCGGTCGCGGCCTTTTCCTTTTCGATTTCGGCGGCGCGGGATTCTGAGACGGTCTTCAAGGAAGCGAGGCCCTTCTCGAAATAGGGGCCGACGAACTTATCCGACATCAGGCTCATGATGCGCTTGGCCGGATTCATGCCCGCATCGCTGACCATGGTTTCGGTGACCTTTACGCCTTCGCCTTCGGGCGCGAATGTCCAGGCGGCCTTGGACCGGCCCATGGCGCCGAAGTCGAGGTCGATGTTGATGGCCGAAGCCGGGGTGCTTTCCACGATGGTCATGCTGCCCGAACCCATGTCCTTGGAGGTCCAGGACGAGACCGCTCCCTTGCCTTCGCTGATTGCGCCGTAGGTCAGGACCATGGTGGGATCCTTCCACGGGGACCAGGCTTCGTTCTTCTTGAGATCGTTCACCTGGTCGAAGATGACTTCGGCAGGCGCGTTGATGACGAGCGAGCGTTCTACCTTCGATGTGCTGGGCAGCAGCATGCCGATCAGCGCGAGCGCTGCGACCAGGACCACCAGGCCGATGACGATGTTTTTCAGGATTTTCATGGAGACCTCCTTTAAGGAGGTAGGAAAGGTAATAATATGACCCTTTCCGGCCGATGTGAATAGGGGGGAAGCGGACGGGGAATACCCTATGAAGGAAGTGATTCCTATCGTTCTAGCCCGCAAATCCGGGCCATAGCGCGAATGTATGGTATCCGTCATAGCACGGTAGCGGAATTAGTCCTCTTGGATCAGCCTTGATTTCCAGGATTTGTCCCTCCCATAGCCCAAATAACAGATGATATTCCACCCCGCCCGGTACTATGATCGCTCAGCGAGGTACCTGATCATGTCCGAAGAACGCAGAGGCTCGGCCCGATGGCCTGTGGCGGTGACCGCCCGGGTGACCATGCAGAACGGCCAGTATTACGACACCAACATCCTGAACGTCAATCTGGGCGGCTGTTTCCTTGAAGGCGTGAACGGACTCCGCGAAATGGATGTGGTCCTCGTCCACAGCTATTACAATCCACAGCTCAACGGCGTGTACGCCCAGATCATCTGGATCGTGGATGAGCCGGGTCTCAAAGGCATCGGAGTACGCTTCCAACCCATGGACGACGCGCAAAAATTCGAACTGGTCCGCTGGTTCAACCAAGTTGTGGGCCGCTAGCCCCGCAACCGTCTTCGGCCGCCAGGCCCACGATTTGATGTTCCTATCTTTTCCTTGATGCCCGCCCAGTTTTTTCCGGCCTTTGCAACCCTCGCCTCAGCGGGACTGATCTTACTCCTGGGACTGACAGGTTGTTCGTCCTCATTCTGCGGTGCGCCTTGCGAAGCATCCCAGGCCAAGGCGGACGCCGCTAAGGCGGCAAAAGCGGAGAAAGCCGCCAAAGCCGAAAAAGCCAAGGCCGAGCGGGCTGCAGCGATCAAAAATACCCTTCCCATACGGGTGAACCAGTATGGTTCCATCTACGGCTACCTGGAAGTGGATTCCCTGACCGCGAACCAATTGCGCGTTGAAAAAGCGAGTCTCGAGGCGATGCTCGCCGTGGACGCCAAGGACAACGAGATCCTCAAGGTGCTCAAGGAAGGAAGGCTCGACACCACCACCTTCGACTACAACGACTACTCCACGGGAGGATCGCGCTATAGCGCGAGCGGAAAGCTGCGCCGCGATGTCGACGCCAAGCATGAACTGCGCCGCCTGCCGCGCATGATCAGCGAATCGCAGAATCGCGAGGTCATAGAACGCTACCGGGTGTTGCGCCGCCGCATGTCCCCGATGCTGGCTGCGGAAGCGGCGGTCGCCAAAGCCAAGGCCGCCGTCGCGGACTCGCTGGCGGCTTCCCGCGCGGCATTCCCAGGAGTGCCGGCCTCGCCGTCCGACTCCGCTTTTCCTTCGCTCCCCGCTCCGCAATCCGATTCCGTATGGACGGGACGCTGCCGCGCCAACGGCGCCGCGTTAGCCCTTCCGGAAACCTTTAAAGCGCGGGAGACCTGTGAGTCCTGGCAAGGGAAACAATCCGCAGCCTTCCGGGAGCGGGCCTATTCTTTCGAATGCGAGTGTCGGAAAGACGGCGAAATCGTGAAGCGGAAATTCTGGTGAGTTAAACTTCGGCGCGAAATGGGGAAGTGGCCAACGCCGCTATAGGGGAGGAGGCCGCCTGTTGAGCGTTGGTGCGGATAGGGCGGGGAAAGGCCGGGAGTTGGACGGGAAAAGGCCGGGAAAAGGCCGGGAAAAGGCGCCGATGCCTAACAATGTTGAAAAGGAGGAAAATGGAAATCGAAAGAGTGGAAATCCGACCAGGTATGAAGTTGGGCCTGCTGCTAATCGGAATCGGCGCCCTCGACGGCCTTACGGAGACGGCGACCCGGCTGGCCGCTGAATGGGGCGGGACCTACGGCGTGTGGGCCAACAAGGCCCTCTGCGCCGTATTGATCGGATTCGGCATCTGGAACGCGCGCAAGAAGATAGTAGTGGACAACGGCGCTGTCCTTTTCTCGGGGATGGCAAAGGGCCAGCGCGAAGCCGAAGTCCTGGTCAAGGACATCGAAAGCGCAGGTTATGAACCGGGAGGAAAGATCCTGGCCATCAAGGCCAAGCCGGGGCTGCTGCGGGTCGCGCTCGCGAGGAAGACCAAGTCCGCGGCGGATTTGATCGCGACCTTGAAGGACCGGGGCGTGAAATTTTCGGAGTGATCGCGGGCGCCTGAAGACGGCCCGGGCTATCGGAGGAAGTTGTAATCGGACGAATCGATCAGCACGCTGTCCTTACGGGTTTTCAGATCCATCCACAGGATTTTGCGCCATCCGGTTTCGGCGGAGTCGCTTCCGGCGGCTTCGAAGAGCAGGCCGTCGCGGCCATCGAGTACCTTGGGCTTCGGACGGGTTTCGCTGCGGGGCGACGGCGACGGCAAGGTCACCTTGTCCAGGCTGGCGGATTCGGGATTGTAGACGTTGATGTCCGCCAGGTTCACGCCCGCCGAATAGTAGATCCGCTTGCCGTCCACGGACCAGGAGAAGCTGCGCACGCGGCTTTGCCGGGTGGCCTTAAGTATCTGCTTGGTCGCGAAATCGAAGACCCGCAATTCGCCCGGTTCCGCTTGATCATCAACCTCGGCCGGCTCCACCCGTTCCTTAGGATCCACCGGGGCCGGTGCACCGGCGGCCGACCCGGTATCCGGAGCTGCGGCCACCAGGAACGCGAGCCGATCGCCCATGGGGCTCCAGCGGGGCGAACCCACCAGGGATTCGCCCGAGACCAGGGCGATGGGCGATTCGAATTCGAGATTGGTGACCCAAAGGGTGCTCTTATTGCCGTCCTCGGCGTGCAGGGCCAGGCGCGCGCCGTCCTTCACCACGTCGAAGCCGATGATGGAGCCGAAGCGTTTCAGGCTCAGATCCCGCGCCTCGCGGCTCCAGGGATCGATACGGTACAGTTCGGATTGGCCACCGCGTTCGTAGAGCGCCAGCAAGGCGTTGTTGCGCAGGATCCAGCGCAGTTCGCCGGCGCGTCCGCCCAGGCGCGTGAGGGTGTCGATGCGTTCGAGACCCGGTTCGAAAGTGAAGATCTCCCGCGACCCGGATCCGTCCTCGCCTTCGAACGCGATCTTGTTCTTGCCGTAGCCGAGGATGGGGGAGGAGCAGCGCAGGCCAGGAGTCTGGATACGGTAGTCCTTGCCGGTTCGCAGATCGCGCATGCGCAACGCGCCGCGCACCGCTCCCGCGCGGCCGGGATCGCCGGACGAGATGTAAGCGATGATCTGGGAGCGGTAGTCCTCGTCGTAGTCGTCGAAGGCGATCTTGTTCGGATCCACCGTTACCGGCTCCAGGAAGCGCTTGAGCTCCTCGTCCTCGGGAATTCCCGTGTCCAGCGGGTTCAGGAGATGGTGGAAGGAACGGACGGTTCCGTCTTGGTTCAGCAGTAGGGTGAGTTCGCCGACATGCGTGCCGCCCCTGCCCGGGGAGCAGATCAGGGTCTTGCCCGACTTCATGGGGCTTCCGAGAGCCTGGCCTTCGCCGGAAAGAATGATAACGTCAAGATTCGGCGCGGCCAGGGCGACGGCGTGCGCCTGGGTAAGGCTGCCGTGCATGAGCAACACCACGATGCGGCCCTTGCGGGGAGGTCCGGCCTGCCGCTCCACCGCTTGCGCCACCGTTTCACCCGCCGTGAGTTCCGCGGCCGGGGAACCCTCTTTTCCGGGCTTGGGTGCGGGACGCGGGAGGGACGCGGGGTCGATGGCGCCGAGCACGAGCACTTCCCCGCCACGCCGGATCTTGAGGCTCTTCTGCGTCATCCGGATGGTCCGATCGCCGCGCCAGGGTTTCTGCGAACTCATCCAGGGCAGGCGCGGGTCCCAATTCGGCGGCCCCTGGATCAGATCCGAAGCCCCGGCATTGACGGCGTCGTACGGCATCTGCGCATAAGCGCCATATACGTACTTGGATTTCTCGAGACCGGCGGCGGGATTCGTGAGGTTGCCCGCGTCCAGGATCAGGCTTTTGCCGAGCGCGCCCTTGAGCTGGATGAGCTTGGTTTTTCGGCGCGACAGGCCTCCCATTGGCCGGCCGTCGCGCCACTCCGAAGCCAGGCTGCCGTCCGTATTTGCCGTGTAGGCGAGGGTGACAGCCATGTCGTTCATGCGGTCGAGCTCCAACTGCAGCTTCGCCGCCAACGCCTGGGCCTTGAAATTGTAGGGGTTGGCGGCGACGGCGGCCTTGGCCAGCCGCAACGCCGGCTTGTAGCTGCCCTGTTGGTACTTGGCCTGCGCCTTTTCGAGCAGGATGTCATCGCGGTTGCGGAAGGCGGACTTGCGGGAGTAGTTCAGGGTGAAGGCGTGATAGGAACCCAGAGGACCGAGGGTTTTGAATCCATAGTCCAAGGTGACGCGATCGTATTTGACCCCGACGCCGGCGGCGAGGCCGCCCAGATTGCCGAGTTCCCGGGCTTGGCTCGATCCTTCGTAGCCCGCTCGCACCAGCAGGTATTTCACCAGTCGCCATTCCGCGCCCGCATAGAAATGGGAGATGCCTTCATTGCCCTGCACGAAACCGAGCTGGCCGGACCAGCGCGTGTCCAGCAAAGGCTTTCCCAGCTCCACGGCCAGGCTCAGCGGCAGCGGTTCCGTCGGCGCGCCCGAGGACGCATCGTAAGTAATCCCGTGGGAGAGGTTATTGACGGCGAGACCCAAGCGCAGTTCCGAGACCAGCATGAATACCAGGCCGGCGTTGGCGGCGTATCCGTTGGCGACCGCGCCGTCCAGGTTGCTGCGGATCAGGTCGATGCGCCCGCCCGCGTAGGCGAGCCCTTCCCAGAGCGCCCGCGCATAGGAAAGGCCCAGGGCGATGTCGTAGGCGGTGGGATTGCTGGGAGCCTCATCGATGTCCCGGGCATCTTCGAAGGCGGTGGCGGCAAGGATCTTGGCGGAGCCGCCGAAATTGCCGTACGACTGCGTGGGCCATGTGAAGGCCATGTTCTCGTGGCGGAACTCGCCCAGGATCTCGGCGTGGGACACGGAGTAGAAATAATCCGTGGCCGTGGCGAGCAGGGCGGGGTTGCCTTGGATCATGCTCGCTTCTTCGTCAGTGGTCAATGAGGTGGCGCCCATGCCGATGCTTCGGGCCGAGACGGGCAGCTTGAGAAAGCCGAGCACGGGCACGCCCGCGCTACCGCCGCCGAAATCAAGCATGCCGTCGGGATTGAGATCGGCGCCGCCCGAGGCCGCAGCGGCGCAAAGTGGGACGAAGCGGAAGCAGAGGGCTATCAGCCCAATGAGGGCGGCTTTTCCGGGGCGGGCCATGCGTGAGAATCCGGTTAATGTCGGCGAATGCCGGCTAATGCTTCCACAGATCCGAAGTCTCGCGATCGGTCCAGAGCTCCTTGATCTTGTCCACCCAACGCGTTACGTGGGCGGGGTTGACGTCGGGATTGTCCTTCGAGGCCTTCTCCTGCTCGCCCTTCCACTTTTCGAGCACGCCCATATAGCTTTGGCACTGGGTCTGATCTTCGAGTCGCAGGAACAGGGCGGCGAGAATATAGACGAGCTGGTATTCCAGTTCCGGAACTTTGATCTCGCTGTTGCGGAAGCTCTTGGACAGGTATCCGGAAGCCTCTTTCAGCATGTCGGTGTCGTCCTTGCCGGAATCGCGCAGGAAAAGGGCGATCTTGAGAGCGTACATACCGGCCTTGTACCAGGCGAGAGGCGTTTCCAAGCCGGCCTCGGCCATAGCGCGGTGGATGCATAGTCGATAGCAGGCCATGCCGGCCTCGATGGAACGGGGATGGGCGAAGTAGGCCGTGAAGTCGGCGGCGTTGACGATCTTCTTGCGCTCATCGACTCGCTTGCGCAGTTCGTCGAGCACGTAAGGGGTGAGCTGGGATTTGACCTCGGTGCGCGCCTGCACCGAATGGGTGATGAAGTCCTTTTTGTCCGGCGAAGCGAACAGGCAGGACGGGCAAACGGTGACGGAGTAAAGGCTGTAGTTCAGGGTCTTGAAAGGCTTGACCGCCGTATAGCGGGCCACCAGGAACCGATCGGGAGCGGCCGTGAGGCTCTTGGCCTTGACTTCGTAACAGGTAAGATCGCCCTGGGCGCAAATGGGGCATTTCACCTTGATCTGGTAAGTGGGGTCGTCCTTATCCCCTTGGTTGCCTTCCGGACCGGCCTTGGCCTGTTCCTGCTTGAGCTTGACGATGTTGTTCATGTCCAAGCGGGGACCGAAGATACGGAGGTACTTCTGGACCAGCATTTCGTCCTTGAGAAGCACTTCCAGTTTTTTACGGACCAGCTTATCGTCCAAACCCATTTTGGTTCTTTCTTCCGGTTTGCGGTACTGGCCATGCCCGTCCGAGCGTCCGGGATTAGCTATTTTCCATCCGGGGCGGGGGGTAGTTCCTCCCGGACTTCCCGATCATTATCCCACGTGGCCACGCATAATTCAATTTTCTTGGAAATCAGGCCTTTTGCAGGTCCTGGTTCCTTTTCCGGTCCGAATGCGGAGTGGTGGGAGGGGGTATCGGCGGGAATCTGGCGTCCCCGCAAGATATGGCGGCCCCTTTCCCCCCTGTATTTTATTTTCACCCGTATCCATCGCGCCTGGATGCGTCAAACCTTTGCCGGACCGGTGAAGGGTTTCGTGCCGACCATACCCTTGGTCGTGGTCGGCGCCCTGAGGTCCGGGGGATCGGGAAAGACCAGCGTAACCCTTCAGCTGGCGCGCGACCTGGCGGTCCGCGGGATGCGGCCCGCCCTGCTTGTCTATCGCCTAGGTTCCGGAAAGCGGGTTAACGGGAAAGGTACGGTCACTGACCGCGCATCGGACCCCACCGCTTCATCCACCCCAACCTCCACCCCAACCCCCACCCCAACCGCCTCATCCACACCGTTCACACCATCCGCACCGGCTTCTGAAAGCGATGAGGACCTAATCGAAGTGGAGGCTGACGGGGATTGGCGAGCGTCTTCGGACGAGGCCGTACTGCTCCGCCGCGAATCGGGACTGCGGGTATTCGCGACGCGCAACCGCGCCCGGGCCTGGCGGTTACTGCATGAGGAGCGCTTCCAAGCCGCGGGAGGCTTCGACATTATCCTTTCCGACGACGGGTTTCAGGATCCCCGCCTGGACGGGGCTTTTCGGCTGTTGCTTCAGGCTCCCGGAGAACGGCCCTGGCTCTTCGACCTGCTTCCCGCCGGCCCGTTTCGCGAGACCTGGAGGGCGGCGTCCCGCGCCGATCTCCGCCTGACCGGCCCACTCCCCGCTGAGGTAACTTTTCCGTTACCAGGGAAGGCTGCGGCCCTGCATTTCAGTGCCGGCTCCGCTGGACTCGCTTTCCGCCGCCGTCCGATCCTCCCCGCCGGCTTCGATGCCGAACGTCCTTGGGTAGTGTACTGCGCCCTCGGGGACAATGCGCCGTTCCTGCGCGATCTGGCGGGCTTGGGGGTAAGGCCCGTGGCCGTGATCACGGGACGCAACCATGCCGCGCCGCCCTTGAAAAAACTCCAAGCCGCCCTGGCCCTCCATCCCGGCGCGGCCGTCCTATGCACCCGCAAGGACTACCTCAAGTTTCCGGCCGACGGCGCGCATCCGCCCCTGTTCCCGGTGGATCAAGAGCTTTCGCTGGACCCGGAAATCCCCGACACGGTGGCGTCCTGGCGGCTACTTTCCGCCAACCGTAATTTGGTACATTACCCCGGATGATTATTTTCGCGTCGCCATCTCCGATTTCCCCCAAGCCCCGGGCCAAGGCCACGCTGGCCATACTTGCGGCGTTGGCCCTCTGCGCCGCATCGCCGTCGCGGGCCCTGGTTGGCGATTGGAGCAGCTTAACACACCTGCAGGTTATCCGCGATCTGGAAGGTTTGAAAGGGAATCTTTTCGCCGCGACCACCGGGGGTATCATCAAGGTGGCGCCCTCGGGCGCGCAGAAGGTCTATCGCAACACGGAAGGCCTGCGCGACGTGGGCATCGCTGCACTCGTTCCCGGAAGGGATGGAGAGCTCTATGCGGCCTCGGAACTCGGATACATCTACGCCTATGATCGCGGGGCGGACGATTGGGACGTGCTGAGCACCGCTTACCGGGGAGCGGGCTGGACCATGAACAAGCGCGCCCTGGTGTACCGCGAAGGTTACCTGGTGGCCGGCAGTTCCAAAGGGCTCAGCTTCTTCAACATCGGGAAGCGGGTCGCCGATGCGAACGTTTCCAAGATGGCGGGCGCCAGTGGGCTGTCGGTCAATTCCCTGCTGTTCGTGGGAGATACTCTCTTCGCGGGCACCAACCGGGGCATCTTCCGGGCGGTCCTTCATCTCGGGAAATTGCTCACCGATCCCAAGATCAATGTGTTCAACCCGGGGATCTGGTCCATGGTGCCCGGCAGCGAAGGCGCCTATTTTTACCACCCGGAGCCGACGGACGGTGACACCGCGATCCTGTCGGACTCGCTCCGCCAGGTCGAGGAGATTCGGACTTCCGCCCCGTCGGAAGTCGACCCGGGAACGTTTTCCCATGGGGTCCTTTATCATGGTCCTGATGGAATCGGAAGCGAATACGAAGGTGCATCCATTCCAGAAGAGAACGTGCGGATATCCACATTTGGTTTTACCATCGCCATGGAAGGGAAGATCGTAAGAAGCCCGTCGCGTCTTGAGGCGATTTCCCATATCGGAGACCGATGGTATGTCGGGGATGAGTTCGGTCTGTTCCGCTATTATCCGGACCTGGACGGATACCTCCCCATAAACAATCCCGAGAATATCCCTCTTGAAGGTGTCACCGCCATCAAAGCCGAGCGTTCCGGGATCTTCGCCCTCGCAACGCCTCACGTTTACCAATTGCACGGCCGCACCTGGGACACGATACCGGGAGTCTTCGTGGAAAGCGATGCCGCCGAATCCAAGATTCGCGGTCAGCACGCATTCGACGTGCCCGCCTCCGGTGAATTCCATGTCGGCACCTGGGGACACGGATTCCAGACTTTCCGCAACGGAAAGAGCACCGGATTCGACGCCATGAATTCCTGCCTGCCCACGGCAATCGACATCGCTCCGAACTACTCGGTGGTGTGGTCACAGGCACCTTATAAGGACAAAGGGATTTGGCTGGGCAACCTGGTTTCAGGCAAGCCATATCGACTCGCATACTATGACTTCGCAAGCGCCAAGATCTCATGCATGGAGGTCGACAACAGGGAAGGAGAGCCCCGGACGCTCCAGGTGGTGGACGATATGGTCCTGGCGGTGATCTCGAACCGAGGTGTCGAGGCCTTCCGGATCAAGGATGAGGGGGGCGCCGTCTCCCTGCTGCCCGAAAACCTCCTGGCGAGATTAGGCAGCGCCGGCATCGCGCCCCTGGCGGGAAAAATGGACCGCAGGGGGAATTTCTGGGTCACCACGGAGACCTCTCTGCTGTATATCCCGGCTATCGCCTTCCACCGCGATTCGGTCCGGACCTACAGAAGCCTGGATGGTTTTTCGGGCACAGGCTGCAAGAACCTCGAGATCGATCCTCAAGGTCATCTTTGGGCGGGTTGCGGCGAAGGCGGGGTCTTCGAGATCATACCGGGTCGGGACACCCTTTCGCACGCATTCCGCCATTATGGACTCAATGACGGTCTGCTCTCGGAAACCATCTTCAACCTGGAGGTGAATCCCCTGAATGGCGAGGTGTGGATCTCGACGGAAAAAGGCCTGTCCCGTTACGAAAGCCGTTCCCGTCCTGATTTGCCTGATCTTTCCTCCGCAAAAGTCTTTCCCAATCCCTTCCTGGCCAAGCACGAGAACCTGGTTTTCGCGAACCTTTCACCGGGCAGCGCCATCCAGGTGATGACCCAGTCCGGATCGGTCGTCTATCAACGCACTCTCGCCGCAGGCGAAGGGGATCAGATCCGCTGGAACGGCCGGAATATGGCCGGAGTCCGCGTCAAGGAGGGCGTGTACTTTTATGTGGTCCGGTCGCCGAAGGAAATGAAGAACGGGAAGATCATCGTTGCACGATGATCCATAGCCGTAAGCGCTAGCGCATCGTGTCCGTGCGAGGATCGGCGAACCTTGCGCTAGGGGCTATCTTCATAACTATCATCCCCGCAACTCAACTCCCCGCCGCCTGCCGGAAGCCCCGCACATAGGAATTGAATATCACGTACCGGTACAAAGCATAGGGCCAGGGCCATCCGCGAACGCCCGTGACAAGGGCGCGGCAAATCGCGTAAAGAATCGGATTCGCGAATATCCAGGCGCGGGCGCCGTGGGCGTAACCGAGCTTGAATTGGGCCGCCAGGTCCGGATGGTCGGCGATGAGGACGGGCAAATTGACCCGGCCGAAATCGATCAGGCGGGCGAAGTAAGCTTCCAGACCCGTAACCGAGGGGTGATGCACCTCGGCTTCCTCCCGGTAGCGCAGGGTTGTGCCCAGCGCGCGCAGTTTGCAGCCGAGGTCCGTGTCTTCGCCGCCCCAGCCGAGCAGGTCGGTGCGGAAGCCCCCGGCTTTCACGAACAGGGCCTTTTCCAGGCGGAAATTCTGCGAAACGAAATAGGCCGCCGGAATCGGTTCCCGTCCCCGCGACTTTCCCACTCCCGAACCGCGCGCCAGGAAGCGGCTGAAGCCGCAGGGCGGGTTGTCGTCATACGACACCTTGCCGAGCCATACGCAATCCCCGTCCAGCCCTTCCCAGGCCCAGGCCTTGAAGTATCCGGGCCCGACACGGCAATCGCCGTCGAGGAAGACGAGGATGGAAGCGCGGGCTTCTTCGGCAAGCAGATTGCGGATGGCGCCTCGGCCCAGATTCTGCGTGGGTCGGATCAGCCGGAACGGGAAGACGTCCGCGAGCGCGCGCAGGCGATCATAGGTGCCGTCATCGGAGCAATCGTCGGCGAAGCAGATTTCCCAGTCTGCGTTTCCGCCGGGCGTGGCGGCGAGCTCGGCGAAGACCGAACGCACCACGCCCTCGATGCGGCCAACTTCGTTCCTGACTGGGAGCAGAAGACTGAATTTTGGGGCGGACATTGTTGAGGAAGATACAAAGCGCCTCCTCCATTTTCACCGCATGAACAAACCCAACCTCCTCAAGGATTTGGGAACAAAGGACCCCGTGGCGCCAAGCCCGGCTGTGGCAAAACGCCTACGGCTCCAGAGGCGATTCCGCGGCGGTTCGTGGACGGGTTATCGATAGTCTATCCGCAATCATCGACGGATTATCGGAAGATTACCTATAAAGGGAAAGGTAGCGGATTTCCTCCGCCTCCCAGCATAGCTCAGCCTGGGCGCGCGGAAGGTTCTGCAGTAAGCCTTCCCTGAGTCCCGGCTCCCCGATCAGCCGACGCAAGGCGCCCGCCAGGGATTCGGATCCGAATTCTTCCAGGCACATCCCCACGCCATACCCTTCCACCACCTTGCGGATTTCCGGAAGGGAGGTAGCCACTACCGGAATGCCGGCCTGGATATATTCGAAAAGCTTTCCGGGCAGCGAGTATCGGTAGCTGGCCGAAACGGACTGGATGGGCGCGAGTCCGACCAAGGCGCCGCGCGTGAGGGCGACCAGATCCCGGAAGCCGACTTCGCCAAGGAGGTGAATGCGGTCCGCGCATCCCAGGGATTCCGCGAGCGCGCGCAGCGGTTCCATCAGCGGTCCGCCGCCCATGATCGCGAAATGCGTTCCGGGCACGGCCGCTACTCCGCGCACCGAGGTTTCCAACCCGCGGCCTACCTGCAGCATGCCCTGATAGATGACGATGGGTGCGCCCGCGGATAGCCCGCAACGCGCGTGCAGGGCGCTGATGCGGCCTTCGCTTCCCAACCCGGGCGCGCCTGGGGCGCCGCCGCGCGGCGGAACGTTCCGGACCGTGATGATCGGGATCCTGAAATCGGCGCGCAGATGTGCCGCAATGCTGTCGCTCACTGTGGCGCCCGAGGCGGCGCCGGAAGCGCCCCAGCGTTCCAGCGCCTTCCAGATGCTCCGCTTGATAGGCTTGCCGCGAAGGCTGGGGAGGGCGATGAAGTATTCCATGGAAAAATAGACGAGACGCGCCCGGGATCCGCCCCCCGGCCATGCGTTGCGGATCGCGGCGCAGCGGGCGGGGATAAGGGCGTAGGGGTCGATGGCTTCGATGTTCGCCGGTCGCATGAGCCTGAGCTTCGAGTAGAAGCCCATCATCAGCCGCAGGAAGAAGAACGTGCCGCCCCCCCCGAAGGTCAGGACCACGCGTTCGCTCTCCACGCCCGGCAATGCGTACAGGGGTTCAGCCGCGTCCTTCTCCCAGTACAGCAGGCGGACCCGTTTGAAGGCCTGCTTCAGGCTGTTAAGATGACGCTCCACGTGGGGGAAATAGCGCGGGGACTGGGCCACCACCAGGGTGATTTCCCCACCGTCCGCTGCTTCCGTCCGGGTGGTTTCCAAAGTCCGCAATTCCCTTATGGAGATGGGGAAGGAGATGGGGAGATGGGGAAACGGCCGCGGCAATGGTCGAGGCGGTCCCACGCATCGGCAGGCAAAAGCCCAAACTATGATTGTGGTCCCTAAATGTCAAACCGCGCCGGTTCCCGCGTCTTGCTAGATTATCCCTCAATGCCCGATGTCTGGAAGCCGGTCAAGGCCGCATCCGCCTTCGCCGCGGATGCCTCAGGCGCCGTGTTCGACGCCTTGTTCCGCGCACGGATGCTTTCGCCCGCCTCCCTGGTCCTGGCGTATGCGCGCCTCAAGTTACGCCGTGCCTGGCGAGAGCGGATCCTGGGCAGAAGGCTCACCTCGGAATCCCTGTTCGGAGCGCGCTTCCTGCTCCGGGATCACGCCGCCTTTTCCTCCATGGTCCGGGAAATCTTCCTGCGCCAAGGCTACGCGTTCCGATCCGCCAACCCGCGTCCGCGCATCCTGGATTGCGGCGGCAACATCGGGCTGGCCACGTATTATTTC
>JBDSIO010000079.1:0-12115 GCA_039917895.1 Fibrobacteria bacterium | reverse complement strand
AGATCCAGCTCCGCGCGGCGCATGGGCGCTTCGGCATTCTGCTCCACGCCGATGGCGGTCATCAGCACCACCTTCTTGAGCCCCGCCGCCTTGGATTTGGCGATGAGCGGCGCCAAGATCTTGTATTGATCGGCATACCCGCCGGGCGAAAGGAAAAAAGCCCGATCAATGCCGGAGAACGCGGCGTCGAGGCCTTCGCCGGTCAACAGGTTGAGAGTCACCGAGTCCGAACCCGAGGACGGCTTGCTGGTGGTCCCGCGGACAGAATGCCCTTGGGCGCGGAGCAGACGGACCACTTCGGACGCAACCGTACCGGACGCGCCAACAACGAGGATTTTCTGGGAATTCGACTGGGACATGTAAATCTCCTGGATTCTGGTTTATTTCTGAACTACTACGTTTTAAATTTTAGCCAAACAAATTGGATTTTAAATGCCTCTAAATCCTTAATACATGTCTTTTCGTATATGGGTAGATATTTTTAGACATGTAGGGTATTATTCACACATGGACATTCTCACCGATATCCTGAACTCGGCCGGGCTGCATAAATCGCTGCTCGTCCGCCGCGCGATCTATAAGCCCTGGGCCATCCGCTTTCCTTGCGTGAAAAGCATGGGGTTCCATGTGGTGACCCACGGCAAAGTCTACGTGCGCGCGTCCCGCTTCTCCGAACCTTTGGCCTTGGAACGCGGCGACATCGTGCTCATGAAACGCGGCTTCGACCACGAGATCGCCACCGATCCGGATCTTCCCTCGGCCACGCAGTCGGTCGACGAATCCAACCCGGTCGTTGTCACAGCGGACACTCCGGACGCCAAGCCCCTGGCCGTCCTGGTCTGCGGCGTCTACCAGTTCCAAACCCCGCCCATCCATCCCCTCTTCGCGGAATTGCCCGAAGTGCTGGTCATCCGCGCTTCCGAAATCGCCTCCCATAGCCCTCTCTACGCGGCGCAACAACTCCTGGCCGCCGAAATGGCCCAGTCGGAGTCGGAACAAGGCACGGATTCGGTGGTGAAGTCGCTGGTGGACGTGATGTTCCAGTACATCCTGCGGGACTGGCTGAACCGCAAAGCGGATCGCGAAAGCGCGGGCCCCTCCCACTGGAGCCAGGTGTTACGCGACACCCATCTGAGCCGGGCCATCCAGGCCGTGCACGCCCAGCCCGAATCGACCTGGACGCTCGACGTGCTCGCGCGCACCGCCGGATTGTCCCGAGCCGCCCTGGCCCAACGCTTCAAGCGCCTGGCCGGCGACACCCCCGCCCACTACATCGCCAAAGTGCGCGTGCAACGCGCCATGGACCTGCTCCGCGCCACCGACGACTCGGTGGAACGCATCGCGCAACGGGTAGGCTACGGGGATCCCTTCGTGTTCTCGAAGGTCTTCAAGCGCATACAGGGCGTGTCGCCCAGGCAATTCCGCACGAGCCTAGCCCAGACGGCTTAGGCCCAACGGGCCCTAGTCCTTGCACTTGGGATTGGGAGGGGCCCAGATGATGCTTCCGCAGGTGATCACGGCCATGCTCCAAATCCCCTTTTTCATGGATGGCAAACGCACATATTCGCCCTTTGCCATTGTCGCACCGGCACCCATCATTCCGGTCAACATGAGCGAGTCCACAGGGGTGGATCCGTCCGCAGTCGACACGGCTTGCAGCCTGAAGGAGGTGGCGTCGTACATCCCAAGGATGCTGGAATAGGACCTTTGGGTATTGGTATTGACCGTGAGGTTTCCGAATTTGATCACCCCGGGGATGAAATTCATTTTCGCAAACCCCTCCGCACGGCAATCGCCGCCGTAGTCGAACTGCATGGAGAAGCAAAGGGTTTGCTCCTTAGGATTGCCGCCGGGAAGAGGCATGGAGCCGACAGGGACAGGAACGGGGACACGAACGGGGACGGTGTCGGGAGGATCAATGGGAGGGAGGATGGCGCAAGGCGGCAAGGGTTGGCCTTCGATAATGACGCACACACCGACCGAGCCGGTGCTCTTGCTCAAGGTCATTTCCAAGTCCGAATACTTGCCTGCGATGACATCGGCCGTGGCCGCTCCCTCATAGGCGACGTTCTTGTTCCCATCGATAATCTTCCCCGTGAATTTTCGGGCCAGGCCGGCCGGAATCCCTTTGATCTCGAATGCGTTGCCGCCGGGCTTCACTCCGATGGAGTAGGTGAAGTGCATTTCAGCCATCCCCGACCCCGTTATCGACAAATCGAACCAGATCACCGTGGGAACGGGCGGCTTGGTCGTATCCGCAGACGTTTTCTGCAGGGCAGCGGGATCGATGGTGGGCAGCTGGATGCGGACGCCGCCATGGGTCGCATTGATAAGCTGTGGGTCCTGGTTTTTGTCAGTCACGGTTTCGGCGGGATCTTGGAGCGTGTTAAGGCAGCCAGACAGGGCTAAGAGAGAAAGGGCGAGGGCTAGTCCTTGAAAGTAGCTGGACGCGCCATAGCGGTGGAGAGAAAGGCGGAGCTTTGAAGATGCCATGGTATCCCCCGATAGATTGATTTGCGGTACGATTAGTATAGATAGGTACGCCGGAAAAAGCATCCGGAATTTGGGAGGAAAACTCAGAGAGATAAGGAGTGAGGGAGGAGGAAATGTAAAAAGCAAATTGGGTCGGCGAAAAGGGAAGGAACACATAGAAGCGCGACGTACCTGACACCGCAAACGCGTCCCCAGGTGATTCAGCCCCCATAAAGCCCCGGCGGAAAAACGCCACCGCGAAAGCAGCTTCGTTCAACGTTGCCGAGGGTGAAGTTGGTTTTGGGGTTGGCTCGATTTGCGATGTGGTCAATTTTTGAATACCAAAGCCAAACTTACCGTTCTGCGCGTCGATTTTAGCGGTTTTAAGCTGCTTCTAGACGCGGCATCCAAATTGCTTAACCGGGTACCATACACCAGTGTATCCCCCAATGGGAGGACCTTATGAAAATCGTCCCGACGCTAATCTTTTTGTTGGTCCTTACACATCTGGGCAACGCTTATCTCAATAAGGATCAGTTCGATTTTCATCCAGCCGCTGCCAAAGCTTCGGGTTTTACGGATCAGAAAAAAATCGGAGACGGGCAATTGGAGGCATCTCTCCTTGAGGGTGGTTTTTTCACATTGGGAACCCAGCAGGGGATGTCCGCATCGGCAATCGACGACAACAATACGCTTTGCTACGGCCACCCTTTCGCTAAGACTTCCTACCCGTTGATCAAAGTCGGCAGTAAGTGGAGTAAACCTGGAGAGGCCACGGGCGCAACCCTGAAAAGCCTGACGCAAACCCCCGTGAGTCTGGCCGTGGAATACTCCTTGGCGGGAGGGTTGAGCTATCGGTTCTCCATGGAATTGGATTCGCAAAATCAGGGTTCCGTATCCATCCTTTCGGAATTCACAAACTCCTCCGCATCCGTTTTGATGGCCCAATCCGGCCTTGTACTGGATCCGGGATTGGGTTGGACCGGACAGGATGCGTGGGCCGTTGCGGACGGCATATCGGTGACAAGGGAACAAGTGGCCAATCCAGCCGGTATCGAACTGTGGGAGCGCGCTGTAGGCCATAATGGCGTCGGGTTTTCATTGGCATTCGGCGCCAACTCGACCGAAGAGACTCAATTCGGAAACTGGCAGAAAATTGCGAGCAATGACGGCATGGATTTCGATCAGAACCAAAAGGATTTGATTTACGATTTGACTTTGAAAACGATCTTCAAACCCCTTTCGGTACCTGCGGGAGGGAAAGCATCGACGCTGGTACGTGCAAAGCTATCGGTGCCTGATTTCGGCAGCGCGGCATTCTTGCGTTGGGATTGCCCCCGGTTTCTTTCCACCACTGGCGGTACCATCTATCCCCAAGACATCCCGACCACTCTTCGCATTTTCAATCCGGGCGCGATCGCGGCATCGCTTTCGGCGCGCGCGGAATTGCCTTATCAAATCGTGACGGATACCCCCTTAACCTCGTTCTCCGCGCCGCCCGGACAATGGTCCTTTACCACGCGTACCTTGCACTTCCGGGAAAATTACCAGGGAAACTCGATCCTGACCGTCAAAGCGCAGGCAATGCAGGGGCAGAGTGTGGTGGATAGCCTTTCTTTCCTGGTTTTCCAACCGGTTTCACCATATACCAACCAGGGCTTGACGGTATTAATGGATTCGATCTTCACGCTCCCGGATGGGACCGCCCACCTGCTTTTCAACACACGCCAAACCCAAACGGGGCAACCGGTTTTCAACCTGGGAATCGAGAATCTGGTTTTAAAGGAGAATGGGAAGATCATCAACGATTTTTCCGTGGACAAAGACACCACCGGGGGGGCGAGTCAATTGGACATCGTTTTCATTTTGGACGTGACGGGAAGCATGGGAGAGGAAATCGCCGGTGTCAAAAACAACATCATGCAGTTCGGCGACAACCTGACGAAGCAAGGAGTCGATTTCCAGTTGGGCATGGTTACGTTCCTCGATGAAGTCGAAACCATTTACCCAATGACCTCGGACATCCAGGAGTTCAAAAACAAGGTTGGCGCCCAATACGCCCATGGCGGCGGAGACGGACCCGAGAATTCCTTGGATGCATTAAACAAGGGTTCTTCAATGCAGTTCCGGTCCAAGTCCAAGGTTCTTTTCATCTGGATCACCGATGCTGAATACCATCAATCCGATGCAGTCACTTCGAGCACGGCCCCAAAGGTACTGCAAACCTTGTTAGAAAAGGACATCCAGGTATTCTGTATCGGGACTCCGTCTCTGGAAGGCCAATACTATTCTCCGATTTACCAACCAACGGGAGGCCGATTCTACGACATCAATGGAAATTTCCAAGACATTCTGCTCGACATCGCGGGCACGCGATACTCGCGGAACCTGATGTTGACTTATAAGCCGTCCGGCGGGATACCTTCTGGGCAACTGGTGCTGGAGGTCCATGCCAATGGCCTGGGCGGCCTTGATACGCTTTCCTTGGGCGGCGTACCCGTTCCCAAAACGGCCGCTTCCCAGTCTTCGCTTCGTATCGCATGCGAGGGCCTGCCTTGCAGTCTGGCGGGGGCATTGGGATCGGATGCAATCGGCATTTTGGACCTATTCGATATGCGCGGCTCGCATTTGGGGTCCGTGGATCTTGGCGGAACGGGTAGTAGGGCGAGGGAGCTTTCCCATCTGCCCAACCATGGGCTATCGGCCAGCGGTCCCGGACTGTTCCTGTTCACGTTCAAGGATCGGAATCCCTCGCATGGGCGGTCCATGAAGCAAGGCCAAATACTCTTCATCAACAAGAATTGAAAGAGGCGACTCATGCTGCACAACCATTTCTTCGCTACGATCCTACTCAGCATGCTTGGCGCCTCAATCTCGGAAGTCCGGGGTGACGCCGTGATGCGGTCGACCAATTCGGACTATCCGATACGGCTCCTACGCCATACCGTTACGGAGATAACCGTGGACGTCCGGGGGCTGGTAGCGGAAACCCGCGCCTATGCCGAATTCAGGAATGATTTCGATCATGCCACCGACGCGGTGTATTCCTTTCCCTTGCCGGATAACGCCCATGTCACCCGACTCCAATATTCGAAAGGCGACACCATCTCCGAAGCCGTGCTTCAGGAATTGGCACAAACAACCTTGCCAGGAACAGGGGAAGGCGGCTTCGCGGCAGAACTGAATGAGTACCTGGGAAAAAACAAAGTAACCTTACAAGTGCACTCGATTCCGGCCGCCGGCGTCTCGAAAATCGAGATTCGATATATTCAGAAATTGGATCTCGAGGCGGGCCGCATTGTGTATTTCTATCCCTTGGAAACGAAACAATTCATGCCCGATGTCCTCAATCACTTCAGTATCACAATAAATGTCTGGAATCCCTGGACCTCGCAAAAATGGGGATCGGACAACCATCAAAGCGGATGGATGGTTTTGCATAACGACGCTTCCCTGTTTTCGGTTAAACGGGAGGAAGCCAAAGCGTTCCTGGAAAGGGATTTCATATGGGGATATTCCCCGACGCTCGCAGATTTTTCCGTAAAGTCCCAATCCGTGAAAAATCCAGACTCAGCGGGTTATGTTCTGGCTTCTCTGCTGCCTCCAATACCGGGTCGCAGTACGAGTACGCCTCGTTCGGTCCTGTTCCTCATTGATAAATCCCGGAGCATGACGGGATTCAAGCTGCAGCAAAGCGTGGAAGCGGTGAAAGCCTGCCTGTCCCTTTTGACGCCGCAGGATGATTTCGCGGTAGGGGTTTTCGATTTCAATGAAACCCAACTTGTACCGTTCCAGCCACCGACGGTGGACGCAAAGGCCACGGCCATCGGTCTATTGGATTCTCTGGCCAAAGGGATCGGGATTAGCGCCAGCAGTCTGACCAATGGACTCAATGCCGCTCTGAAATCCTTTCCCTCTGGAGCATCGAACCCACAAATTTTCCTATTCTCGGACGGATTTTCGGAATTCCGAACCGATGAAATGGAAAAGAACAATGCCACGCCCATTTTCGCAATTGGATTGGGCCGAGAATTAAACCGCGCGCGGCTGGAGGCGGCCAGCGGATTCGGAAACGGCATCACGGTGTATTTCCGGGAGAACGAGGATATTCTAAGCAAGGGCGCCGCATTCTTCCAGGGCGTATCTGGCCCCGCAATGACTTCCGCGACGTTGTCGGGACCTGCGGGTCAACTCGCCAATCCTTCACTCGCCCCGGCCTCGCAATCCCTATGGGCATGGGGCGGAACTACCTTGACCGCACGCTACCTCACCGGCGGCCCTTTGGATATCACCCTCAATGGTAAAGACGGTTCAACGGATTATTCCAAGTCCTACCCCCAAGCCCTTGCGATTGACACTTCCGATTCCGGAGCGATGATCGCAATGCGCTATTGGGCTTCGGAACAAATCCGCACCCTGGAAAGCCAGATCGATTTAAATGGGATGAACCAAACGGCGAGATCGGAAGCCGTCCGCATCAGCCTTCTCTACAAAGTGAAAAGTAGGTACACATCCTATCAGGCGGAGATCCAATCTACTCCCGGCGACCC
Source organism: Fibrobacteria bacterium (assembly GCA_039917895.1). Classification (GTDB taxonomy): domain Bacteria; phylum Fibrobacterota; class Fibrobacteria; order UBA11236; family UBA11236; genus Chersky-265. The sequence goes on along the minus strand of JBDSIO010000079.1, from coordinate 5,093 downwards.
CACCATTCCGGTACCTGCGGGTTTGCGGCAAGAAGCCGGTTCCTTCAGTGCCGCATCTTCGAAACTTCAAGTTGAAAAGTTGCGGGGAGGGCGGGAAATCTCCATCCAATTATCCATCCCGCCGGGAGGAATTTCACCGGAAGCATCACTTGCGATTTATGATATGCACGGCCGCTTGATTCGTCAGTTGAGGAAATTCAACGGAAATTCGGGAATGATCAAGTGGACCTGGGATGGCCGCGACCAAAGCGGAAATCCCGCCTCCGGAACCGTCTTTGTAGTCGTACGAGTTGGGAATAGAATACTCACCCATATACTTCAGCCTGGTAACTAATCTTCTTTGATTCGGATTGAAGTTCACCCCTCCGCAGCATCCCGACGACCCAACAACCCCTGGAATTCAGCCCCAGAAGGCCCCCGAGCCTCCCTGCCCGCGAATTTTAACCCCGCCTTCCCGTCCACCTCGGGGAATTCCACTTCCCAGAAGCGGACACGACCCTGTCGAACTCATCCCCTTTGACCACGGGAGCGGTGTGGGTTGAAACGAGGACGCGGCTGAAGGCCAAGCCTCCGCTAAGACAAGCCGGTAATATTTCCTTGCTCGTCTATGTCCATGTCCACCGATGCGGGTATGGCGGGCAATCCCGGCATGCGCATCATTTCGCCGACTATCGCCACGATGAAACCCGCTCCGGCGGCCAATTCGAATTCGCGGATTGTGATGGTGAATCCGGTGGGTCTTCCGACGCGGGACTCGTCGTCGGAAAAGGATTTTTGAGTTTTGGCCATGCAAATCGGCAAGCCCCCAACGCCGAGCTTTTCATATTCCGCCATTTGCAGTTTGGCCTTGGCTGAATATTCGACGCCAGAAGCCCCGTAGATTTCCGTCGCGATGATGCGGATTTTTTCCGCGATGGGTAATTTCCAATCGTACAAGGGACGATAGCGGTTTTCCTTCTTCTCGATTACCGCGACCACGGCCTTGGCCAAATCGGTGGTGCCCTTGCCGCCTTCGGCCCAACCCTTGGAAACCACCGCCTGCACGCCCAGGGCTTGGCAGCGGTCCTGCACGAAACGGATTTCCTCGTCGCTGTCAGAAGAAAAACTGTTGATGCCGACGACTGGATTCAATCCGAATTTTTTGCAATTCTCGATATGCTTTTCGAGATTGGCGAATCCTTTTTCGACCAGGCCGAGATCCGGGGTGTTGTAAGCTTCCTTTTTAGCGCCGCCATGATGGCGCAAGGCCCTGATCGTGGCGACCAGCACCAAGGCTTCGGGCGTCAAACCACCTACCGGGCATTTGATGTCCAGGAATTTTTCCGCGCCCAAATCGGCCCCGAATCCGGCTTCCGTGACCACGTACTCGCTGAGCGACAAGCCCATTTTCGTGGCGAGGATGGAATTGGTGCCTTGGGCGATATTGGCGAAGGGTCCGCAATGCAGGATGGCGGGATTGCCTTCCAGGGTCTGCACCAGATTGGGTTTGAGCGCATCCCTAAGGAGGATTGTCATGGCGCTCTCGGCCTTTAAATCGCGCGCATAGACCGGCTTTTTATCGAAGGTGTAGCCGATGAAAATGGCGGCGAGCCTTCGCTTCAAATCCGTCAGGTCGGCCGACAGGCAGAGAATAGCCATCACTTCGGAAGCGGCGGTGATGTTGAATCCGTCCTCGCGTGGGATGCCGTTGCCGCGGCCGCCCAAACCGATGATAATATGGCGCAAAGCGCGATCATTGATGTCCACTACGCGCTTCCAAACCACGGTGCGGGGATCAATCCCGAGATTGCCGGATTTGCACTGGATATTGTTGTCGATCAAGGCGGCGAGCAGGTTGTTGGCCTTCTCGATGGCGGAAAAATCCCCTGTGAAATGGAGATTGATGTCGATCATGGGTATGACTTGCGAATACCCGCCGCCGGCCGCCCCGCCTTTCATACCGAATACCGGTCCCAAGGAAGGTTCCCGCAATACGGCCGTAGCTTTTTTCCCGATGCGATTGAGACCATCCACGAGGCCGATGGACAGCGTGGTTTTGCCTTCGCCGGCCGGAGTGGGGTTGATGGCGGAAACCAGGATTAAATGGCCGGCCGCGGCCTTCGCCTCGTCGATAAGGTGCAACGGGAGTTTCGCTTTGTACTTACCGTAAAACTCCAAATCGTCCTGGGGAATCCCCAATCCGGTGCCGACGTCCTTGATGAGCCGGATGTTCGCGCTTTGGGCAATGTCGAGATCGGTGAGGGATTTCGAAGGATTTGTTTTGGGCATGCGGGGATAATAGCAACCATGACAATTCCCTGCATCTGTCAAAATATCCGACTCTGAGTAAAAGTATTTTCCAAATCGCGTAGGTATGGTCACGAATTCGCCAATGTTCACGTATACATGAATACACTGTTTATCATAAACTAAGGCAATTGGACATTTTCAAAAGGCGGCTTCAGTTTGACGCTTTGTACTTCGTGGTCTATTTGAGCAAGGTTTGATCATCCCCCCGAAAGCCCTTGCAGGATGTAAACCTCGTCGCCCGGCGATACCGCGTCGCTCATCGCTTCGCGATCGCAAATCGGCAGATCGCCGATGAAGAGGTTTACGTGCCGTCGCACGCGCCCGGTCTCATCGGCTACGTACAGCGCGAACCCCGGGTAGCGCTTATCCAACCCGGCGATCACTTCGGCCACGGTTGCGCCCCCGACCTCCTCTCCCTGCTTCAGCTTCGGGAAGAATTTCACCAAGTGACTGGTAAAGGTGATATTCGGCATCAACGGAACCGTACCGAATGGATGGGCGGCAGGTTGTTCCCGAGGCAGCTCCAAGTCTCGCCGCGGTCCTCGGAAACGTAGGCGTTACCGGTGGTGGTGCCGAAGCAGACCCGGTCCCCGCTGGCGTCGAGGGCGTGCCTATAGATCACGTCGTAGCAATGTTCCCGCGGCAGACCCTCGTTGAAGGCTTGCCAACTGACGCCGCCATCGCGGGTGCGCGCCACGAACATCCCGCCATCGATGGTCATACGCTCCTGATCGCTGCGGAGCGGCACCACCCAGGCGGTCTTGGGATCCTCCTGGTGGGCGGCGATGGGAAATCCGAAATGCACCCCCGCCTCCGGACGGCTCACCCGCTTCCAATTGCGCGCGCCATCTTCGCTCGTGAAGACGCCGGTATGGTTCTGCTGCCAGAGCCGATCCGGCTGAGACTGACACAAGGCCACCACGTGCGGGTCGTGCCCCCATTCCGCGGCCGGATCCGGCAGATAATCGTTCAACATGCCGCGATTGCATCCGGCCCAGCTCATGCCGCCGTCGCGCGTCTCCAGCACCCCGGCGCAACTCACCGCAACGTAGAAGTGGTCCGAATCGCGCGGATCGACTACGACCGAATGTATCCCGGGAACGAACTCGCCATAGGCCATCGCGGCGGGCGTTCCGCCCCACTCGTTCCTGCTGGTCGCCTCCCCGGCGAACAGGTCCCCGCCGCGGCTCGCGTGGTTCCACAAAGGCCGATTGAGCTCCCAGCTTTCGCCCCCATCGCGGGTGGTGAAGAGACCGCCGGGTAAGGTGCCGGCGTGGATCACCCCCGGTTGGTCCTTGCCCGCGAAGCCCAGCGCCCAGACCTTCATGAGCGCGGCCGACTTGTAGGCGATCGATTTTCCCGCTTCCTCCATGGCCTTGGGATCGGGGATGAGCTGCTCGATGTAGCGCGCACCCTTGGGATACGCAACCCGGCTGGCGTCCTCCCACGTAGCGCCACCATCGCGGGACCGCATCATCGCCGGTCCCCAGTGCGCGTTGTCTAAGCAAGCCCAGATCACCCCATCGCGCGGATCGCACGCGGCGTAACTGACCGCCTGCCCGGCGTGGGCGATTGGACGAAGGACCCAGCTCCCGTTCTTGCGGTCAAGGATCAAGGTGCCTTTTTTGGTCGCGAGTATGATCATGTCTGACATGGACAAGAGAATAAATTTTTCCAGCCCATTTTCCCACCATTTTTGGGACGAGGGGGAAGCTGCTCCCTCGCTGTAGCCTGCCTCGCGGCGGGGGCCCTCCTGTGGAGGGGGCCCACCAAAGAAGGGCTTCCGCTACCCCGGGGCCAAATCCCCAGATATCCCATTTCGCGCAGAGTGTCCTCAGTCGGATTCATTCCAATCCTCCGGGCCCTTAGGGATTAAGGGAGCGTCACGACTTCTCCTGAGGTTTGTCCGCGCGGACGGGAAGCCTCCAGTTCGGCCGGACGAAATGGCAGGTATAGCCACCGGGTATCCGTTGGAGATAATCCTGATGCTCGGGTTCCGCTTCCCAGAAATCACCTGCCGGAACGACTTCGGTCACGACCTTGCCAGGCCACAGCCCGGAAGCATCCACGTCGGAGATCGTATCCTCGGCGATCCCCTTCTGCCCGTCGCTGGTATAGAATATCGCCGATCGATAGCTGGTACCGACGTCGTTGCCCTGGCGATTGCGCGTGCTCGGGTCATGGATCTGGAAGAAGAACTCGAGAATCCGCCTATAACTGATCCGCGTAGGGTCAAAATTGATTTCGATGGCTTCGGCATGCCCGGCATGATTGCGATAGGTGGCTTGCAAGACCGTGCCGCCCGTGTAACCTACCCTCGTCGACAGGACGCCATCCATGCGGCGGATAAGTTCCTGCACCCCCCAGAAGCAACCGCCTGCAAGAATCGCGCGTTCCTCGGTCATTGAATCTTCTCCACCTTATTCAAATACCCTGCACCAGTTACCCGTGCCCAAATATAAGATCCTCTTTTGATCAGTTACTCTTCAGCTTCTTAATATTCGCAATCACAACGGATCACTTGACCATCGCAATTAGGGCATCTTTCAACATCTGACCGTATCCTATCGGGACGCTGAAGGCGACGGTACGGAGTATTTAGATCTAAAATGGAACCGGAGAGGACAACATAGAAGCGGCAGTGAATGCCCTGCCGTCTGACCCAGCCGCCCATTTTCTACCGTTTAATTTCTACGAGGCCCGCGCTCCAATAGCCTAAGACTGCTTTCAAACGCAGCCTCCGCCCCACCGCCCCCACCAATTCCCTGCCCCAGCCTCTCCAACCGCTCCGCCCATCCCTCCGA
>JBDSIO010000078.1:0-5042 GCA_039917895.1 Fibrobacteria bacterium | reverse complement strand
CTTGCAACTGAAGGCGACCAGGTGGCGATTGAAGCAAGCGGCGCAATGCATCTGCGCAAGGCCGTAGGTGCGGAAGCCCCCGCAGAAGGGGTAGCGGAGGACACCGCAGGGGCGGGCGCGAAGCGCGCGTTCCCGAGGAGGCCGGAGCGAGGGGAAGGCTTTCCCCTACGTACCTTCCCCTACGTACTTTCCCCTACATAAAAAGGGCCCCCCTGCCGGATTGGACACATGGCATGAAAAAATGGCGCAACCATTTGCGATTCAGGCGTTTCCGATCACCAACGCCACAGCGGCACCACCCGCCCGGCCTCCCAAGGCGCGTCCCCGGCCCCCAGTTCCACAAAGCCATCGGCCTTGGACCAACCGCTGAAGTCGCCCGAACCCTGGTTCGCCACCCACTCCGCACGCATCCGGCCTTCCGCGTCCCACCCGCAGGTCACCGGACGGAAGTGGGTGAGTTTTCCCGAGGCCGCGGCCCCTTGGGACAAGGCTGCCGGAGACCACGCGCGCGCGATCGACCCCTCAATGGTTTCGGCCCCCATAGCCAGAGTCAAGGCCGGCAGTACATAGCGGTGCAGGCATACGAGCACGGAGGCGGGATTGCCGGGTAGGCCGAACACGGGAGTCCCGCCCGCCCCCACGCCGAACCAGAACGGCTTGCCCGGCTTCTGCAGGATCTTGTGGAAGACCGGGCGGACGCCCAGCTCCCGAAGCACCCCAGGCACATAATCGGTCTTGCCCATCGAGACTCCGCCGGTGAGGATGAGGACCTCGCATTTTCCCATCACCCCTTCCAGGCATTTACGCAGGCGCGCGGCGTCGTCGCGGGAATGCAGGAGCGCCACGCGTTCGAATCGGCGCTTGCGCAGGGCGGCTTCGACTGCATAGGGATTGGATTTTCGGATCTGATGGGGACGGGGATCCCGTCCCACATCGACCAGCTCGTCTCCCGTGGACACCACCGCCACGAAAGGCTCCGGTGCGACCCGCAACTCCGCGTATCCGAAAGCCGCCGCAGCGCCGAGCCGGGCCGCGTCCAGGAAGGTTCCCGCCGGGACCAGGGTTTCCCCCGCCGCGCAATCCAGGCCGGCGCGATGCACGAATCGGAAGGGCACTGCGTCGGGCGCTTGCTCGGACAACACTGCGTGGCCGTCCTCGATACGGATCTCCTCCACGGGCATGATGCAATCCGCGCCTTGGGGCAAGACCGCTCCCGTCATCGCCTCCAGGCAGCCATCCGCGCGCTTCAGGAGTTTGGCGGGTTCCCCAGCCTTCTGCATGCCTTCCAGGCGAAAACGGCGGAGGCCCTGTTCCCAGGACGCGAAGGCGAAGGCGATGCCGTCCATGGCCACGCGGTCGAAGGGCGGCTGGGCGCGATCGGCCAGGATGGGGGCGCGCAGGATGCGCCCCTGGCATTTCGAAAGCGGCAAGGTAACCGGCGCGTAACGGGGCATGGCCGCCGCCAGGAGGGCATCGGCATCGGCGGGGGAAAGCATTTCCCGGAAATCTGGGTCCAAGCGGAACTCCTTCGGCGCTCCCCGGTATTTTCCGGGGCTTTCCGGGATTTTCCCGGGGTTGGATCCGAAATGCGGGTCCTGACAGAAATTTAAGTTCTTGGGCCCGCGGCGCGGCATTCACCCGTCATTCCGGGGCGGATCCATGTTCCCTGCCCCCATGGGAAAAAGGCCGGTTGCCCTACGGTCTGGGCCGCATCCGTCCGGGAGCGGCGGCCAGCGCTCTCTGACAACCCGGTTCATAACCTACCCGAACGTGGACGGGCTGAAACCGGGCGAGCAAACCCATTTCTATTCCTTCTACCATGATCTGGGGCGTTCGTGAGCATCGGGACGGGAACGGTGAGCGAGGACGGAACGACAATTACCTCGGACAAGGGCTTCGGGATCGTGAAGGGCGGATGGCATTGCGCGGGGCCGCCGAATCCGACGGGGCAATGCAAGCCTCCGAGTGTCGAACTTAATCGAACTTCAATCGATATGAATTTCAACCAAAAGGCGGCAGAATCCATAATTGCTACTGGCGCTCCTGTTCCCGGAGGCAATCCTGCATGGCATTGGAACATTAAGTATCTGTTTGCCCGGAAGACGGGAAATATTTAAAAGGGATTGGTGGGATTGGCTGTCCGGACCTTAAGCCCAAATCCCCAGAGATTAATCCCTACTCAGCCAGTGGAAACACTCTTGCCGAGGTGGAAATCCAAGCCCGGATGAAAAGCCTGGCGAAGTCCTATCTGGGACTGACGGAAACATTTTTTAAATACAATCCTTTTGTACAACCGACTTCCACATATGTTCCGGAATGCGATATGTATAAGATGAATCTTACCATCGAAATCCTTCAGGTCACATTCACATCCAAAATATCAATACCGTCCTGGCCAAATTATTCTACCGGATCCTGTTCGGCGAAGAGGGAATGAGATCGTTTTATGGTAGCATTAAATTCGCACGAAAATGGGCATGTCAAAATCGGCCTGGATAATGCTACGGAATTTGGAAATCGTACATCGTCGCTTTCCATGTCAGTCTTCAAAAAGACTCAAGCCGAAGCCCTGGCTTTTGGAATGATGATTATAAAGGAGGAGTTGGACATCATGGCCGACGATGCAAAAGTTAAAACCCAAAATGAAAACACGGCATACGATGATTCGACGCATCATGGCGCTAATCAAGACGCCAGCTTGGATGTTTCGAAGGAAGGAAGCTGCCCATGAACAAAAAATTCGTATTTATAATGGCTTTTCTTGTCATTAGATTGGCTGCGATTGGGGGCGCTACGTCCAATCCAAATGGAAGTGTGGGTCTAAAGGCCCTTGCGTATTTCGAGAAATGCGGCCAAGATAGCATTCGCGCTAGAATTCGGATCGCGAATGATTCTAGCCCGGCGGTAGAAATTTCCTTGGACGATATTAGTCTCAACAGAGTCACTGCCCAGATATCCCGAAAAATTCCAAAAGTATCAAAGACGAAGCCGGGATTGATTGATGGCGGCTCTGGCTTTGGGGCAGGAGGCGGGGAAAGCCGCCCTGATTTCCCCGCTGGACGGACGGTTCAACTGCAATGGGGAGAGGAGTTAGGAAAATCCCTTAGCATACCCGTCTGGTTATTGGATTTAACCGATAGTGAAAGGAAAACTCTGACCTGCGCTAGTCTTGATTCGATTCTATCCTTGGATTTGAATTTTCGTATCCCAGTCCGGAGAATCGCAACCGGTGAGGTCATAAAGGCATTGGTGAAAACGCACGTCGTTTTGCAAACCTCATCCGGATCCAAGGACAGTAAATAAGCATGCTTATTGGACTTTTCAGTCATGGACGCACCGTGGGTGGCTCAATTACGGAATGGAAGAGTCTAATGGGTAAATTTTTATTCATCTTTCTCATTTCTGCATCCGCTACCGTTGGCCAACAATTGGACACCTCCTGCACGGTCTCAGTCTTTAACCGCACCGCCAAGGTCCAACCGGACGGGTTCTACGAGATCTTCAACATTTCCACGGGATTCGGCCCAGCGAAGGTTTGCCGCATGATCGTGGACGGCTGCCTGGCCTCGAAGGACCGGCTCACTGTGGACTACGCGGACGGCGCCTTCGTCTTCCGGACCGCGCCGCGATCCAAAGCCGAGGAGGGTGGAGCGGCCAAGGGCCGCGGTCGCAAGGTGGAACCGCCGTCGGAGGACGGGATCGATGTGGAGGATGCGGCGTTTACGGAAGTGGATTTAAAGGAACAATTGCCGGCGGTTGCGACGGAGAGGGCGGGCCCCACGGGGCCCGCTTTGATTTTAGCGATTCAGTTCGCGGAAGTGGGATTCACGTTGGAAGCGATGGGATAGAACCTCAGTTGGACGAGCTTTAGTCCATTGTTGTCATATTCCCAGAAGTAGTCTTGCAGGGTCGTGTCGAACAGCGGGTAGCGTTCCACCGTCCCGTCGCCGTTCAAATCCGCGTAAACGTAGAGCAGGGACTTGGAGATATCCGAGAAACTCGCTTTTCCGCTTCCGCGCACGAGTACCGTGGTTTCCAGGCTGTAAATGGTCTCCCCGGTCACCGGATCCGTCGCCGCGGTGGTCATATTCGCGGTGCCCCCGGGCTTTCCCAAAGCGCGCGCCCAAACCGAATAGGCCGTGTACCCATCGTTCTCCGGGTCCGGATTCGGAAGCTGGAATTTCGCCGAGCCGTCCGTGCCGTTGGCGTCGAGCACCTGGAAGGTCCCCTCGCTCAATTGTATCTGGGTCTTGCCGAACAGGTTGACGAAGATGCGTCGCCCATTATCCCCCGTCATGTCGGCGGTCTTGCCCTTAGAGACGCCGATCAGGTTCAGGGAATAGTGGGATCCGCTCAGCTTTGTCCCGTTCGCGGTAAGCGCGTTGTGGCTATAGGCGCCCATGTCCGGAGAGACAATGTCCGTAGAGTTGCAACCGAAGAATAAAGTCGACGACACGGAAATGACTGCAAATGCCCGCATAAGCATAGGAACCTCTTAGTTAATTTTTGTGTTTGGCCCCGGGATGGCCCGGGGTTATCCGCCTCATCGCCTATTCGGCAACGTGTAGCGGACATAGGTGAACATATACCACGATATGTAAAAAGTCGGCATTAATTTGTAAAAAATAGGCGCCCGATTTCCGGGATTTGGGACGTTTTTTGGCTTCTTGGCCGTGTTCCCAAGGGTTTCGCGCCAGGTGCAGGGAAAGATCGGGGAAGCCGGATCTTTCCCTGCATCCAGCAAGGCGCCCCGGTGGCCAGCACTCTCTGACAACCCGGTTAACAAAAGCGAGCGAGGAGCCTGACTGCCTGTAAAAGCGACGAGCGTGGAGTTCGCGGAGCGAGAGCAAATGCATTCGCCCGGCACCGGGCCCTTCGCTGGATCGGATGTGCGCATCAAGCGGAATTATGTGATGAAGTAGGCTTAATGGGCCGGCTGGGCCACGGCGTTCGCATCGAGCGTGACGGCGGTTTGGGCCAGCAAGCGTCCGTTCGCGGAGGCGCCGGTCTTGAGAACGATGGCGGTCTTGGAAAGGACGATG
>JBDSIO010000077.1:0-5701 GCA_039917895.1 Fibrobacteria bacterium | reverse complement strand
GTTGATATGCTCGGGCACCAGTTCGTAGTTTTCGCGCGCGACCGAGGCCAGCCTACCGATGGTCGCCGTGCCGGGCAGGCAGTCCTGGGTGATGATCCTTTCCTGGAGGGAGACGGATTCCAGCTTGATGAACAGGAAGCCGCCCAATGCCAGGAACACCGACAGAACCGCGGCAAATCCCGCATAAAGCTTTGTGCTCAAACCCATTTTTGCAAACATTCGTTCATCCTTTTTTGACTTTGAAAATCGGCGTTCCGATGCCGGAACGCCGATGGGACCATGATTCCTGCGCCTGGATAAACCCGCCTAGATTATTGAATCCCATAAGTTGCCCCTATCTTCCCTAGTGGTGGTGTTTTTGTGAATGATTATTTGATGCGGGAAGTCATGCGCAGGCCAACCAGTGTCGCATTCCAATCCCTTCCGCCGGATCCGAATACCAGCCGGCGTCGATTTTGACTCAGCCTAGGGTCTTGCGGGCGTGCACATTGAACAGCCATTCCCGGGTTTTTCCGCCGGCTTGGCGATCTTTGAATACCAAGCTCCGTTTCTTGTTTACCAAGGTAAACATAAGAATCAAAAACATAGAGTAACTGAGACCAAATTTTGGGCCGGGTTTCAAAAAAATCCCGCCGATATATCACTCTGGATGTCAAAAATGCCATGAAATTCAAATAATAACGAAGATGGCTTGGTCAAGGCGGGGAAAGGCTTGACATTTTCCCGTTTGACCGCTACCTTGGGTTGCATCGGTCTTGTTTACCAAACCGGTGCAAAATATGAAATCAATCTACGACTACACCAACTTCCGGCTCTTCCTCAAGGACTATTATGAGGAACAGAAAGCGGAGAAGGGTTTTACCTATCGCGATTTTTCGCGCCTCACCGGGATGAATTCGACCTCGTGGCTTTTGCACCTGATCAAGGGAACCAAGAACCTGTCAGCCGATTCGGTGGTCAGGGTGGCCAAAGCGCTCAAGCTCAATAAAGCGGAAACGGAATATTTCGAGAACATGGTCCCGTTCACCCAGGCGCGCACCAACGGCGTGAAGGACCATTATTACCAGCGCATGCTCGGCCTCAAGCGCAAGCTGAAGATCGCCAAGATCGGCGAAGAGCAATACGACTATTACACCAAGTGGTACCACCCCGTGGTCCGATCGATGGTGACCAAGATCGATTTCGGCGACGCAAAGTCCGGTTACGACTTCATTCTGCTGGGCAGGTGCCTGATGCCGCCCATCCCGGCCCGCGAGGCCATGAAATCGGTGCTTTTGTTGGAGAAGTTGGGATTGATAGGGAAGGACGCCGCCGGTCGCTACCAGCAGAGCGACGCGGTCATCTCCACCGGCGACGAAGTGGCTTCCCTCAACATCGTCAACTACCACAAGCAGGTGTCGCGGCTGGCCGAGAGCGTCCATGACCTTTCGCTCAAGGAGGAGCGGGACATTTCCTCGCTCACCCTGGGAATCGGCGAAGCCGATTTCCACCTCATCAAGGCCCACATCCAGGCGTTCCGCAAGGAGATAATGGATATGGCTACGGCGTCGGAAAACCCTGATCGCGTCTACCAATTGAATTTCCAGTTGTTCCCCGTCGGTAAGGCGGACCCCAAATGAAAGTCCATTTTGCGAAAGTCGCCATGCTGGCGGTATGCGCTATGGGCTGGCTGTTTTCCGGCTGCGGTGAATTGGCGTCCGGCGGGGATGCCACGGAGACAGGCAATGCCCGCGTGGCAGGTCAAATCGTGAGGGAAGGCGGGCTCCCCATGGCCGGAGCGGAAGTCACGATTCTCCCCTCGGATTGGAACCCCCTGCTCGGAGTCGGTCTCCCGGATTCGCTGAAGGACACGACCGACGGAGAGGGCCGCTATCGCTTTACGCGGTTGGCCGACGGTGAGTACAACCTCCAGGTGCTGCACCGGGGCACGCGGACGCGCTCGCTGGTGCTGGATATCGAGTTGGCAAAGGATTCCGTTCTGGTTCCCGAAGACACCCTGCATGCGACCGGCGGGCTTTCGGTCCCGCTCCCGGAAAACCAAGACCCCGGGGTGGGCTGGGTCTACGTGCCCGGCACCACCTTCCGCATCCAAGTGGATTCCCAACAGCGTCTTGCCGGCCGAGTTCTGATGGATTCCATGCCCGCCGGCCTGATCCCGTCCCTCGTGTATTCGCAAAGCGCAGGCGATTCCCAGCCCATCGTCCTGGCGAGGAAAGTCGAAGTGGTTAAGACCGAAATCACCTACGTCAACGCGTATTCCACCTGGAGCCACGCCGCCAAGCTGGTCCTTAACACCACGGCCGCGGGCGTTTCCATCGCCATGGACCAGCAGGGATTCCCCATGCTGGTGCGTCTCGTCTCCCCGGCCTTCGATTTCTCCCAGGCCGCGGCCGGCGGGGCCGATGTCCGTTTCGCCAAATCGGACGGAACGCCCCTGCCCCGCGAGATTGAATCCTGGGACGCCCAGGCCGGTCATGCCGAGATCTGGGTGCGCCTGGATACCGTCTACGCCAACAATGCCTCGCAATACCTGACCATGCATTGGGGCAAGCCCGGGAGCATGGCGGCCGGGTACCAGCGTCCCGTGTTCGACACCCTCTCCGGACTCGCTGGGGCGTGGCATCTGTCCGAGGAAGCCGCCGATACGATCACCAATGGCCTATACAAGGATGCCACCGGCTCGGGCAGCAATGCCGACGACCGGGTCGCTTCGACATCCCGGGCCGGCGCGATCGGGGCGGGCCACGGCCTCGACTCGGGAGATTATCTCGTTGCCCCCAAGGTTTCCCCAAGGCTCAAGCTGCCCAGGTCCTTCACCATGACCGCCTGGTACCGCACCGACGGCAAAGGCCTGGGACCCTTGGGCGGCGAAATAGTGAACGTGGGCGACAATTACGGCCTTCGCGTCTACGCCGACAGCTCCCTGCATTTTTGGTATTGGCCGCCCGTCCCGCCCTCGGGCGCGAAGGTGGACTGGCTCTTCCTTTCCGTAAAAGGCGCCGATTTCACGGACGGCAATTGGCATCAGGCGACGGGCACTTTCGACGGGGCCAATCTGCGCCTCTATGTGGATTCGCGACTGGCCGGGACCGCTCCCGCGGCCGATGTGGTCGGCTTCCAGTTTCCTCTGAACGTGACCATGGGCAGGCACGGTAACGGCAAGCGGGGCTATGATTTCAGGGGCGATCTGGATGAGGTCCAGATCCATTCCCTGGCCCGCGGCGCCGATTGGATCAAGTTGAGCTACGAAAATCAGAAGCCGGGCTCCCCTTTCCCGGCGTGGGTCGGGCCCTGATACGGGCCTGAAGGCGGAGCCGGTCCTCGAGGTAAGGGGCCGGCCGGCACGAATACAAAGCGGCCCCGGGGGGACAGGGGGTGGGGCCGCGGAAGGTCCGTCGGATGCGCCAACAAGCGCGTCCGACGGATCCGACCGCAACATCAGGGAAGGGAATCCGGCATGCAGGGAAACGCGCTCATGAACAAAATCATCGACCTCAGCAAGCCGCGAACGATGCGGGGTCCGGATTCGGCGGTAGGAATCAAACGCACGCGGTGGGCGCATTCCGCCGCGGCTTGCGTCTTTATGTGGATGCTCGCCGGCCACCTCGGGACCGTGCCTGTCCGCGCGCAGACCTGCGCCGAGCCTAAAGCCGCGGACTTCAAGCGGACGGTCTTGCTCTCGTCTGGCCTGGACCACCCCGTGCATCTGGCTGTGGTTCCGGACGGCCGCGTGTTCATCGGCGAGATGAACACGGGCAACATCCAGATCTACAAGCCCGGTGCGGCCATGCCCGTGCTGGCCGGAAAGGTTCCCACCCGTTTCGAGAACGAAGACGGCCTGCTCGGCATCGCGGCTCCGCCCGATTTCGCGACCAGCCATTTCCTCTACGTGCTTTTCTCCGATCCCGATAAGGCCAACCGCGCCCACGTGCTCGCGCGATTCACCGTTACCGGAGACCGCCTCGACATGGATTCGCGCACCGAGATCCTGCGCTTCGCGCGCGTTGCCGGCGGCATCTATCACGCCGCCGGCGGCATGGTGTTCGATGACAAGGGCGACCTGTTCTTCAGCACCGGAGACGACACCAATCCCAAAGACGGCCCCAACGATGGGTTCGGCGCCATATACACCAAGGAACCGGGCAAGGACGCGCAGAAGTCGGCGGCCAACACGAACGATTTGCGAGGCAAGATCAACCGCATCCATCCTGTGCCCGCCCAGGTCGACGGCAAATGGTATACGATCCCGGCCGGCAACTTCAAGGAAGCCTTCGCCTCCATGTATACCGAATCCGAGCTGGCCAAGGTGCGCCCGGAAATCTATGCCATGGGGGTGCGCAACGCGTACCGCTTCACGGTGGACAATAAGACCGGCTGGGTCATCTGGGGCGAAGTGGGCCCGGACGCCAACTCCGACATCGCCAACCGCGGCCGTATGGGCCATGACGAACTGAACGTGGCCGTCAAACCGGGTTTCTTCGGCTGGCCGTACTGCAACGGCAACCAGTTCGCCTATAACAACGTCGACTACAGCGACGCCATGGGCGGGCCCGGGGCCAGGTTCGACTGCGCCTTGCCGGTCAACAATTCGCCCAACAACACCGGCGTCAACAAACTACCGCCTTCCCAGCCGCCGGTCGTGTGGTATGCGGGAAACAATAAGAGCGATTTCAAGATGCTGGGCAACGGCGCCGAGACCGCCATGGCGGGCCCTATGTACCGGTACGATCACGGCCTCGTATCCGCGACCAAGTTCCCTCCCCAGTACGACGGCCGTCTGTTCTTCTGGGACTGGAGCCGCCAGGTCCATAAAACCATCTCCTTCAAGCCGGATGGAAAGCTGGACAGCATCCGGGATTTTCCCGTTTCGACCCTGCGCAGCGACATCTCGGCGCAGTACGGCCCGGAAGGCGCGCTTTACGTGCTGCAATACAGCGAGTCCGGCTATTCCAATACCAAGAGCGCGCTCGTCCGCATCGACTATACCGGCCTTCGCGATGAGTCCTGTATTCCCCCGGTATCCCTGGCCCGTGCTCTTCCGTCGCGGAATTCCCGGGGCGCGGAAAGGACTTTATCCATTTTGGCGGGCTTCTCCTATGTGGACATTCCTTCCGGACAATCCGGTTTTGAGGTGTTCAGCAGCCAAGGCCGCCGGGTCTGGACCTTCGTGCGCGCCGGATCGGAAGGCATGCAGCGCGTAAACCTACCGTCCGAGTTCGCCGGCAGCTTGTTGCGCATCAGATTCCTGTGAATCAGCCTGCAGGCGCAAACCCGTCAACCTAGCGAGCCGTCAGGCGGTGCTATGGGCGCCTGGGCCTCCAACGTGGGTTTTTCCGCCGGAAGCCCCGGGGGTTCCCCTTTTTATAGCGCGCAGAACTTTCTCCCGGATCCCGAGTCCCGGGTCAAGGGTCGCGGATCCCGGCTTCCGGCTTCCCAATTCCGGAACTAGCAACCCCGCCCAAGGCATTATCAGGCGTTGCCGGGGAATTATTTTCCAGATCCGGTTAAAATATTTTCCGGACAACCCGCTTCAACTTTCCCTCAAACCTTCGCCGCGCCCACGCTCGCGGAGACGAGTGTGGCGCCGATCGCAGTGGCGATCTCGGCCTCGACGCGCGGCGGCACATACACGGGCGGCTGGCGCCTGGACTGGCCGGCGCTGGGGGTTGGCGAAACACAGACGCTCAACATCACCTACCCG
>JBDSIO010000076.1:0-9010 GCA_039917895.1 Fibrobacteria bacterium | reverse complement strand
AGCCTTATCCGGAACGCACCCTGAAGAGCTAATTCTTCAAAGTTCATCTTGCCAATCCCTCAAACTACCGCTACCGAGGGGATAGGCAGGACAAAACGCCCGCCCCATTCCCGAATGTATGCCATCTGATCCATCACCTCATCGCGCAAATTCCAGGGAAGGATCAGAAGATAATCCGGCTTGGCGATACGAATATGCTCCGGACCCTTTACGGGAATACGGGTGCCTGGAAGCCAGGTTCCCTGCTTGTGGGGGCTGCGATCCACCGTGAAGTCGATGAAATCGGTGCGAATGCCGCAATAATTCAACAAGGTATTGCCCTTGGCAGGCGCTCCATAGCCCGCGATGGATTTGCCCGCGCGCTTGGCTTCGATGAGGAAGGAGAGCAAATCGCGTTTGACCGATTTCACCTCCTCGCCGAAGGTCGCGTAGCGCGAAAGATCGCGAAGCCCAAAATCCCTTTCCCGCTCGAGAAGACCGGCAACCGTGGCCGCCTCCTTATGTGCCGCATTGCGATGACAGGCATATACCCGCAAGGAACCGCCATGAGTGGAAAGCTCCTCCACATCGAAAACCCGCAGTCCGTGGGATTCGAAATTCCGCTGAACGGTCGTTAAGGACAGGTAGGAAAAGTGTTCGTGGTAAATGGTGTCGAACTGACGGTTCTCCATAAGCCGGAGCAGATGCGGGAACTCAAAAGTCGAAACGCCTTCCGGCTTGAGCACAATCGGGAACCCGGCGACGAAATCATTGATATCGGGCACATGGGCCAAAACATTATTCGCCGCCGTGAGATCCGCCATTTCTCCGCTCGCAGCCAGGCTCTTCGCCGTCTCGCTTCCGAAAAACATAACCCGGGATGGAATCCCCTTGGCCTCGGCTTCACGCGCCACGTTGGCCGCCGGTTCGATGCCTAATACGGAAATTCCCAGTTCCTTGAACCAGCGTAGCAGGTATCCGTCATTGCTGGCGATTTCCATGACCCTGCTTCCGGAATGCAACGCGAATCGTTCGCTGACTTTTACGGCATAGGCCTGCGCATGCTTCAACCAGGTATCCGAAAAAGAAGAGAAGTAGGCATACTCGCTGAAAATTTTGTGGGGACTCTCGAAGGACTCCAATTGCACCAGGAAACAACTTCCGCAAACACGCGCATGCAGCGGATAGGTCGGCTCCATCCTTTCCAGATTTTCGGCGGATAGATAGGAGTTTGAAAACGGAGTCGAACCGAGATCGGCGAAGGACTGGGTCAGGGGCGCGTTGCAGAAGCGACAAATGGGCAAGGGACTCATAAGCTTTCTATTCCGGATTTTCGAGGGACTGAAGGGATTGATAGCGTTGGATTTGACTCAAAGTCAAGGAACGAAGGTCATCGCCACGTTGCCAGTTCTGATACCATTCGCATGTCCATCGCAACATTTCTTCGAAAGGAAGCCGAGGACGCCAGGCCAAGGCCTGTTTCGCCAGCCCGCTGTCCAGATTAAGCACGCCGGCCTCGTGAGGTTGGGGAATATTTTCAAATTCCCATTTGGTTCCCAGGGACGAACAAACCGCCTCAACGACATCGGCCACAGGGCGCATTTCGTCCTTCGCAGGGCCGAAATTGAAGGCTTGGGAATATTCAGCGGCATTGCCATGAAGTTGCTCGGCCAACAGCAGATAACCCGCGAGCGGTTCCAAAACATGCTGCCATGGCCGCACCGCCTTTGGATAACGGATGTGCGCGTTCTGTCCGGATAGTTTGGCGCGCACCAGATCCGGAACCAGACGATCCGCCGCAAAATCCCCCCCGCCTACCACATTTCCGGCACGGGCGGTGGCGAGCCCTTTATTTGAACCGGAAAGTGAACCGAAAAGCGAACCGGAATGTGAACCCGAATCCCCACTCAAAAAACTGCGCCTCCACGACGCGCACAGAATCTCGCAGGCGGCCTTGCTGCTGGAATAAGGATCATATCCGCCCAGCGGTTCAGGTTCCCGAAAAGGCAGGCCGCGTTCGGTATTTTCATAAACCTTGTCGGTGGTGATGATCACGATGCTGCGGGTCGATTCGGAGGCCCGGCACGCTTGCAACAGTTCCAATGTGCCCATGACATTGACCCGCCAGGTTTCCTTCGGATTCCGGTAGGATTCGCGAACCAAAGGCTGGGCCGCCAAATGAAGCACGATTTCAGGACGCGAGGCTTTGAATGCCTGTTGGATTGAACCGGAATCCGCAATGTCGCCGCGTAGGTCACGGCAATCCGCCGCCGCCCCCGCCAGGGTGAAAAGGTTGGGTTCGGTGGAAAGTTCCACTGACGAGTATCCCGTGACTTCGGCGCCGAGCGAACGCAACCACAAGGTCAGCCAGGATCCCTTGAATCCGGTATGACCCGTGACAAGGACACGACGTCCGTTCCAGAAGGAAGGGTTCACCAGGATTTCCACGGAGCTTCTCCGCGGGCCCAGAGATCTTCCAATAATTGCTTGTCGCGCAAAGTGTCCATCGGTTGCCAAAAGCCGGCATGGCGGAAAGCCTGAAGCTGCCCTTTCAAGGCCAGCTGCTCCAGCGGCTGCTTTTCAAAAATGGTTTCATCCCCTTCGATGCCATCGATCACGGATGGCTCAAGCACGAAAAACCCGCCGTTAATCCACGCGCCCTCACCGCTGGGCTTCTCGTGAAAACGGGTCACGCCATCTCCGGTCAGTTCAATGGCGCCGAATCGCCCCGGCGGTTGCACGGCGGTCAGGGTCGCTGCGCGTCCATGCCGCTTGTGAAAGGCGACCAGTTCCTTCAAATTCACGTCACTGAGGCCGTCCCCATAGGTAAAACCGAAAGTCCCGCCATCCAAATGTTCGCGAACCCGCTTGAGACGTCCTCCTGTCATGGTGCTCTCGCCCGTGTCCACCACCGTCACTTTCCAGGGTTCGGCGTTACTCTGATGCACCTGCCTGGAGCCGGAGGCCAGATCGAAAGTGACATCGCAGCGGTGCAGGAAATAATTGGCGAAATATTCCTTGATGACATAGCCCTTGTAGCCGCAACAGATTATGAATTCCGTGTGTCCGGCCGCCGCGTAGCTTTTCATGATATGCCAAAGGATAGGCCATCCGCCTATCTCGACCATCGGCTTCGGCTTCAGATGCGTTTCCTCGCTGATCCGGGTTCCGAAACCCCCCGCCAGAATTACGATTTTCATGGAAAGAGAATAGGTAATTTGAGCCCCTTTTGCCATGTCTGCCATGCCTGACCCGGTCCCGGAATCGCAGTGCCGGCCTCCCACCCGAATCAGAAAGCGATCCGCAATTTCTCCGCGCCCGCGCGCATCACCTTGTCCCGGCTCCAAACCCTGCACTTGTCCAAATGCGCCGCCGCCAGGATGTGCATGTCGACGAATCCCAGCCCCAAGCCGAAAAGCCTGTGTGCCTCGATGAACGCGAGGACTTCGGAATTAGTGGCGGCGGTCACCTTTTATAGATTTGAGTGCATGAAACTCGTCTTCATGGGCACGCCCGAATTCGCCGTCTCCTTCCTTGAGACTTTGCATGCCAGCCGCCACGAGGTGGCCCTGGTGGTCACCCAGCCGGACAAGCCCAAAGGCCGGGGCCAGAAGCTCACCGCGCCGCCGGTCAAGGAGAAAGCCCTGGAACTGGGCTTGCCCGTGGTCCAGCCTGTCTCGCTCAAGACTCCGGAGTTCCACGAACTCATCCGCGCGCAGCAGGCCGACCTGCTGGTGGTGGTGGCCTACCGTATCCTGCCGGATACCCTGTTCCCGCTGACGCGCTTCGGCGCCGTCAACGTGCATGGATCCCTGCTGCCGAAATTCCGCGGGGCTGCTCCCGTGCAATGGGCCGTGGCCACGGGCGAGACTGAAACCGGCGTGACCGTGTTCCAGCTGGACAAGGAGATCGATCACGGCGGCATCCTGGCCCGGGCGGCGACGCCCATTGGACCGGAAGAGACCGCGGCGGACTTGTTCGCGCGCCTGCAGGGCATGGGGCGTGACGTTCTAATGCAGGCCTTGGATGATCTGGAGGCGGGTCGCGCGAAACCGGAACCGCAGGACCATGGCAAAAGCTCCCCGGCGCCCAAGCTGAAAAAGGAAGACGGCCTGCTGGACTGGAAGCAGCCCGCCCACCTTCTGCATGCCCGCATCCGCGGATTCAACCCGTATCCCATCTGTTACGCCGTGCAGACAGGCACGGGCCGCATCCTGCGCATCCATTCCGCTCGCATCGCACCGGCCCCGCCCGGAGTCATGGCCGTTTACGATGCGGTGAAGCTCGGGATCCAGATCCAGCAGGACACGGAGATCGTCGCATGCGGGACCGTGCGCATCGGGCCCGATCGCCATCCCCTGGTTGCCACGGGACAAGGGTGGCTCAAGCTGGTCGAAGTGCAGTGGGAAGGCAAGCCGCGCCTGGGCGGGCCGGACTTCGTGAACGGCCTGCAACCGGCCGAACGGGAAGCTTTACGGTTCCAATAGAGGTTTCAACAGCTCCACATCATTGCGGACCATGTCTTCAATCAGGGCCTTGAATTCCCAGGCCGGCTTCCAGCCTAATTGGGTCCTGAGCCGGGTAGAGTCCCCGATCAGGCTGTTCCCATCGACGGTCCGCTTCTGGTATTTCACGAAGCGTTGCCAATCCAGACCGACGGCGGCGAAGGCGATCCCGGCGAGTTCGGCCACGGAATGCAGTTCCCGCGATCCCAACATATAGTCATGGGGCTCCGCGGCTCCGAGCATCAGGTGCATGCCCGCCACGAAATCCTCGGCCGAACTCCAGTCCGTGCAGGATCCGATGTCGCGCAGTTCCAGGGTGTCGATCAGGCCGGCGGCGGCCTGGGCCGCGCCCTGGGTGACTTTGCGCGAGAGGAAGGCCGGCGACCGCCGTCGGGATTCGTGGTTGCATAGCACCGCGGTTACCCCCCACACGCCATGCTTCTCCCGGAAGAAACGGATGAGATCCGTGCTCAGGGATTTGGTCAGGCCGTAATAGGTGGGCGGGCTGCGACGGCTGTCTTCGTCGATCCGCATGCCCGGCGAGGTGGGCGTGTACATCTGGCTCGTGGATGCATACAGGAAGCGGCATTCCGGCAGCGCGCCTTTGATAGCGTGGAGGATTCGGCTGGTCGCTACGAAATTGGTCTCCAACATGGTATTGTGGAGCCCGGACTGGAAATGGACTCCGTGTTCCGAAGAGTGATGGCAGGCCGCCAGGTGGTAGAACTCATCCGGTTTCACTTCGCCGAGCAGCGCTATCAGGGCCGCCTCGCTGAGCAGATCGGTCTCGACCAGCTTTACCTGCGAGAGCAGGTGGGATTTCTGGGCGTCACCGCGGGTCCGCTCCGCGCTCCCCGGACGGACGATGCCGGTGACGGAATAGCCACGCGCCAACAGGTAATCGGCCAGCAGGCTTCCGTCCATGCCGAGGACGCCGGTTATGATAGCGGACTTGGACATGGCCCGTTACTTGGAAACGATTTCGAGGGAAGGCAATGGGAACACCAGTTTTCCGCCCGCTTCGAGGTATTTCTTCACATGCGGCAGTTGGAGCAGGAAGTCGCGGAAATGGTAGGGTCCGACCACCAGATAGTCCGGCTTGAGATCGAAGACCTCCTGCTCGGAAACGATGGGGATCAGGCTGCCCGGCGTGGTGCAGCCGAACTTGTCGGGATTGACTTCGCCGATCTTCGGCAGCAGCTCCGGCGTGATCTCGCAGTATTGAAGCACGGCGTTGAACTTGGTCGAGGCCCCCAGGCCGTATACGGATTGGCCCTTGTCCTTGATGCCCTGCAGCAGCTTGCGGAAGTTCGCTTTATGCAGCAGCGCGTTGTTCTCGAAATTCTTGTAGATGGCGAGGCCGTCCAGGCCCATGATCTTCTCCTGCTGTTCCAGCTGGAGCACGGACGGGTTCGGCGGTGCGTTGCGGGCGTGCTCGGCGACGATGCGGAAGCTGCCGCCGTTGCAATCGTTCAGCTCCACCTCGCGGATGGACAGGCCCGCGTCCTTGAGGATGCGGCTGATCTGCGAGAGCGAATAGTATTCGATATGCTCCTGCACGGCCGTGTCGTACATGTTCTTGGCGAGCATCAACAGGGAATAGCTCTGCTCGAAGACCCATACGCCCTCGGGATGCAGGACCTTTTTGATGTCCCGGGCGAAAGCGACAGGGTCCTCGAGATCGTAGAAGCAGGCGATGGAGGTGATGATCTTGGCTTTGCGGTTCACGTCGCGGAAGTAAGCGTAGAAGGCTTTGGAATTGAAGAAGTCGGCGATGGGGATACAGCGTTCGTCGTAATACTTGCCAAACTTGCGAATGGTGGGATCCATGCCCACGAAGGTGACTTCCAGGGGCACGGCGGGGACGCTTCCGGCGGACCCAGGCGCAGGCGGATTTCCGGAAACGCCTTCGGCCTGCAGAACCAGGTAGGAGCGGAGCAGGGTGCCGTCGTTGCTGCCGATGTCGAGCACCAGGTCTCCGGCGGACAGCTTCACCAGGGAGCTGCAATAGCGGGCCATGCCTTTGAGATGTTCGACCATGGAGCGGTTGAGGCCGGACCGGTAGCCGTAATTCTCGCCGTACATCTGTTCCAGGGACACGCTGTGCTTGATCTGCACGAGTCCGCAGGACCCTTCGGCATGACATTTCACCAGCACCACCGGCGTGGACTCGACGGTTTCACCCGGCCGGGGGAACACGCCTGTCAAGGCCTGCATGCCCAGATCCAGAATGGTCTCCAGATTGGTATTGCCGCAAACGCGGCAGCGCTGGATTTCGTGATAGGCCATGGTGGTCCTCCGGTTGAGGGGTGTAAATATAGCTTCCGGATTAGCTAAGTTTCCCGGGCGCCGCATTCCGAATGGTCCGGGATGTCTGGGGAAAGGCCGTCAGTGCAAGGTTACGCGTCGCGGGAAGCCGCCCTCAACATCCTCCTGGATCAGGAGACCACCGGCGCCTTTCTCAAGGATCTGTTCGGCCCGCATACCGACGCTTTGCCCAAGCCCGATCGCGGCCTGGTCCGGGAAATCACGCTGGGCGTGATCCGCAACCTTTCCCTGCTCGACCACAACATCGGTTTGTACGCCGCCCGCCAGCCCGGACCCGGGGCCATCCGCTGCATTCTACGGCTCACGGCCTACCAGATCCTGTTCATGGACGTGCCCGATTTCGCGGCCGTGAACGTGGGCGTGGAATTGGCCAAGCGGCGCGGGGACAAGTTCCAGGGCGGTTTCGTCAATGCCGTGCTGAAAAAGCTGACCGCGGCCGGCCTGCAAAAGGCGCCGGGCGGATCGGTGAAATCCCTGGCGGTCAACTTCTCCCATCCCGAATGGCTGATCCGGCGTTGGTATAAACGCCTCGGCGGCGACGGCCTGTTGCGGGCGCTGGAACGGAACAACCAAGAGGCGCCTCTGTGGATTAGGGTCAACCCGACGCGCGGGACCGTCGACCAGGCTCGGTCCGAACTCGGGGCCTTGGGCGTGCAGTTTGATGAAGGCGAGAGCGGCGATAATGGGAAATCCGATCCGGACGCCGGCGACGCCCCTTTCCTAAGGATATCCGGCCGGGGTGGCGGCGAAAAGGCCCTGCATTCCGATCTGTTCCGGGACGGCCGCATCGCCTTCCAGGATCCGGCCGCCTGGCTCATCGCCGAACTGGCCGAATGGAACCCGGAGGAATCGCTGCTCGATTTGTGTTCCGCCCCCGGAGGCAAGGCCGCCTGCCTGGTCGAACGCGCGAGCCTGTTGGCCGCAGATGAGGCCGGGCCGGCTTCCGGAACCGGCGAGACGGGCGCACCGATAGTCTGTAACGATATCTCCTTCCGCCGGTTACGACTGATCCACGACGCCCGCGAACGCCTGGGTCATACCCGACTGTCCCCGCTGGTCATGGATCCGACGCGTTCCGCCCTGCGCCGGAAATTCGACCTCATCGTCGTGGACGCGCCCTGCAGCAACCTGGGCGTGCTGCGCCGCCGTCCGGAAGCCCGCTGGAGCCGCACCCAGGAGGATCTCGCGCGCCTGGCCCACCTGCAAATCGGCCTGCTCGCCGCCGCCGCCAAACTCGCGGGGCCTACCGGGCGTATCGTGTACGCTACCTGCAGCCCGGAGGCCGAAGAGACTTCGGATGTGGTCGCCGCATTCCTCGCGGCCCATCCCGGATGGCAGGTCGCCGATGCGGCATCCCGGCTGCCCTCCTGGGCGGTCAAGGAGGGTTTCCTCTGGCTGTTTCCGGGAGAAACGGAATACGACGGGTTCTTCGCCGCGCGCCTGGAGCGGAAGTGAACCCGCCGGTCAAGAACCGGCCGGTTAAAAACCGGGTGGGTTAATTCCTCTTTAGCTACTCCAAGCTACCCGTGAGCTACCTGGTTGTTACCTTTTGGCAATGCCTATAATGCGACCATGGTCGATGCTGATGTCAACGCCGATTCTGTTACCGAGGACTATGCTGACCGCTTCCTCTTTGATCGGAACTGTCCGGTTAAGGGTCAGGTTAAGGGTCTGGTTAAGCGTCCGGTTGAGCGTACTGGTTAGCGTGATGATGACCGCCGGAGCGGCGACCGCTCCCGTCGACGCCGCCGAGCCTCCTCCCGCGTGGGATAAGCCCACGGCCATCCCCTCCGAGACGGACTTTCTCCGTGATCGCCTGGACGCGCCCCAGAACCACTTCCTCCTCAACGGCCAGGAAGGCTTCATCGCCGGCCGGGAATTCTACCAGGTCATCGGAGAAGCTAGCCCGTTCCTATGGCCGTCCCATCCCTTCCTCCGCTTCGGAACCGATCGAGGTTGGCAAACCGATAGCTCTGTAGTGTCGTACCGCGCCCAGGGATCGAACGAAATCGGCGATGCTGCCCAGCCATCGGCCCCGTTTTCACTGGCCGAGGCGGCCTGGGCTCCCCTGGAAGGTCTCCGCGTGCATGCGGGATTCGATCAGAACGGACTGTATTCCCAGCGCAGTTTCCCCGGCCGCAAGGTGCTTTCGGCAACCGGCAACGACGACCGCATGTCCTGGTTCGGCCGGGACCTGC
>JBDSIO010000075.1:0-11439 GCA_039917895.1 Fibrobacteria bacterium | reverse complement strand
GGCCACCGGCGCCGGAACACCAGCAAGCATGCCCCAGAACCTACCGGCCGCCAGCGCAGACCTCGACCAGGTCAAAAAAAAAAGTCCACCTGAAAGGGTGATGCCCGCTGTCCAAACCGAATCGGCGTCCTTCCCGGATTCCGAAGCAGCCGCTCCCATCAAAGCCGAACCCGGTTCCGTGAACCCTGGCGCCGTCCAGGCATCCGCCGCCGCCGATTTCGAAACCGCCTCGACGTCACGGCCGGACGCGTCGGCCGAGTTCGCCGAATTCGCCGCCCCCACCGCCGTGCTGACCCCGGAACGCCAGGAGAACCGAGACCCCTTGGCGGACTTCGCCAGCCTACAACAGGCGGATCCCGATTTGGAGCAGGAACGGGACCTGGACGCCGATCCCGAGGATCCGGAAGCCGTCACGGCCCCGATCGCGCCTCCCGCTCCCGCGGCGGTACCCGAATCCCTGACCGTGCCCGCGCAGGATTCCCCTGCCCGGCTGCCCGCGCTTTGGCCCGTCCTGGTTGCCGAGTTCATGTCCCTGCGGCCCCTGCTGGGATCGAACCTGCGGCATTCCCGCTTGGAGTGGGAAGCCGGGGAAACCCCGGCGTTACGCGTGGTATTCCTGGACCGCACCTCCTACTCCCTGATAGAGGATGACGGGGACTTCCGCAAATCGATCCAGGGGTTCCTGGCTTCCAAGGCCAAGGGCCGCCAGGACTACCCCGTGCGCTTCACCCTTGATCCGGATGCCGCGGCCGCCGGCGCGCCAGCGGCGGCCGCGATGCCGGTATCGTTCGGCCCCGGAGATCCGGCGCAACGGGAACCGATCATCAATTTCATCAAGGACGTTTTCGACGGACGTCTCTTGGGCTGACCCCCCGATGCCCGGCAACGGGCGCGGGATGCCCTCGTGGATGTCCGTTTCCCACCCCGAATCCAAGAAGGAGCAATACGCATGGACATGAAGAAGATGATGAAGGAACTGCAGAAGATGCAGGGCAAAATGGCCAATGTCCAGAAGGAGATGGAAAGCGCCAACTTCGAAGCGGAGGTGGGCGGCGGAATGGTGAAGCTCGCCATGAACGGCAAGTACGAAGTGCAGTCGGTGAAACTCGCCAAGGACGCGGTCGATCCCGACGACGTGGAGGCGCTGGAGGATCTGCTCCTGGCCGCCTTCAACTCCGCCAAGGCCAAGGTCGACGAAGCCTCCCAGGAAAAGATGGGCGGATTGACCAAGGGCCTCGGCATCCCAGGCATGTAGGCATTTCGGCCCGGCGCGCCTCGCTGGGCAGCCAGTCTCCCGCCTTAAGATAGGCAAACCCACCCCCGTTTTTTAAGTTAAAGGACGGATGGATTCCCTCATAGACGTCCTCAAAATCCTGCTCCCGCTCGCCTACCTGGCCACTACGGCCGTCTACGCGAAATTGTTCTTTTCTCCCGAGGAGAGGCGCTACGCCCGCAAGGCCCAGGTCGGCCTTTCGCTTTCCCTCTCTTTGCATACCACCCTGCTCATCCTCTTAGGCTACCAGTTGCACCGCTGCCCGTTGGGGACCTTCGGCGAAGGCCTGCTGTTCCTGGCCTGGATCCTGGGCGCCATCCACTTTCTGTCGGAATGGCTCGCCGATTCGCGCCGCCTCGGGCTCTTCACCTTGCTGCCCACCACCTTGTGCGTCCTGGCGGGCGTGTTCCTGTTGCGACCGGATTTTGCGCTTCCGGCGGAACTGCGGAGTTCCCTGCTGGTCTTCCACATCGTCGCCAGCCTGGCCTCCTACGCCTGTTTCAGCATGGCCGCCATTCTCGCGGGCCTGTATCTGGTCCTGCACGGCAAGCTCAAGCACAAGAACTTCGACATCACCTTCCGCAAGCTGCCGCCCCTGGACAAACTCGACAAGCTCTCGGCCAACTGGTCCTTCCTGGGCAGCGCCACCATGGTGGTCGCTTCCATCATCGGCATCACCTGGGTGCGGAAGGACGGCCTCGCGGGCATGGGCATGAACGAGATGGCCATCTACCTGGTGCTGGCCGTGTTCTTGATGGCCGGCGTCTCGCGCCGCCTCTTCGGCCTGCGCGGCAAACGCCATGCCCTCCTGGTGCTCGCGGGATTCCTGGTACTTTTGCTCAACAACCTGATCGGGACCCATGGGTTCCACCGCTGACATGGAAGGGACCCAGGACAACCAGCCCGGCCAGGCTTTCGTGCTCGGGGCGAACCACCAGACCGCCTCGGTGGCGCTGCGGGACCGGCTCTGGCTTTCGGAAGCGGAGCTGCCGGAGTTCTCCAAAGCGCTGTTGCAGGTGCCCGGAATGCGCGAAGTGGTGGTGCTTTCCACCTGCAACCGCTCCGAAATCTACGGCATCACCGCGCATCCGGCCGCCGTCCGGCCCATGGTGGAAAAGCTCTGGGGCGCCAGTAAACGCGTGAGCGAGGATGAAATCCGCAACCACGGGTATTTCCACGCCCAGGGAGAAGCCGTGCGCCACCTCTTCCGCGTGATCGGTTCGCTGGACAGCATGGTGCTGGGCGAAATGCAGATCTTCGGCCAGATCAAGGAAGCCTACCGCGTGGCGGTCGAGCACCGCTGCGTGGATTTCTACCTCAACCACCTGTTCCAGACCGGCATCCGCGTAGGCAAACGCATCCGCAGCGAAACCTCGATCCACGAAGGCGCCGTGAGCATCAGCTATGCGGCCGTGGAACTGGCCAAGAAGGTGCTCGGGGATCTCAAGGGCAAGACCGTGGGCGTGGTCGGCGCGGGCGAAATGGGAGAATTGGCCGCTCAGCACCTGCAAAAGGCGGGAGCGGCGAGATTCGTTTTCTTCAACCGCACCCTGGCCACGGCGGAAAAGCTGGCCGCCGGTTTCGGCGGGGAGTTGTGCCTGCTTTCGGATCTGGACAAACGCCTGTCCCATTGCGACATTCTGGTCTCGGCCACGGGCGCGCCGGACATCGTCGTCACCAAAGCCCATGTGCAGGAGGCCGCGCGCCATCGCGGGGGCCGCCCCATCTTCCTGATCGACATCGCCGCTCCACGGGATATCGACCCGGCCGCCGGCCAGGTCTCGAACGCCTACCTGTTCACCATCGACGATTTGAAGAACGTGGTGAACGAGAACGTGTCCCTGCGTAAGGAGTCGTCCCGCCACGCCCTGGCCATCATCGACGACGAGGCGGCCAAGGTCGAGGGCTGGTTCCAGGGTCTTGACATAGTCCCCACCATCAAGAACCTGCGGGACAAGTACCAGGGAATCGCGGACAAGGAAATCGAGAAGTGGGCGGCCGGGCAGTCCGAGGAGACCCGGAAGCAGCTGGAGGCCCTGGGCCGCAGCCTTTTGAACAAATTCCTGCATCATCCCACCTCGCGGCTCAAGTTGCTGGGCGAACGCGGGGACGGGAAACGCGCGAGTTACTTCGCCGGCTTGTTTTTCGCGCTGGCGGAGGAAGAGAAGGATGATGGACAAGGATAAAGTCGCCCCCAAGGGGGGGGTCAAAAATAACCAAGCCGCCCCCAAGGGCGCGGCCAACGGCAACGCGGCCCCCGCTGCGGACGAAAAGGGAGCGCGTGGCGAAAAAAGTGCGGCCACAGGTAAGCTCGTAATAGGCACGCGCGGCAGCGCCCTGGCCCTGACCCAGTCCAATATGATGGCGGACGCCCTGCGTGCCGCTCACAAGGGCCTGGACGTCCGGCTCGAAGTCATCAAGACCTCAGGTGACGCGGACCAGAAGACCAAGCTGAACGCCTTTCCCGGCATGGGTGTGTTCGTGAAGGAATTGCAGTCGGCGCTGCTGGCCGGGACCATCGATTGCGCCGTGCACTCCCTCAAGGACGTCCCAGAAGACGAACCCGAGGGCCTGATGCTGGCGGCCTTCCCCGAGCGCGAGGACGCGCGCGACGTGTTCATCTCGGACGGGCGCTCCTTCCGGCAATTGCCGGCGGGATCCAAGGTGGGTACGGGGTCGCCCCGGCGCGTGCTCCAGCTCAGGGCTTTGCGCCCGGATCTGGCATACGTGGACGTGCGCGGAAACGTGGACACGCGCATCGGCAAGGTGCGCAGCGGAGAACTACAGGGCCTGGTATTGGCGGCTGCCGGCATGCGGAGGCTGGGCCGCGCGGCCGAGATCACCCACGTCTTTTCCTTCCAGGACATGATCCCGGCCATCGGCCAGGCTTCCCTCGCCATCGAATGCCGGGAAGCCGACTCGCGGGTGCGCAAACTGCTCGAGGCCGTAGACGACGCCGAGACGCACGATGCGGTCTCCCTGGAGCGCGATTTCATGAAACGCATCGGCGGCGGATGCAAGGTACCCATGGCCGCCCACGCCTATCCCTATGGGGACGGCATGCGTATGCTCGCCGTGCTCGGAAATCCCGCGACCGGTTCCATGGCCAGGGTGGAACAGACCTTGGAAGAGGACGACGAGGAAGAAATGCTGGAGGAACTCGCGGTCCGCATGGAAGAACAGTGCAAGGAGAAGGGCATCCCGCTCCCACACGACCTGCCGGCCCATCATCTTTTGAACGGCGAACCTCCCACCGGGGGAGGTTTCTGAAATGGCAACGGTAATCAACACCCGCCCCGCGGATCAGAATGAAGAACTGAGCGCGCTGCTCCGCGCCGCCGGTTTCGTTCCCGTGGAAATCCCCTTGGTCGATATCGTCCCGGACGAGGAAGGCTTGGCGCGCGCGCGCCGTCTGCAGCCAAGCGGCTTTACCGGAGTGTTCCTATCCAGCCCCAACGGACTGCGGCATATGGAGTCAGGCTTGTTGCCGAACGAGTTCGAGAATTGGATCGCGAAACCTTTCTACCTGGTGGGACCCAAGTCCGCCGGCCTGGTGAAAAAACTCGGCGGCAGGGTCGAATTTTATCCCAAGGAAGCCTCCCTGGAAGGATTCCTCAAAGAGTTCTCCCCCGCGTCCCTCATACGGGCCTCGGGTACAGGCAGCCTGTCCGGCAATGGCCTGGTGATGAAGCAACGCTGGCTACATCCCTGTTCCGCCTCCACACGCCTCGATCCCGCGGCCTTCAAGGCTAAGGGCATCGAAATCGAAAACCTTCCCGTCTACCGGCCCGGCATGTCCCCGGATGCGGCCGAACGCCTAGCCGCAGCAGGACCAGACGCCAACGCCGCCGTTTTCTGCTCCGGGTCCGCCGTGGAACATTTCTTCGCGGCCGCTCCCGCCCTCGCTGCGAGCCTCGGCCGCCCCGACGGACTCATAGCCGTTTCCATCGGCCCCTCCACGTCCCAGGCCCTTTCCGACCGCGGGGTGGAACGGTGCATGCAGGCCGTCCATGCCGACAATCCCAGCCTGGTGGACGCGCTCAAATCCGCTTTCGCCCATTCGGCCACCAAGGTCATGAAAAAATCCCCGCAAGCCGAAGCATCGGAAAGATCCGAGTCCGGCCCCGGCATTCCGGAGAAAAAGCCATGACCGCATCGTCCATTGCCGGCCCTTTAGGCCAAGGAGGCAAAGAAGGCCAAGAAGGCCAAGGAGGCCATGCCGGACGTCACGAACGCGCCAGCCGGGTCATCCCCGGAGGAGTCAACTCGCCCGTGCGAGCCTTCCAATCCGTCGGCGGAGCTCCCGTGTTCGTAAAGTCGGCCAAGGGCCCGCGCATCACCGATGCGGATGGCCGGGAATACATCGATTACGTCTGCTCCTGGGGGCCCATGATCCTGGGCCACGCCTATCCGCCCGTCATCGAGGCGGTGGTGGCCGCGGCGGCCCACGGCACCAGCTTCGGGGCCTGCACCGAGGCCGAGACGGAAATGGCCGAAGCCGTCCGCGACTGCGTGCCCTCGGTGGAAAAGGTCCGCCTGGTCTGTTCCGGCACGGAAGCCACCATGAGCGCGGTACGTCTGGCGCGCGGTTACACCGGCCGCGAGAAGATCGTGAAATTCCGTGGCTGTTACCACGGACACGGAGACAGCTTCCTGATCCAGGCCGGCTCCGGCGCCCTCACCTTCGGCAACCCCTCCAGCCCCGGCGTCACCAAGGGGAGCGCGCAGGATACCTTGCTGGCCGATTACAACGACCTCGAATCGGTGCGCCGTCTGTTCCATGCCTGCGGGGACGGCGCCGATGGGATCGCCGCCATTATCGTGGAACCCGTCGCGGGCAACATGGGCGTGCTGGTCCCGGAAAAGGGTTTCCTGGAGGGCTTGCGCGCCCTGTGCGACGGGCGCAAGACATTGCTGATCTTCGACGAGGTCATCACCGGCTTCCGTCTGGGACTCGCGGGCGCGCAAGGCTACTACGGCGTAAAGGCCGATCTGACCACCTTGGGCAAGATTCTCGGCGGCGGCCTGCCATTGGCCGCCTATGGCGGCCGTGCCGACATCATGGACATGCTCAGCCCGATAGGACCGGTCTATCAGGCCGGCACCTTGGCGGGAAACCCATTGGCCACGGCGGCTGGACTGGCAATGCTCCAGGCCGTGCGCCAGCCCGGGTTTTACGAGACGTTGAACAAACGCGCCGAAGGCTGGGAAGCCGACCTGAGGTCCGCGCTGAAGGGCGCTGGCTCCCCCTGGTGCATCAACCGGGTCGGATCCTTGATGACCCTGTTCTTCTGCGCGGGACCCGTGTTCGACTACGACTCCGCGCTCAAGGCGGATGCCAAGGCTTATGGGCGGTTCTTCCATGCCATGCTGGATCAAGGGATTTATCTGGCGCCTTCTCAGTTCGAGGCGGCTTTTCTGTCGGCCGCGCATGACGATGAGGTGCTGGCGGAGACGGCGGCGGCAGTGAAAAGGGCTGTGGCGTCATTATGATTCCCGCGGAATAGGGGAATAGGGGAATAGGGAAAAGGGAATAGGAAAAGAAAGGAAATCGAAAAGGCCCTCCGCTTGGAGAGCCTTCCTTTCAGTCTTGATGCAACGCCGCCTTGTTTTCCCCGGTGGGAAACGAGTTGGACCCGGCGGGAACCAGGATGGGCGGGTCGATGATGATGCAACCTCGAATTGGGCAAGGGTCGATGATGATAATCTTCGAATAGGAAGCCGAATAGACCACATCGGCGAGAACCGGATCCGACGTCATCCCCCGTTCCGTCGAGAAGGCGGTCCCATCCTTGTTCCATCTCACGAATTTCCCTCCCAAGGTATTTACGCTGTCCGTGGAGATGTTCCATCTCGAATTGTATTGCACAGTCAAGGTATCGGCGTTGGTCCCGTCCACGCATTTAAGGATCAGGCACTTGATGCCGATGCAATCCGCATTACGGATGCATAGGTTGACGCCCGTCGCTCTGAGGGTGAAGGTCTTAACGGTAAACACGGCATTGATGACGTGGTCGGCATTGATGCCAGCCAAGGTATACTTCGATGCGTTCATGGGATCGCCGGTGACATCTCCGATCTGGTTCTTTTCATTGTCCACCAGGGAAGACACGATGACTCCCGTCGAGGGGGAGCCGGACGCCATATCGAACACCTGGGTCGCGCCGGAATCCACCGTCGTCGTCCCCAGCGGGGATATCGTTCCGCTCCCTGTCGCGCTCGTCGTCAGAGTGTAAATCCGCTGGAAGGAGGCCTCCAGGTGATGGTTCCCGGTAACCCCCGCGACCTTGTAGGTCCGGGCGCCCAAGCCGTTCGAGGCTCCCAAGGTGCTCGCCGGCTTGCCGTTGTCCGTCAAGGCCAGGATGCGGTATCCCGTCAATGGAGTGAGGGTGATAGTGGTATCCGTTCCATGATTGACCCGCGCGGAATCGGGGGTGAACTTGCCGCCCGCGAAGCCGTTGAAACCGGTTCTGATGGTATAGACGTTGATGGCGAACGAGCCCGTGGCCCGCACCGTCGCGGCCTTGACCGTGAGCTTGGTGTTGCCCGAAGCCGAATCCAGGAAGTTGCCCGTTCCCTCCGTGATGGACCACTTGGTGAAGTGGAAACCCGTCGAGTCCGCGATTTTGGCCGTGATGGTGGCGCCCAAGGGCGCTTCGAGGGAATCGGTTTGCACCGTGTTGCCTGCAAGCAGGCGCGAGAGGATCACCTTGGCGCGGCGGACCACCTTGACCGCGTACATCGACTTGGTCTTGCCGTCTTGGGCGGTTACCACGATGGTGATGAGGTTGTCGCCCACGATGAGCGGCAGGGCTTTGCTGGCGGTGCCGGTGGCCACTACGCTGTCATTCACCACGATCTTGGCGGCCGGATGGGAAGCGGTGGGCTTTACGGTCACCGAAGCGGTGGCGAAGGCCACGGTATCCGCGTAGTTGAGCACATTGGAGGCGAAGGCCGGCTTGAGCGAAAACTTGGCGGGCTCGAGCTTGGCCAGACTGGCATCGGCGCTGGGGGCCCGGGTAATCGATACCGTATATGTCTTTTGGTTTCCGTCCTGGGCGGTCACCACGATTTCGAACGCCTTTTGGGTGGTGCCTACCTTGACCGATACCGAGTCGGATATCTTACCGGACACGGCGGGGACGCCATTGATGACCAGGGTGACCTTAGGATCGGTGGTGAGCGCGGTCATGGCGACATTGCTGTCGTTGTAGCCCACTTGCAAAGAATAGGCCACTGTCACCGGCTTAAAACCGGGAGTGAGAGATCCAGCGGACGGCACCAGGCTGGAAAGGTCGTTGTTGGATTTGGAGGGCGGGAGCAAGGTAACCGCCATGGTGTCTTCATCGCTGTTGCCGTCGTCGTCGGTGACGCGGCCGATGACCTCGACCTTGCCGGAATCGCCCGGTACGATGATGGAAGTGTCTTGCTTGCCGAGGTTTAGATAGGAACCGGAGCCCACCTTGATCTCGCGCTTGGTGATGGGACCGAACTTGTCCGTGCCCTTGATGGTGAAGGCGACCGGGGAGCCGGCGATGATGGATATGTCAGGCCCGATGTCGGCCACGGGCGGATCGAGCAGCACGCCCACGCGCACCGAATCGGAGCTGGTCTTGCCTGCGTCGTCGGTGGCGATCAGGATGATTACCTGCTTGCCGACCTTGACAAATCCGTGCGTCGTCTTGAGGGTGGCGACGGAGTCGTTGACCTTGACGCTGTCGTCGAGCTTGCCGTCGCCGTCGTAATCGAATCCCACCACGGCCACCTTGCCTTCGGCGTCGCGCACCCTGGCTTCCAGGGTCAGGACGTCGTTGATGGAAATGAGGGTGTCGGCGCTCTTGGACAGGACCTCGGGTGGCTGATTGCCGATATCGAGTGAGACTTCGGTAACCGCTTCGTTGCCTTCGCCGTCGCGCACCAGGAACTTTGGCTTGACCTGGCCTTCCTTGGAATAGGAGGCCGTGGCGGGCGGCAGATCGACGGAGGTGCCGAGGAAGGGACCCGGCAGGCTGTCGTCGTAATTGCCGTCGCCATCGAGATCCCATTTGAACATGATGATGGACCCGAAAGCCTGAGTGGCCTTAGGCGAAAAGGTGATTGGTGAGTTCACGGTCGCACCGGTTTTGGAGGCCACGGTGAGTACGGGGATATCGCGCTTGACGCGGACCTGGGCGGTGGCGGTAGCTTCGCCGAAAGTCGCTTTGATGGTCACCATGCCGGTTTTAAGCGCGTGGACCTTGCCGTCATCGACCTTGACGATGCTCTCGTCGTTGGAGGACCAGGAAATGGGATCCTTGATGCTTTCCGGAGCGGTCACGGTTCTGAGGACGCTGTCCGGGCCGCCCAGGAACAGGTCGAGGGAGTCCGGCACGATGCTCACGGAACGGCCGCCCACCGGGCCGACCTGGACCACGATTCCCGCGGATATGGAGCCGTCCTGCTTGGCCTTGACCTTTATGCGGGTGGTGCCGTTCTTAAGCGGGACAACCATGGCCCGGCCGGCGTTGGAACCGTTGGGGAGTTCCAGGGTGGCCACCGATGCGTCATCGACGGACCATTCGAACATCTGGTCGGCGAACAGGGGGGTGATAGTCGCCTGGACCGCCACGCCGGTATCGCCGGCCTTGAGGTTGAGGCTGGAGGGGGTGACTGACACGGACTTGGGCGGGCTGCCGGGGATGGAAAAGGTGTCGACGACCACCTGGGCGCCTTTATCGTCGAAGGTGCGCGATTGATCGATGCACAGGCCGCCTGCCTTGGTTCCGGTGATGCGCACGATAGCCGTGCCGCCCCGGTATTTGGTGGCGTCCAGGTCCTTGAACTGATCAAGGGACTTTAGGGTATCATTGAAAAGGGTATCCAGAACGTGACCGTTGGTGTCCATGAGCAGGACCATGAGGCTGTCGCACTTGGCCCATGAGCTGTCGACTTTCAGGTCGAAATGATCCTTGCTGTCGGCCTCATTAAGATGGCAGGCCCAGAACACGGAGATAGCGAGAAACGCGGCGGCGGTAATGAGTTTGCGCATAGTCTTAAGGCTCCTGAGCGGAGGCTTGGCCGTTGGGAATAACGATGGTCTTGCCGGTCGGCTCGTCTTGGGTATAAATGAAATACGCCGCGGCCCCGGCCACCGCCAGGCCGATACCGCCTGCGATCCAGAATCCGTTTTTGCGCCACACGGGTTGAGCTTCCTCCTTGGTGGCGGCCAGGTATTCCTCGGAATGGTTAACAGGGGCGGAAGGGGCGGAAGGAGCGGTAGAATTATGGGGGGCGGCGGGTTGGTTGGAAGCGGTTCCTTGGGATCCGGTTGCGGCCTTTTCCGGCATGGAGATTTGCGTGCTGTCCACGCCGAATCCCTGCTGCCTCGTCAGGAATTCCTTGCGGACCTTTTCAAAGATGCGGTCGATTTCGTCGCTCACGAACATGTCGACGAGCTCGGCGGAAGGCATCATCTCCAAAAGCCTATACATGAAATAGCGGCCCTTTTCGCGCGACTGGGGATTGGCGGAGTAGACCACGGCGAGATGCTTGGCGATGAAAATGCTGTCGCCGCGGGAATGATTTTTATTGGCGCGGGTGAAGGCATCGATGAGCGCCGTTACCTTTTCGAAGTCGCCTTCGTTGTAGGCGGCGTGGATTTCCTTCTGGTTGAGGACCACGTTCGACGCGGGAACGGCCGCTGCGGATTTCGCGGCCGGCGCGGGGGTTTGGGGAGCGGCGACCGCTGCGAAACCCGGCCACGCCAGGCTAACCGCCAAAGCCAGGGTCCTGGTCATGAGGAACGGATGGTTTTGCATGCGCTTTCCCAAGGGATTTAAGTTTTTTCGAAGGCCAGCAAAATCTAATTATTCCGGACGAAAGCCCGAGCACTGCCTTCCCGCGAAACCGGGCGCATTCGCTCGGATTTCGCACGGAATACGAGAGCCCATTCGCATGGTATAAAAAAAGGGAAGCCCAAAATCCTTAAAGCCCGGAGGCGTCGGCCGGGCTTTTAGGATTTTCAGAATCCCTTACCGGCTAGCGGTAACGGAGTATTGGAGTATGGATCCATCCTGGGCGGTAACCTGGATAGTGAAGACGGTTTCGCCTGCAGGCACGATCAAGGAGCCGGATACACCGGTGGCGGCATAGGATCCCGTAAAAGTGGCCACGGCATGGGGTTCGTT
>JBDSIO010000074.1:0-5880 GCA_039917895.1 Fibrobacteria bacterium | reverse complement strand
AACTCCGACAGCAACAAGATCATCATCGAGAAATCGACCCTGCCGGTGCGCACCGCCGAGGCCATGGAGCGCATCCTCAACGCCAACTCCAAGGGAATCCACTTCGAGGTCCTTTCCAATCCCGAATTCCTGGCCGAGGGCACCGCCATGGCGGATTTGGAAAAACCTGATCGCGTCCTTATCGGATCTCGCGAGACCCCCGAGGGCGTGAAGGCCCGCAAGGACGTGGTCGCCATTTACGCCAACTGGGTTGATAAGGCCAATATCATCGAGTCGAACGTGTGGAGCGCCGAGCTCTCAAAGCTGACCGCCAACGCCTTCCTGGCCCAGCGCATTTCTTCCATCAACTCCATCTCGGCCTTATGCGAAAAGACCGAGGCCGACGTGGACGAGGTCGCGTACGCCATCGGCACGGACTCGCGCATCGGCCCCCGCTTCCTGAAGGCCAGCGTCGGCTTCGGCGGCTCCTGTTTCCAAAAGGACATCCTCAACCTGGTCTACATCTGCCACGGCTACGGCCTGCACGAAGTGGCCGAGTACTGGGAATCCGTGGTCAAGATCAACCAATGGCAGCAGAAGCGCTTCATCCACAACATGCTCGGCAGCATGTTCAATACCGTGGCGGGCAAGCGCATCGCCCTCTTCGGATTCGCCTTCAAGGCCAATACCGGCGATACCCGCGAGTCCCCGGCCCTGGCCATCACGCGCGGTCTGCTGGAAGAACGCGCCGAGGTCATCATCACCGACCCCAAGGCCCTGTCCCACGCCAAGGACGATCTCAAGGACGTCAAGACGGGATTGACCTTCGAGGAAGACCCCTACGTCGCCGCCAAGGGCGCCCACGCCATCGCAGTCATGACCGAATGGAAGCAGTACAAGGATCTGGATTATGCACGCATTCTGGCGTCCATGTCGCAGCCCGCGTTCCTGTTCGACGGCCGCAACATCCTGGATCACCGGAAACTGTTCAAGCTGGGATTCAACGTCTTCGCCATCGGCAAGTCGCCGCTCAAGCACTTTTAGCCTCGCGGGCCTTGACCCGCTACATCACGACCAATTCCGCGTTCAGGGCGCCGGCGCGCTTGATGGCCTGGAAGATGGCGATGATGTCGCGGGGCGATACGCCCAATGAATTCAAGGAGCGGGCCAGGTCGGCCACGTTCGAGCTGGTGGGCAGCACCTTCATGTCCGACTTGGGTTCGTTCACGTTGATGTCCGTGCTCTGGCTGCTGTTGGAAAGCTGGGTTGTCCCGGAGTTCGCGGCGTTGGTATTGGAGACCTGCGCTTGCTGGTTGTCCTTGACCTGGATGGTGATACTGCCCTGGGAAACCGCCACCTCGGAAATGCTGACGTTGCCGCCGGCTATCACCGTACCGGTCTTCTCGTTCAAAACCACCTTGGCGATCGTGGAGACGAGAAAATCCAGGTTCTCGACTTCGGCGATGAATTCCATGCGCCTGGTCTTGTAATCCTCGGGGACGTTCACGCTGATGGTGACCGGATCCTGGGCCACCGCAACGGGTTTTTTGTAGTTGGCGTTGATGGCCTTGGCCATGGCCACGGCGGAGCTGAAATCGGGATTGGAAAGGGAGATACGCAGTTCGTCCGTGCCCATGATACCGCCCGGGGCTTCCTTCTGGATGATGGCGCCGTTGGGGATTTCCCCCACCAACGTGTGGTTCTTGCTGTAGGTGGATTTGCCCTGGGGGCCTTCCTTATTGATGCCGCCGATGCTCAGGGCGCCTTGGGCCAAGGCGTAAATCTCCCCGTCGGTAGCTTGCAAAGGCGACATCAGCAGGGTGCCGCCTTCCAGGCTCTTGGCGTCGCCGATACTCGATACGGTCACGTCCAGGGTCGATCCGCGCTTCATGAAAGGGCTCAGCTTGGTGGTCACCATCACGGCGGCCACGTTGCGGATCTGGATGCGTTCGCGCGGGACTTCGATGCCGGTGTTGCGCAGCATGTTGACCACGCTCTGGGTGGTGAACTGGGTGCGGGGCCCGTCGCCCGTCTGCTTCAGGCCCACGACCAGACCGTAGCCGATCAACTGGGTTTCGGTGAGGCCGTCCAGCTTGGCCACATCCTTGATGCGCGAGGCCGAGACGGGCGGGGCGCAAAGCAGGGAAGCGATGGCAATGGCGATAACGACGGGATGAGCGATGGCAAGCGCGATGGAAGGAGCAATGGAAAGAGTGATGGATGAAATGGTATTCAGATTGCGCATGTTCCGCCTCGCTCAGAAAATCCAGTTGAAAAAACGGGCCAGCCATCCGGGACGGGCGGCGTTGTGATTGTCGCCGGTGCCGGTATATTGTATGCGGGCGTCGGCTATTTTCTCCGACATCACGGTATTGTCCGGGGAGATGTCTTCGGGGCGCACGATTCCGGAGACCTTGAGGATTTCCTTCTCGTTGTTGACTTCCACTTCCTTGTTGCC
This sequence comes from Fibrobacteria bacterium, assembly GCA_039917895.1. Lineage (GTDB taxonomy): Bacteria > Fibrobacterota > Fibrobacteria > UBA11236 > UBA11236 > Chersky-265. Next base: position 3,443 of record JBDSIO010000074.1, on the reverse strand, counting down.
TTCGATCAGCAGGTTGCCGTTGTCGTAGACCGCTACGATGCGGGCCGACAAGGTGGCCTTGACCTCGCCCTCGCGCGAGGTGGTGCCTTTGCCGTCGTATTTCTGGTGCACCTTGCCGCCGAAGCCCACCTTGGGGGTGTACTCAGTCGCGACCCCGGCCCAGCTCACGCTTCCCGGGTTGATGTCCACGCCCGCGTCCTGGGACTTATCGGTGGCGCTCTTGGTGTCGTTGCTGGCCTTGGCGTTTTCCATGATCAAAACCGTGATCACGTCTTCGGCGCGTTTCGCCTTTTTATCCGTATAAAGGGAGTAATTGTGCGGCATGGCCTGGGCGCCTGCAAGAGCAGCGAATGCCGCGCACGCGGCGAAGCTCGAAAGGAATGCAAGGCTAAGGAATCTCATTCGACTGTCCTATCCGCCGGGAACCGGCTGAAGCCATCCGTCTTCGGTTACGCGCACCCGCACCAGGCGCTGGCTGACCAGGCTCTTGGCGGTGATGATTTGTCCGGGAATCCCGTCCTGGCGGCAGATGGCTCCCGCGGTGACGCTTACGCCGCCGTCGCGATAGACGATTTTCGCTTCCTGGCCGCGCTTGACCGCGGGGGGGATGGCGACCACGCGCGGCGTCACGATGCGGCCAGGATTCAAGGTTACTTTGGCCAGCAGACCGAGCAAGCGGCGGGGATTCCCGGCTGCGAGGTCGCTCATGTCCGTCGTCTCGCGCATTTCGATCGACACATTGGAAAGGTCGAGCGGGGTATCGCGGTTGATTTGCTTTTTGACCACCAATACGGGCTCTTCCACGCGCAGGTTAAGGGTAATGGGAATGTTGCGCAGCACGCGGGTTTCGCCGCGGACGGCCAGGTTCAGGTCCACTTTGCCCTTGCGCTTGGCGCTGGTGAACGACAATTGCAGGCCATGCTTGCCGACGGGGACCAGAATTTCCGACGGGGCGCGGGCGATTTCCCAATGGCGGGCTTCGCCCGGGTTCTTCGGCAGGTCGGAGATGAAGGAATCGATCAGGCGGGCCAGGGAATCGGTGTCCAGCGTTTCCGCGCGGGTGGTGACCCGGATGGTCTTGCGCTCGAAATCGAAGGTGAAGCGTTTGGCGTACGGCTGCAGCAGCCTGGCGAAAAGGATGTCCGTATCCAGCATGCGCGACAGGCCGAAGCCGGCGCTCTTGGCCACTTCCAGGGTCTCCAATTCGGCGACGGCGTGTTCTTCGCCTGCCAGGATGCGGGCCACATCGCCCAGACGGATCCGTTCCCCATCCACCGAGGACTGGTCCCGGAAGCGGATGGAAACGGGAGTGGCGGAGGCGCAGCATAAGGCGGAACCCTTGGATGCGCTGGCAGCGCCGGCGGCACCGGCATGTACGGTGGCGATCGCCACGGCAGCCAGGAAAGCGGCGCGCAGCCAAAGTACCGATGCCCCTAACGCGTGCATCATCCCCTCAACTGGTTCGCCAACTGGAGCATGCTGTCCGAGGTCTGGATGGCCTTGGCCGAGATTTCATAGGCGCGCTGCGCCACGATCATGTTCACCATTTCCTCGACGAGTTCCACGTTCGAAGCTTCCAAAAAGCCCTGGGTGACCTGGCCGAGGCCATTGGTGCCTGGGGTCCCGGATTCCGGCTGGCCGCTGGCGGGCGAGACCTGGAACAGATTTCCGCCCATCGATTTTAGGCCGCCCTCGTTCAGGAACTTGACCAATTCGATTTGGCCGATCTCTTCCGTCGTCCCGGTGTCGTCCAATTGCACCAGGACCTTGCCGGCGGGGTCGATCTGGATGTCGTGCGCACCGTCGGGGATGGTGATCTGGGGTTCCAGGGGAAAACCCGATGACGTCACCAGGGTGCCGTCGTTGGAAACCTTGAAGGAACCGTCGCGGGTGTAGGCGACCTCACCGCTCGGCAGAGTGACCTGGAGAAAGCCGGAACCGCTGATGGCCACGTCGAAGGGATTGCCCGTAGGCTGCATGTTGCCTTGGCCGAAGATCTTCTGGTTGGAAACGCTGCGCACGCCAAGCCCCAATTGCAGGCCTGCCGGCGACTTGGCTCCTTCCGCGCTTCCCGAGCCGGGATCGACCAGGGTCTGGTATAACAGTTCCTGGAACTCGAGCTTGGACTTCTTGAACCCCGTGGTGTTCACGTTGGCCAGATTGTTGGAAATGTTGTCGATGTAAAGCTGGTTGGCCTTCATCCCCGTCGCCGATGTATACAGACTGCGTATCATTTTGCGCTCCGTCCGCCGTTGCCGGCTTCATTGATCTTTCCGGACCCGATGGCCGAGGCTGTCTGATTCATTTTCATACCTTGCCCACCTCGTTAACCGCCCGGCCCAAGGTGTCGTCGATGGCCTTTAAAGCCTTCTGGTCCGATTCATAGCTGCGGAAGTCGGCGATCATGCCCACCATGGCAGCGACCGGATCCGAATTCGATCCTTCCAGGAACCCGTCACGGACGCCGATGGTTTCCGGCGGCTTGGCTGGGTTGGCTTCGGAATCGGTGTTGCTGAAGAGGCCGTCCTGGCCATAGCGGAGCTTCTTGGTTTCGGGAAAGTTAACGACGCCCAGGGTGGCGACCTTGCCGCCGTCCACGAAAACACCGCCATCTTCCATGAATTTGATCTCGTCTCCCTTGAGGACGACGGGGCTTCCGCCGTCGTCGAGGACGCGCTTGCCGGACAGGGTGACCAGTTCGCTATAGGAGTTGAGGCTGAAGCTGCCGTTGCGGGTGTAGCGGGTGGCGTCGTCGCCTTCCACGGTGAAGAAGCCGGGGGCGGACAGGGCCAGATCAAACTTGTTTCCGGTGCGGACCATGGGCCCTTGCTGGAAACTGGTATAGACCTCGCTCATTTCCTGGTTTTCCTTCTGCTTCAGCTCCCCGTCCTCATTACGGCCGATGGATACCTCGGCGGTATTGACGAGTCGGGCCATCTTGAATCCGTTGGTGTTGGTATTCGCGATGTTCTGGGCGCTGATATCCTGCTTGGAGAGGATATGGGTCATGGCCCTTGATGCAGTATAAAGTCCGTTGACCATTGGATGGTGCCTCCAAGGGCTTACCTAAAGCAAGATTGAAGCCAATCCTCGAAAGGTCCTGGCTCGCGCCATTCAGGCCCGGAAAAAGGGTTTTTGGAAAAAACTGCCCGGATCGTGAGGGGTTGGGAAAAAACTTCCCTGGAGGTTTCGCTTTAACCCGCGCTTTGGTTTTGGCTATCGCCGCGACTCTCGCCCTGGCGGGAGAGGAAGAAGGCAACCGCAGCTTCGCCTTCGGGCCCGATGTCCCGGGTGAAGTCGTTTACGTAGAGGTCTATGTGGGCTTTAAGCACCGGGTCGGACAGGGTTTGCGCTTGCGCCCGACACAGGTCCAGCGCGGCTTCCGGATGGGCGTAGGACCATTCCAGGCTGGCGCGAATGGCGATTTCCACCTGGGCGGCCAG
>JBDSIO010000073.1:0-6372 GCA_039917895.1 Fibrobacteria bacterium | reverse complement strand
ATTTCCTGGTGTATATAGTTTGAGGGCCACACCTGTTCCCATCCCGAACACAGAAGTTAAGCCTCAACGCGCCTATGGTACTACGGTCATTTTCCGTGGGAGAGTGGGTCTATGCCAGGTTATAAATCAAGATGGCCGTCCTTAGGGGCGGCCATTCTTGTTTTATCGACACCGCTCGCGAGCGCACGTTCTCTGCGGCCCTAACCGTTCGCTAACGCTCCCTCCCGCCTCACAGTCCTTGGGACTGTTCTGTGTTTGCATCCGATTGATCCGATTATTTTGTTCCAAGTGCTTTTCGACTGCGGCCATCCTAAGCCTAAGGGGTGGCCGTTTTGGTTTTGTCCGGTTTCAGCCAACCCGGTTTTCACCCATCCCGAAAAAGGCGGCTTTTACATTTTTGGCTCTGCTTGGGTTGGCTCGGTTTTGAACTTGAGATTGAAGCGCTGCCGGCGTGGGATGTAATTTTAGATTTTGAGGAAGTGGACTTGGAATTGAAAGTGGAATTGAAAAGAGAAAAGGATATGGACACGGGTAAGGCGGTTTTTCGCGGGGCGGTTTTCGATCTGGACGGGTTGCTGATGGATAGCGAACCAATTTGGATGTGGGCCCAGGTGAAAACCTTCGCCGAGTTGGGAGCGGAGCTCACGGAGGAGATGCAATTGGCGACCACGGGGTTGCGCTTGCGCGAAGCCCTGCTGGTCTGGCGCGGGTATTTTCCTCGCTTGGATTTGGAGCCCGAGAAACTGCGCATTCGTTTGTTGGAATTGATGTTGTCGGCAATAAGGGATTCCGGCCAGCCGAAGCCGGGAGCCATCCGTGCTTTGGAAATTTGCCACCGGGCCGGATGCCGCATCGCCATCGCATCTTCTTCGCCCCCGGAGATTATCCAGGCGGCGGTGGATCGCCTGGATATCCTGCACGCGGGCGCGCGGGGCTGGTTTAGGGAAATCCTGTCCGCTGAAGCCGAGGTGCGGGGAAAGCCCCATCCTGATGTTTTCCTGTCGGCCGCGGCGAAACTCGAGGTGGAGCCGTGGGATTGCATAGCCTTTGAAGACTCGGTGCATGGTGTGCGATCGGCCTATGCGGCGGGGATGCACTGCATCGCGGTGCCGGAGGAGCATAACCGCGGGCGCACGGAGTACGCAATCGCGCACCGAGTGTTGGAGTCATTGGACGCGTTCGAGCCCGGATTCTTGCACCGCTAAGGACGCGGATCGACTGAAGACGTTCTACCCGGCCGAAGCCAGCCCGAATTCCTTCATCGCCGGAAGGAAATTCAGATTCTCGTGACCGGGACGGCTGAGCTTGGTGAGGGCGAAGCGCTGCAGGGGAAGGAGCGAGGCCCACGACGATTGTGACAGGTGGAGACCTAGGGCGCGCGCCTGTTCCGTCACTTGCGACGGCACCCGAGCCGGGTCTTCCCATACGGCTTCAGGCAGTTCGGGTAGCATGGCCGGTCGAGCTCCGGAGGTCCTTTCCACCAAGCGCGAAAGCGTTTCGCCATAGGCCAGCAATTCTGCGGGGCCGCGGCAGGAAGTATTCGCCAGCGCCAGCCTGTCGGCTGGGCCCAGTTTGGACCATTCGTTGAGTTTGAGTTTAATCCCCGTCACGTCCAAACGCAGGCGGACCGCCATGGGTATACAGCGCAGGGAATCCACGAAATCGGCTTCGAAACCAAAGAAGGTGGAATCGGGGTCGGGCATCACGCCGCCGGTTCCTTCTCAATCCGGACCGCGCAATGCTTATAGGATGGCTGGCGCGAATGGGGATCGTAGGAGGGAAAGGTGAGGCGGTTGACCTCCACGTCGTGCATGGGCATGAAGACGTGGCCGGTCTGGACCGTGGAGGCGACTGCGGCGCGGGCGCGGGCCTGGCCGCGGAGCGAACGCACGATGACCCATTCCCCCTGGACGATCTTGAGGCGCGACGCGTCCTCGGGATGGATTTCCACCAGGGAGTCGGCCGGGTAGAGCTTGCGGAGCACGGCGGATTTGCCGGTGCGGGTATTGGTGTGCCATTGGGCCGACGAGCCGCGGCCGGTCAGCAGCGCGAAGGGAAACTCCGCCGATACGGGTTCGGGAATGGGCTGGGGTGGGCCGAACTGGAACTTGGCCTTGCCGTCGGGATGATAGTAGCGGCCGTCCTCGAAGAGCCGGCGTTCTTTCACGATGCGCGTGGCCAGTATCGACGAGCTGGGAGCGGGAGAGCCGGCTGATCCTGCGGCTGCCGCGCCTTCGGAACCCTTGGTTTGGGGCGTCATGGCCGAGGTCGGCAACGGCCATTGGATGCCGCCTTCACGGTCGATCATTCTGTAGTCGACGATGCCGGTGAAGTCGCAGGGGCGTCCGGCGGACAGCTTGCACATCATTTGGAAAGCCTGTTCGGGCGTATCCATGTCCTTGAACAAGGCTTCGCAGCCCCAGTACTTGGCGATGAGCTTGAAGATATAGAAGTCGGCCAAAGCCTGTCCGGGGGCGGGGTAGACCTTTTTGAACAGGCCCAGCCGGCGTTCCGAGTTGATGACCACGCCTTCCTTTTCGCCCCAGCCTGCCGAGGGCAGGACCAGGTGGGCCAGCTTGGCGGTGTCGGTGTCATGGTACATGTCCTGCACCACGAGGAAGTCGAGCTTGGCGGCCGCGGTGCGGAACTCTTCCTGGTTGACCCAGGAGTGCGCGGGGTTGGTGGCGATCACCCACAGGGCCTTGATGCGGCCTTCATTGATGCCGTCCAGTATCTGATCGTAGGCGAGCCCGGGTTTTTGCTGGATGATGGCGGGATCGATGCCGAGAATGTCGGCGACTTCCTGACGGTGGGCTGCATCCTGGAAGTTGCGGCCGCCGGGCAGGCCGGTGGTGTTGCTGAAGAGGCGCGAGCCCATGGCGTTGACCTGGCCGGTGATGGAATTGGCGCCCGTGCCGGGTTTGCCGATATTGCCGGTGAGCAGGGCCAGGTTGATGATGGCCTGTGCGGTGCGCACCCCTTCATGGCTCTGGTTCACGCCCATGGTCCACCAAAGGGAGACGCGCTTGCCGGGCTTCAGGGAGCGGGCGAACTCCATCATCCGTGCTTCGCCCAGGCCGGTAAGCTTGCCTACCGCGGCGGGATCGTAGGTCTTCACGTGATCGCGGAAGGCTTCGAACCCGCTGGTATGGGCGTCGACATAGGCCTGATCGATCCAGCCTTCGCGGATGAGGATATGCGCGAGGCCGTACAGGAGCGGAAGATCGGATTTGGGTTGCAGGGGATAGTGCTTGGAGGCGGCCAGGGCGGTTTCCGTCTGGCGGGGGTCGACCACGATGATCTCGGGCTTGCGCGGGTTCATCATGACCCGTTCCCACATGATGGGATGGGCGATGCAGGGGTTGGCCCCGAAGAACACCACCACGTCCGATTCTTCAAAGTCTTTATATGTGAAGGGAGGCGCGTCGAAGCCGAAGGACTGCTTATAGGCGACATGCGACGTGGCCATGCATTGGCGCGTATTGGCGTCGCCGTGGACGAAGCCCATGCCGAACTTGGCCAAGAGGCCGAGCACGAACATCTCCTCTGTGGGGATCTGGCCCGTGCTCAGGAAGGCGGCGGATTCGCGGCCGTGCCTGGCGAGGGTGGCTTTGAACTTATCCGAGAACAGGCGCAGGACCTGGTCCCATTCCACAGGCGCGAGTTTGCCGTCCTCGCCGCGGACCATGGGCATGGTGGCGCGGTCGTCGGCCTTGAGGGGGGTGAGCGCTTCCCAGCCCTTGGGACAGGCCATTCCCAGGTTGACGGGGTATTCCGGATCGGGGGTCAGGTTGACGGCCTTGCCGTCCTTCATGTGGATCATCAGTCCGCAACCGGTGGAGCAGTAGCCGCAGATCATCGAGGTGGTGGAATCGGGTTGCAACCGATCCGGAGTCTTGCCCAGTCCGAAACGGCCGGGCGTGAGGACCATCTCGTGGGTGAGTCGGCCCTTGCGCTGGCGCATCAGGCCGGTGAATCTATCCTTTAAATCCATGGTAGGCACCGTCCCCTATTGACCGCAGTATAGTTTATTCGGCGGCGGACCGCCATGGCTCCAGTACGCCTCCGAAGCCGCGCCGCGCGCGGCCGCGCGTTATCGCTCCGGAAGGCGAGGCCGGCGCGGGATCATGCCCCGGGCATCCGGGGCGGCACGCAGGCGGTGAAGAACAGGTAACGTTCAAGGCACTCCCCCGCCAGGATCAGAATCAGCACTGCGGAAGCGAAGATCACGTCCGATCCGGTTCCGGCATAACCGCGGTACAGCCAGAGCACGGGCAGTAGGAAGCCGCCCAGGAGTCCCGCGTTGAAGCGCCACAGATGCGCCGTGCGCAATTCACCGCGCAGCAACAAGGCGGCCTTCTTCAGGGGATTGGCCTCCTGGTCGTCCAGATGACGGTGCACGCCCGCCTCGCTCGCGAGCTTGGCGAACAAGGCGAAGGGAAGCGCCACTGTGATCCAGAGCGCGATGCGCCGCAACGGCTCCTCGGCCTGGCCGGATCCGAACGCGCCGAAGGCGGCGAATGCGGAGAGGAGAAGCAAAAGGCCGGCCGCGCCGGTCAGGAATCCCGACAGGAAGAACTTCTTCGACGTGGTGCGGGTGGCCCAGAGCGCCCGCGGGGTATCGCGGTAGACCATGGCCGAACAATGGACGGCGAGCACGGCGAGAACGGCCAGGGTCACGCGGATCCACGGCGCGGAACCCAGGGCGCCCCAATGGGACAGATGGGAACCCCAACGCGCAAGCCATGCCGAGCCGCCTGCAGGCGTGGCCCCGATGGCGGAACAAGCGGTGGCCGCGGCGATCCAGGCCCCGAGCGCGCCCAACAGTCCGAAGGCGACGATTTCCCGGCTGAGCCAGGACCGGCGGAAGCCGATCACGGCGCGGAAGGCGTAGAGCGGCCGGCCTAGGTGCGTGACGCTGATGACGATCGCCAACTGCATCAACGCCGCTCCCAGGATATGCGCGATGGCCTGGAAGCCCGCATGCATGGGCACCAGGCCTGTGAGCGATCCCGCTTCCAGCAATACGGCGAAGCCGGCGGCCATCTGCGACAGCGTGAGCATGAATACCAGGGGATAGTGGGCCTTTTCCTTCTTCACCTTGTAGGAATCGGCCGCTTCCATGCCCGCCGGGAAGCGGCGCGCGGTGCGGTACTTGGTGGTCGGCATGGTGTAAGAGGAATCGGGAGCGCCGGGAACGGCGGCGTAGCTCTGGTGGTTGCGGCGCACTTCGCCCACGTCGACCAAAGTGATCTTGATGGCCTTGGTCGGGCAGGCTTGCACGCAGGCCGGGGCTTCGCCCACTTCCAGGCGGCCTATGCACATGTCGCACTTGCGCACGATGCCCTTGCTCTTGCTGTATTGCGGCACGTCGTAGGGGCATTTCAGAATGCAGTATTCGCAGCCGATGCACTGATCGTCCAGGTGCTTGACGATGCCGGTGACGGGATCCTTTTCGTAGGCCTTGACTGGGCAGCCATGCGAGCAGGCCGGTTCCAGGCAATGTTGACAAGCCGTGGTGATGGTTTGCTGCAGGGGCTTGCCGATCACGTTGTGGATGAGACCGACCGAGCGCCAGGTTTCGTCAGGCTCAAGGCCGTTGAGGTTGTGGCAGGCGGTGACGCACGCCTTGCAGCCCGTGCAGCGATCGAGATCGACCTCGAAGGCATATTGCTGACCGGGCCGGGGTTTCTCAAAGGGGAGCAGATCGCGATAGTGGCTTTCCAGGCTGGGCTTGGCGCCGGCCTGGTGCAAGGCGTCATGGGCGCTGGAGAAGCGGTCCACGGCGGTCAGGTTCTGCTGTTCCTCGAGGTAGGCGCCGATCAGGGATTGGCCGTCGCCGATGAATTTCGCAAGGGATGGCTTGGTCATCTTAGTAAACGTCCCGCTGGTAACGCTTGGCATCCTTCATCTTATCGAGATAGACCTTGGCTTCATCCGGGGTCAGTCCGCCCTCCTTGGCTATCACTTGCCGCAAGGCGTCGTCCACATCCTTGGCCATGCGCTTGGCATCGCCGCAAACGTAGAAATGGGCTCCTGCTTCCAGCCAGGCGAAGAGTTCCCTCGACTGCTCCATCATGCGGGTCTGCACGTACACCTTCTCCTCCTGGTCGCGCGAGAATGCCAGGTCCATGCGCGTGAGGAAACCGGACTCCTGCATGGCCACGAACTCCTCGCTGTAGAGGAAATCGAATTGGCGGCGCTGATCGCCGAAGAAAAGCCAGTTCTTGCCGGAGTCGCCCAGGGCGCGGCGTTCCTGGAGGAAGGCGCGGAATGGGGCGATGCCGGTGCCGGGGCCGACCATGATGATGGGCACGCCGGGTTGCGGCGGGATGGTGAAATGGGACGCGGGCTGGATGAAAACGGGAAGCG
>JBDSIO010000072.1:0-2450 GCA_039917895.1 Fibrobacteria bacterium | reverse complement strand
GGGGGTCTTCATGCATTCCATCGACATCACCACGCCCATCGGATTCGTCGGCCTCGGCGTCATGGGCGCGTCCATGGCCTCGCGGCTCATGGACGCGGGCCATCCCCTGCGCGTGCACACGCGATCCCAGTCCAAGGCGTCGGGTTTGCTGCAACGCGGAGCGGAATGGCACCCGGAGGCTGGAACGGTCGCCGCCTCGACGCACGCCGTAATCACCATGCTCGGCTTCCCCGAGGACGTGGAGGCCGTGTATTTCGGGCCCGGCGGCCTGCTGAATTGCGCGCGACCCGGAACCCTGCTCATCGACATGACCACGACGCGTCCCGCCTTGTCGCGCCGCATCCACGAGGAGGCGCTCTCGCGCGGACTCCACGCCTTGGACGCTCCGGTCTCCGGCGGTGACGTGGGCGCGCGGGAAGGAAGGCTCAGCATCATGGCGGGCGGAGACCCGGCCGCTTTCGCTGTGGCCGAAATCCTGTTCCGCGCGATGGGATCCAAATGCGTGCTGCAAGGCGGTCCCGGCAGCGGCCAACGCGTGAAGTTGTGCAACCAGATCGCCGGCTTCGGCAGCACCCTGGGGGCGTGCGAGGCGCTGGCCTTCGCCATGAGAGCCGGACTCGATCCGGCCAAGGTACTCGAATCGATCGGCGCCGGGGCGGCTTCCAGCTGGGCCTTGGCGAATCTGGCCCCCCGAGTCATAAAAGGGGATTTCGCGCCCGGGTTCTTCGTCCGGCATTTTCTTAAGGACATCAAGCTGGCGTTGGAGGAGGGCGAGGCGATGGGCGCGTTTACGCCGGGCATGGCCTTGGCGAAGGAACTTTACTCAAGCCTGGAGCGGATGGGGTTGGGGGACAAAGGAACCCAAGCCCTTTACCTGCTGCTGGCAAACGCGCGCTCCGGCGCCCATTGACACGGTAACGGATCAGGCGGCGGTTTTTTGCAACCGCGCGATTCGGTCTTCCAGCGGCGGATGCGTGGACAAAAGCGCCATCAGGCCCGAGGGTCTTCCGGAGATCTTGAGCGTAGCCAGGGATTCCCCTCGGCCCCCGTCCATGGAGGGCTGCCGGCCGAAGGCGCGCTGCAGCGACTGCAAGGCGCCTACCATCTTGCCTTTGCCCGCGAAGCGCGCGCCGCCCGCATCCGCGCGGAACTCGCGTTGGCGCGAGAACCACGCCACTACTAGGAATCCCAACGGGCTCAACACAGCCTGCAATGCCATGACGAGGAAGGGGTTTCCGCCCATGCTCCCGCGGCCGTTCTCATCACGATTGCGGTTGGCGATGGCCATGGCGATCAAGTGGGCCAGGAACATGACGAAGGCGTTGATTAGTCCCTGCAACAAAGTCATGGTGACCATGTCCCCGTTCGCTACATGGGCGATTTCATGGCCCAACACGCCTTCCACTTCCCCCTCGTCCATGCGCTGGAGCAATCCGGTCGAAACGGCGACGAGGGCGCGGCTTTTGGAAGGTCCGGTGGCGAAGGCATTCACCTCGCCGCTCTGATAGACTCCCACCTCGGGCATTTTGGGAAGGCCTGCCTTTTGGGCCAAGGCATGCACGGTTTCCACCAGTTTCCTGAACTGGCCTGGATTGGCGGGATCGATGACCTTGACGCCCATGAAGGTCTTGGCCATGAAGCGGGACAAGGCCAAGGAGACGAAGGCGCCGCCGAAACCGTAAACAAGGCACATGATGAACAAGGCGGATTGGTTCGCGCCGAACCCGCCCAGGAAACGCCCCAGCCCAAAGACATTAAGGATCAAGGCGATGGTCATGACGATGAGAAAATTCGTGGCGGCGAAAAGCAGAATACGTTTACTCATGATTCAAACAGCTCCCGGATGGCTTGGAAAGTATTATTTTGGGGACTCGCGGCCCACTCCGGCATCCCAAAACGGAACGGTTGCCGCCTGGAAAGTGCCAAAATGCTACCTAAATCCCCGATTTCCATGCGTGCACGGTTAAACAAGCAAAAGCGGAGCCAATGGATATGATGCACGCCCTCACCGATCCTCAGACCTGGATCAGCCTGATCACCCTGACTTTACTTGAAATCGTCCTCGGCATCGACAACATCGTTTTCATCACCATCCTGTCGGGAAAGCTGCCAGAAGCGCAGCAACCCAAGGCCAGGAAACTCGGTCTCGCGGCCGCACTCATCACGCGCCTCATGCTGCTCGCCTCCTTGTCGTTCATCGTTAAGCTTACGGCTCCTATCTTCACCCTCTTCGAACACGCCGTTACCGGCCGAGACATCGTTCTCATACTCGGTGGTCTTTTCCTGCTTTACAAGAGCACGGTGGAAATCCATGAGAAGGTGATGAAAGAAGAGGACATGTCGGGAAATCCCTCGGACAAGACCAAGGGGAAGAAGGGCATCAGTTTCACCAACGTGATCATCCAAATCATGTTCCTGGACATCATCTTCTCCCTCGACTCCGTGATTAC
>JBDSIO010000071.1:0-11406 GCA_039917895.1 Fibrobacteria bacterium | reverse complement strand
ATGTCGGCCACCAGGAACTTGATACGGGCGCGGTGGCGCTTCTTCTTCTCCCCGAGGCGGGCATAGACGCGGCAGGTGGCCTGGGTCAGGGCGAGCACTTCCTCTTCGGGCACGAAGTCGCTGAACAGCTTGGCGTCGTAGGTCACAGCGCCGAGGCCGCCGCCCACCACGTACTCGAAGCCCCGCTTGACGGTGCCATCGGGTTGGGGCCGGGCCACGGCGGTGAGGCCGAGGTCATGGATGTTGGTGAGGCCGCAGGGATTATGCTTGCAGCCGGAGAGGGCGATCTTGAACTTGCGGCCGAAGTCCTGGACGTCGGGATGGCCGAGCAGGTACTTGAAGACGGCATTGGCGTAGCCGGTGATGTCGAAGGCCTCTTCGCGGCACACGCCGGCGATGGGGCAGGCGGTCACGTTGCGGACGGAGTTGCCGCAGGCTTCGCGCGTGGTGATGTTCACGGCGGCGAGGCGGCGGAACATGGACGGGCAGTTCTCGATGTGGATGTAGTGGAGCTGGATGTCCTGGCGCGTCGTGACGTGCAGGATACCATCGGAATATTCCTCGCCCAGCTCGGCCATTACGTCCAGCTGATCGGCGGTCATGCCGCCCCAGGGCAGCTTGATGCGCTCCATGCCGGGCGCGTCCCATTTGGTTTCCGGACCTTTATTGAGATCGGTCGGGAAAGGGATGGTGCGGCTCTCGTTGCCGTCATGACGGTGGCCGTTATCGTAACGCTGGCCGTATGCGCCCATGCGCAGACGCGTTTCCGCGAACACGCGATCCTCCACCTTGCCCTTCTTTTTAAGCAGGATGTCGGTTTCGAACTTGTCGATGTCCTCGCGCCACTTGGGATCGAGGCGGTCGGAGAGGGTCTTCTTCCAATGCTGGGCGGATTCGGAGCTAACCAGGTCGAGATCTTTCATAGTGGGGTAAATATATAATAATGGTCTGTTTTATTCCTAGTAGTCGAAGGGGATTTGAGGGTGAATTTCCTTTACATTCGTACTATTGGGATAATAAATGGCCAAATAATGAAATTTTAGCCTTATTTCGATCTAACACAAACATACTGAAATTGTAGTGTAATGGTGGTTTCGAAGCTTGGGAATTCCCGGATCGGGGCCCAAATTACCAAATGGGAAACCGAAATTTGACCATCCCATATTTGAAAGCCGGAGGCGTTTCCGATATGATGGTCCTTAACCCCGAACGACAGCGGGGCAAGAGTTCCGGAGCGGCAAGCAGATGGACGAGTACGAAGAAGAACGGGTCATGACAGCGCGCCGCATGGCAAAGAAGCTCGCGCGCAATCGATCCAAGAACAGAACGGTGCGCAAGCTGCCGCAATCCATGGTCATCGTGCCGCGCAACGCCGGACGCGTGTTCCCGGTGCGTGAAGCCATCAATACCAATAAAAGGCTGACCTATATCCTGCTGTTGGGCGCGGTGCTCTGCGCCTACTGGTACGATATAGATGTGGATACGCTGGCGTCTATGCTGCAGGTCGTATCCCAAGAGGCCCATCAGCATATTCCCGCGGTGAATTTGGACGTCCTGGGCTTTCCCGGACTTTCTTGATGGAGTGCTTTCAGAAGGAGCGCTTTCACAAGGCAGCGCTTTCCTAAGCGACTTAATAACCGCCCGTCTCCGCCTTGGAAACGGCGCCAGCCCCTTGATAGGCCCGGGACCGGCCGGATACAAGAACTCAACATTCCACGCCGTTCCGCTCCTGCCCAATTTTATAAATTCCCAATCCCGCGCTCGTCGATCCCGGGCGCGTAAGGGGAGAGCGGATGGGCCCGGAAAAAAAGGAAGGTGCAGGGACGCTTAACGGCCTGGAAACATCCAGCCCGCTGCGCGGCTTCCTGGGAGTCCTACTGCTCAACGCCTTGCTGGCCTTCCCCATCCTGTACCAGTCCTACAAGCATTACGATCCCGAACTCACGCCCTGGGATGTAAACGCATACATGACCTTGGTGGAGCATCCGGGAGAGTTCGAACCCCCCTTCCGCTTCCGATTCCTGGCCCCGTTGGCCGTAAGGGCCATGCGGATCCTGCCCGGCTACGACGTGGCCGTGGACTTCACCGAGGACCCGAGGGTGAAGAAGGATTACTTCCACTTCTCCCTTTTCAATTTTGCGGTCACGGTGCTGACCTCGGGACTGCTTTTCGTACATCTGCGCGCGCGTTTGAGGCCGGCCTATGCCTACCTGGGGTCCGTTCTCTATCTGTTTTCCTTTTATAGCGTGGTCACCAACATCATTCCCATGGGGGATACGGTCTGTCAGTTGGCCATCATCGCCTGCATCCTGCTCTATGAAAGGGACAAACCCGTCTGGTTCGCCTTGGCATGCCTGATCGGCGTATTCGCCAAGGAAACCCTGATCATCGTCTTGGGGATTTGGATCCTCATTCAGTCGCTGACGGACCGCCGGCGCCTATGGTATCTGCTCTACGCCCTGCCCGCCGCCCTCGCCTACTTCGCCGCCACGCGCCTGTCCCCCTCCGAAACCGAATTCAACTACTACCGGCCCGGATTCGTGCTGGACAGGGTGTTCAGGGTCTTCATGCCGTCCACCTGGGACGCGTCCCTTTTCTTCCACGTCTTCGTCGCCCAGGCGCCCCTGCTTCTGGCTTTGACCGCATATGCCTGGCTAAAAGGCTTCCATAAAAGGGAAGGGCTTTCCATGAATCCGGAACTGCTCATCTTCCCTTTGCTGATTTGGCTCGGCATCACCTTGGACCTCGGCAACAGCACAGGGCGGGTGGCTTTCATGGGCTTTCCCGCCCTCATCTATTTCGAAGCGATGGTGGTGCAGGCTTGGGTTTCCGGAACGCGCGCCGGCCATCGGTAGTCGGAATCGAGAATGCCGTAATCGTGGCAACCAGACGGATGTCTCCCGGGTGGCCTCAAGCCGTCCGTGGGGCAGGACCTTCCGGTCCGCCATTCCTCCCGAGGAAATGCTGCATGGAAATCGCGCAGCACAACAGCATAAGCGGAAAGACCGGAGCCGCGAATCGAGAGCACCCGGTCGGACCGGTCGCCGCGGCAACGAAAAGGATCAGCAGTAATACGAATCCTTTAACCGATTTTTGGAACTTCGCTATCGCGAAATAGACGCACCCCGCCGCTTTGATGACATTGCCGAGAACCACCGTCAATAAAAGCAGTCTCAATCCCGGATGCTGGGCTTGCAAATATGCAAACACCCCTCGGTAACCGGAAACCTTGTATCGCTGCAATAAGCCATCGGCGTTGGGCTCGTCCAGGGATAGAAATCGATAAAGTTCGAACCGGCCCGGATCCAGGAAAAAATTGACCATGCCTTGCACCTGCAATGAAAGGTATTGCAGGGGGTGACGCCGGATAATGGCGACGGCCTTTTTTAGCATGGTTTTTTGCGATAAAGCATAATCCGGAATGGCGGACCCGGCATCGAGCACCCGTTTGAGCTCGGTATCCGCGGCTTCATTTCTTTCCGCCTTCGCAACGACCAAGGGCATCATATATTGGACCAGATTAAGATTTTGAATGCTGGAAAATTGAAAATAGCCCGTACGCTGCTCGTTCCAGGAGCAAAAAGCGAATACGAAAACTACCGGCAAAATGGAGGCGAGCGCCGGTCGCGCTGTGCGGCGTTGCATGGAAATCCAGAAGCAGAAGATCAGGTTAGGCAATACGAAAAGGTAGAGAACGGGCTTGGTTAGCATTCCCAGCATAATGAATGCCTGATAGGCATAGAGAAAAATCTCCCGGTTTCTGGTCAGGTAACAGGAAATGCACAGGGTCGCGGCTAGCAGCAGAAACAGGAACACCGTTTCACTCATGATGAAACTGGGATAGAGGTATTGGGACGGCGTGACGCAGAACAATATCACCAGGGCCACTGCCGTCTGCCATTGCAAAGTCACCTTCAAAACCCGTAACAGTTTCAAGAACCCGAGCAGTGATAACAGGTAAACCGCGACTTGCGCGGCCAGCACGGCATTGGTGTAAGGAAAAAAGGATTTGACCACCGCTATGAAAATCGGATAGAGTGGAGGGCGCTTGGTATACAAATCGCTGTCAATCGGCCGGGTCAAATCCCCGGCGTAGAAAACGCCGGCGGATGCAATATTTTCGCCTTCTTTCAGGTATTCCAAGGAATCCGGAGGAAGGATGGGGTTTCCCTGTTTCGACATCCGAATAAAGCACACCAGCAGCATAAAAACCGGTATGAAGGCGATCAGATACTGTGTTCTTCTCCTGGCCGTTTTCATCCGCCACTTACCTCTCGTAGCTGCCGGTTATTTCTCGGCCACTGCCAGGATATTCAACCCCATCAGGAAACCGCTGACCCGGGTTTTGCCTGCGGGAAAGCCGGCCTGAGCCAGCATGTCGCGGATCTGGCGGTGGCGGAACAGGCTTTTGTGCTCATCGATTTCCTCTTTGCTGACCAGGCGCATGCGGGCCAGTAGCCTTAGGATCCCGTCCGCGAAGGCGTGGGGCGTGGTCAGGATAAGCCGGCCCCCGGGCTTGAGCACACGCCGGATCTCGGCCAACAAGGCCGGGAGGCCGGCGGGTTCCAGATGCTCGATCACGGCCAGTGAGGACACACAGGCGAAGCTGGCGTCGGGAAAGGGCAGGCGCACGGCGCCATTGAGGGAAAGCCGCGACAATTCCAAGCCGGGAGGCGTCGCGCCCACGGCTGGTTCGATTTGATCCACGCCCACCTTACGGGAAAATGGGGCGGCCAAAAGGAAAATGGGATGGCTGCCGCAGCCGACGTCCAGGATCTCGGCGCCATGTAGGCTTAAGGGGATGGCGCGCAGGGCCTCGTTCATGCGCAGCCGGGCGATGAAGCCTTCCAGCGTCCCGTGACCGCGGGTGGGCCGCCGCCCAACGGTGCGCTTTCCCGCAACTCCAAGCCCTGCGGCGGCGCCGTGATCCGTCACGCAAGGTTCCGGCGGAAGACCCCGTACTTTACGATTACCCAAAGGGCGCGGAAACCGTCGCGCATGCGGATTTTCTTGCCTTCCTCGTAGGTGCGGCCGTGGTAGGAGATGGGAACTTCGTAGATGCGCAGCCGTTTACGCGCGACTTTGGCGACGATTTCGGGTTCGAAGCCGAAACGGTTTTCCCGTATGAGAATGCCATCCAGGGCGGATCGGGTAAACACCTTGTAGCACGTTTCCATGTCGCTCAGATTGAGGTTGGTGAAAATATTGGAAAGGAGGGTGAGCACGCTATTGCCCACGGAATGCCAGAAGAAGAGCACGCGGCGCGTATCCCCCAGGAACCTTGAGCCGAAGACCACGTCGGCGCGTCCGTCCAGGATGGGCTTGAGCAGGTTGCCGTAGTTGGACGGATCGTATTCCAGATCCGCATCCTGGATGAGCACGATGTCCCCTGTGACTGAGGCTATGCCCACGCGCAGGGCCGCGCCCTTGCCGGCGTTCCTGGGCTGGTGGATGACGCGCGTTCCGGCGTTCTGTTTGGAGAGGCCGTCCAGGATTTCCGTCGTACCGTCGGAACTGCCGTCGTTCACGATGATGATCTCGTCAACCAAGCCGGTGGCGACCACTGAAGCGTAGAGCCTGGCGACGGTGGCCGCTTCGTTGAATACCGGTATCACGACGGAAATCCGCCTCATGGTCCGGGTCGCTCCGGGTGCACGGGACGGGTGCGCAGCCAGTGGGCGAGATGTCCGTCCAAGTCGATAGGCGCAACCTTGGCGCATTTCACTAGGAGGGTATCCGAAATCAGGGGAAAGGCGCGCGCCAGCAGGCGCGAGGAGAAGAGACGCGGCAAGGTGACCTTGGTGGGCACCACCTCCCGGATCTTCATGCCGATGAAGTTCAGGGTCTTTTCCAGGGTCAGGTAATCGTAGGTCTGGAAATGGAAATCCTGGAGTTTGTCCGGATCGTTGTAATCCATGACCGGCCCCCTTCGAACCAGATGCCAGAAGAAGCGATGGGGAGTGCTGGCATTGGGCGTGTGGAGGATCAGGGTGCCGTCGTCCTTGAGCAGGGACCGGATATGCTCCAGTCCGATGACGGGATTCTTGAGATGCTCGACCACGTCCATGAAGAAGATGACGTCGAAGCGCATGTCTCCGAACGGCAGGACGGTTTCCTCGATATTGCATTCATAGGCGGCGGCAAGCCGCAGGCCCGCGCCGGCCGCCGCCTCCTGAGCATGGCGCAGCTGTGACTTCGAAATGTCGCCGACGCTCACCGAGTGACCGGCCCGGGCCAGGCCCACCGCCAGGCGTCCTTCCGCGCAGCCAAGGTCCAACACGTCCAGGCGCCCCGGAGGCAGCAGGGACAGGAACTGGTCCAATTCCTCCTGATCAAGCTGCTGGGGAAAGGCGGCGCCTTTCTCATAATACTCGCCGTAATTCGCGGAAAGGGTCTTCTCTGTCATCGACATGCCCGGCTACCCAGCCGCTCCCCGCACCCACGCGTAACTCCGGATAAGCGCTTCGCTGAACGGGCCGCGGTATTTTTCCAGGGCGAAACGCACCTCGAGTTTCTGCCCGAACTTTTCCTTGAACTCCGAGAGGCTCCGGTGGTCGGCGCCGCACAGATCGAAGGTCTCGAATTTCTCGCGGTATCTGAGGAGCAGGTTCTTGATCAGGAAATGCATGGCCCCGGTCTGATCCGCTTCCGCCAGGGAGCAGGAATACCAGAGAATCGCGGACTTGCGGAAATGATCCAGGGCCACGCTCGCGAAGGCTATTTCCCCGCCCTCGGCGGTCCGCACGGAAAGGTGATCGAGCAAGCCGCTGCCGGTCAATTCCCTCCGCAGGCCCGCGGCCCAACGGGGCTGCCAGCTCATGGCTATCCCTTTGCGGCGAAAGGTCCGGGCGTAAGCCTCTTCGAAGGCGCCGTCACCTACAGTTTCCCCGAAGGTAAGCCCCAGACGCTCCGCCTTGCGGATGCTCTTGGAGCAAGCCCGGTTGAACTCGAGGCTATCCGCCGATTTCAACATGTTGATAACCGTATACCTCGGCGTGCAGCGCCATTTTTTTTCCAGCGCCACCCGGGCATCGCAAGTTTCGGGCAGCAGCAGGGAATAATGGAACTCCCGCCCCAGGTAATCCAGGATGCCGGCCAGGATCTCGTAGCGTTCCTTGACGTCCTCGTTGAAATACTTGCGGGACTGAGTGGTGAAGTAAGGACCGCCATAGAAGGTCAGGATAGGCACGAAGCCCTTCACAATTCCCCCTTTCCGGATCAACTGGAGAGGCAGGTAGGCCGCCAGGCCATCCCCTTTGTACACCTTGAGGACCTTCAGCGGAAAGGGCAGCGCCTTACGGGTAGCCTCCAGCCAAGGACGCGTCCCGAAAACGGGCGCGGTGTCGGGCAACCCGGAAAGGTCGTCCTCCAATGCCAGCTGCAATTTTTCGGAATACACGGACCGCTACCTCCCCGAGACCCGATAATGTACCACATTCATGTACCACATTCACCGGATTTGCGCCCAATACCCGATCCAGGCCAGGTAAAAGGAGGACCAGGCCGCCAAGGCAGCCAGGCGGATTGAGGCTCCCTTTGTATTCCCGGTATGCAGGGAGACAATCCACCAACCCGTGAAGAACATGTCCGCGGCCAAAGTCCATGCGGGCAGCCAGGCCGCCTTTCCCAGCCAGATCCCCGCGCCCACCACGGCCGCGTTCACGGAGCCGGCCAGGAAGAATCGGCGGCAATAGGTCCATGAGGCGCCTGCTGCCAGTGCTCGGGTGAGCGGCGGCATCCGCAACAGATGCAGATAGGTGGAAAGGGCCATGGCTGAAAGGGCCCAGGTGGCATAAGCAAGCGAGCCTGAGTCCCACCCCGCCTTGGGGAAGAGCAGGGAAAGCAGGGGCCCGGCCAGAAAAGGAACGGCCAGCATCGGGACCATCAGCCAGAGGGCCATCCCGTCGAGGACGCGGCGCAGGGAGTTGTCCAGGTCGGATTGTCCGCCATCGGCGAGTCGCCTCGAGAATCGGGGCAGCCACACCAGGAACAATGAGGACGCGAACAGGGAGGCGGCCAAAATGACGCGGTAAGCCGCGCCATAGGCGCCCAGCAGCGGGCCCTCTCCGTTCGCCCATCTGAACGCGTAAAAACCGAGCGGAACGAACAGGAAATCGCAAGCGCCGGAAATCGCGAGAGGGAGGGAACTCCACCAGAGCCAGCGCATGCGCCGGGACCGTGGGAGAGGCCAGGGGAGGCGGAGTCCCCGGCCGCCGCGGGCGGTGCGAGCGAGGAGATAAACGGTGGCCGCCAGGGCGCCGGCGCTGTATGCCGCGGCTGCGGAAGGCATCACGGGCCAGCGGCGTACAAGCAGGAACGCCGCTCCCAGAGTCACCGCGCCGCCCAGGCAGCGGTGAAGGATCAGGTCCCGCCAGGATTGACGCGCAACGAACCACCATTCCAGCTGGGCCGGGTTGAAAAGGATGGCGGGCGCCAGGCCCAAGGCCGTGAGCGCCATATCACGATCCCTGAAGAACGCTTCGAAAAGGAGGTAGAGAAAGAGCGCCGCAAGGGAGGTCCACAAGCGCGCTCCCATGGCCAGGGAAAAGGCCCTGTCCCGGAACCGGGAGCGCACGGCGAGGGCTATGGAGGCGGCGGGCAGGGCGAAATTGGCGAGGTTGCAAAAGACGGTAAAATCGAGCAGGCAGATGGCGTACTTGCCGAAGGTTTCGAGGCCCAACCAGGCCGAGAATAGGGAAAGGGAGAGGAAGTTCAGGGCCTGGCCAGCCGCCAGGGAAGCGAAAACCAGGGCCGTGGGACGCGCCAGCGCCACCGCTCCCCGCGTCGATTCACGGCCTGGCATCAGCCCCCACGTAACGCGCATGCGTCCCCAGGGGATCGAAATCCGGGAGGCCCTTTACCCCGGCATAGGAGAGGAGATCAGCATAGACCGCACCATGGCCCGGGAACTGCTTTTCATAGAAGTAATCGTTGTGAAACAGGGCGGTAAAGACCCCGCCTTGCCGGGTCGCGGCCTCCAGGTATCCCTTCATCCGCGCCCTTACGGACTCGCCGTCGAAGCAACGCGGATCGTAGAATTGGAACTCGCCCAGAATCAGCGGGACCTCCAATAGGCGCGTGGGCTTTCCGGAAGCGCAATCGAACCACAGGAAGGGAAACGCGCTGCCTGTCCGGAATCCCGGGCTATCGTTGTAGCCCAGGGTCGAGTCCACGACGATGCCGGCGGCCTCCAGTCCGGCGAAGGTGGCGGTGGGATCCCAGCGCAGATAGTGCTGGCGGTTCAGTCGGATCGGCGTTCCCGACAGGCGTTCCATTTTCCGCTTCTCGGCAGCGATGGCCGCGCCGTCGGAGATGAAGTGGACCTGCCCGTGCAGGCCCACATCCATGCCCTTCTCCAGGCAGCCGAGCATCACCCTCCGGAACGGCTCCCGGGCCAGATCATACCGATGGAACAGATGGTCGCGGCCGTTGGCCAGGAAAAAATTCGCGGAACGGCGGCCGGCCTCCATGGCCAGCACCCGATCCATCACGTCGAAAGGATCGCGGCCCGTGATCGCCTTGACCGCGATCTCGGACCAGGCCCGCGCGAGCGGTGCGAAGCGTCCCCGGGCCAATTGCCAGGGTGTTCGCAGGATCTGGCCCGCGACCGAACGGATGCGCCACTTGGCCAGATTGTCCAGATCGTGGGTGAGCCAAAGGCGCGCTTGGCCGGGCAGGGCCGTTACCGCGTCACCCAGGCGCGGCAGTTCTCCCAGCAGGCGGAACATCCAACGATCCACCCAGGGCTCATCAAGCAGGCCGAAAGCCTGGTCCCATTGCCCCACCCCGATGGCCTCGCGCGCTTCGACGCGGCGGGAAGGCAGGTGATCGGCGCGGCGGAACAGGATGTCGGCGCAGAATGAGAGGAGGTCCCATCCCGAGGACAGCATGCGGCGATCCCGATCCCAAGCCAGGGCGACGTCCCCGGCGGCATCGAGGATGTCCGCGTTGGAGGTCAGGGCGGGCCCTCCCGGTAAGGCAGATCCGCCGGTTGAACCCGGAAAGGCCAGGCCCGCTGGCGGAACAGGGTAACCTGCGCGTGTCCGGGAGCAGGTGAGTGCGGCCGCTGCGGAGGCGCGGGCGGGAAAGACAAGGCAGGGGTTTTCGGGATTGACGGGCGCGCATCCCCAATAAACATCGGCCGCCGCATGGGTGAACCGGTCTTGGGCGACCGCGGCTTCGGTAATCGTTGCTTCGGAGTCGGCGACTTCGATCAGGCCCGCGCCCAGATGCGCAGCGTAGTTGCGCAGCAGGTGCGCCACGGCCGGATAGTCGGGTTTGGAACGGTCCCCCAGGAACCGGATTGCCGGAAGCGGCGTGGCGCTCACGGATCCTTCCGCCAGGCGTGGATGAGGATGTCCTGCGGACCTTCATCCTCAGGGGATCCGTCGGAAGCCGAGAGCCGGTAGCCGAAACCGTGCAGCTCCAGCAGCCCGAGAAACCCTCCAAAGGCGTCCACGCCGCGCCGGGCATGGTGATGGTATTCCACGGTCAGGGCGCGTATGTTGCGCAATTTGCCGGCGGCGGCCACCTCGCGGAGGACCTCGTCTTCGGCGCCTTCGATATCCATCTTCAGGAAATCAATCTCTCCTACGATGCGGGAGGAAAGGATCTCGGCGCGCACCGTCAGGGTGGCTTCGGAAGGAGCGGACGCCTGGGCCGAGGCCAGATGGGAATTGACGCCTTCGGCGTCCCCGGCGGTGCGCGCGAAGACCAAATCGCCCGCGCGTCCCGCCAGAGCTGCCTGCACCCGCTCCACGTCGCCGAGACCGGCCGCAAGCAGATTGGCGTCCAGCAGGCGGAAGTTGTCCGGATCCGGTTCGAATACGGTAACGCGCGCTTCGGGATAGGCACGCTTGAAATAATACGTGGCCAGCCCGATGTTGCCGCCGCAATCCAGGATGCGCGGACGCGGGTTGGCGGATCGGAACGCGTAGCCTTGGCGCAGGAAGATTTCCCGGACCATGGAGGAAAATGCGGCGTGATCCCGGAGTAGGAAGCGCGCTCCGAAAAGGGATTCCGAGGTGAGCCTTCCCCCCAGGATCCGCTCTCGCCAGGCAAGGCGCAACTTGAGGCGCGCATACGCCAGGATCAGGGAGGCGGGGGGAAGCATCCGCGCGCGGTACAAGGCGTCGAACACGGCGCCTGAGGCATCCGCGGCGAAGGCGGACGCGGCCTTGACCGGCTTCCAGACATCAGGCATCGATGCATAATCTAGCAAGACCCGGGAACCGGCGCGGTGGTTTGACATTTGGGGACCACAATCATAGTTTGGGCTTTTGCCTGCCGATGTGCGGGACCGCCTCGACCATTGCCGCGGCCGTTTCCCCATCTCCCCATCTCCTTCCCCATCTCCATAAGGGAATTGCGGACTTTGGAAACCACCCGGACGGAAGCAGCGGACGG
>JBDSIO010000070.1:0-13036 GCA_039917895.1 Fibrobacteria bacterium | reverse complement strand
GTGGATCAGAAAGAATACGTCGGGTTGGAAGCGGCCAAGCAGGTCCGGGATGGCATGACTTTAGGTCTGGGCACTGGATCCACCGTTACCTTTTTCATACGGGAACTGGGCCGCCGGATTCGCGAGGAAGGCCTTTCCTTGAAATGCGTCTCCAGTTCCTTCGCCTGTTCTCTGCTCGCCCGCAAGGAGGGCGTTCCGCTGGTTCCTTCCGATCAAATCGACCAGGTCGATCTTTACGTGGATGGCGCTGACGAAGTGGATCCCGACAAGGGTCTGATCAAGGGTCGCGGGGCCGCCATGGTCGGCGAGAAGCTTTTGGCCGAAGCCTGTGATCGATTCATCGTAATCGTCGACGAAGGCAAACTGGTCCAGCGCCTGGGGGCGAAGTTCCCCGTGCCCGTGGAAACCATGCCCGCCGCAGCCACCCTGGTGCGGCGCGGCATCATGGCTTTGGGCGGCAACCCCACGCTCCGCCTCGCGCAGGGCGGCAAGGATGGGCCGGTGGTCTCGGACAACGGCAACCTGATCCTGGACGTTACCTTCTCCGGCTCTCCGGACTGGGAAGCCTTGGACGCGGCCCTCAACTGCCTGCCGGGCGTGGTCGGTCATGGCCTGTTCCTGAGGTACGCGGCCAAAACCACGGTGCTGATCGGCTCGGCCGGGGGCGTGCGCGTCCTCGCCTGAGGCGCGCCAGCTTGACTACCCTTATGCAGCGGCTCCTCACCAACTTCCTGAAGGGCATCCTCATCCTGGCGCCGATGATGGTGACCGGCTGGGTGATCCTGTTCGTCTTCAACAAAATCGACGGCTTGCTGGGCATCAAATACCCGGGTCTGGGTTTCGCCATCACCATCCTGTTCATCGTCGCGGTGGGGACCATCGCCTCCAACATCTTCTTCGCCCGGATATTCGAATATTTCGAAAAGACGCTCACACGCCTGCCCGTGGTAAAGCTGCTGTATTTCTCCGTCAAGGATCTGATCGGCGCTTTCGTGGGCGAGAAGAAGATGTTCAATCGGCCGGTCATGGTCGCCATGGGCCACCTGCCCCTCGGCACGGAAACCGCCCCGGCGGCCCCGGGCCAGGACATCAAACTGCTCGGGTTCGTCACGGCCGACACCCTGGAAGCCATCCCCGAGGCCGGCGACCGCGTCGCCGTCTACATGCCCCAATCCTATAACATGGGCGGCTACCTGATGCTGGTCCCTCGGGACCTGATTACGCCACTGGCATCGGTGGAAAGCGCCAAAATCCTCGCCTTCATCGTTTCGGGCGGAGTGGCCCGCGGGTCCGCATAGACGTATCTTTACCGTTACCATGCCCCCAAATCACCGCCCGACCCCGGCCGAACCGGGAGCAATCGCAGTCCGGGCGCTCCCGGTTTTGATCATCGCGCTCTCCATGCTGGGCGGTTGCAAGCCGGAATCGGCCGCCAGCGGTGGGCCCGGCCAACCCCGTTCCGCCGAAGGGGAAGGATTTTCCGGCGGCAACCTCCCAGCCTCGCGCGGCACCGCGCCCGAGGACGCCATCGTCTTCGATTCCCTGCCTCCGGATGAAAAGCCCCGCCTGCCCCCGGGCCTAAACGACTTCCAGCAAATCTTCGCCGATGTGGCCGAAAAAGCCATTCCGGCGGTGGTGAGCATCTACAGCGAACGCAACGTGGCCCAGCCGGACGGCGGCTCCCGTTACGATGATTTTCTCGACAACGGCCCGTTCCAATATTTCTTCGGCCAGCCCGATGCCAAGAAGCCGAACCCGCGGCTGCGCAAGGAGACGGGCCTGGGATCCGGCGTCATCATCAGTCCCTCCGGTTACATCCTCACCAACAACCACGTGATCGAAGGCGCGGATCTGATCAAGGTCCAGCTGTACGACGAGAGCGAATACGTGGGCACCATCGTTGGCACCGACAAGCCCTCGGACATGGCCGTCATCAAGATCAGGGCCAAGGAATCCCGGCTGCCGACCCTGCCGCTCGGCAACTCCGGACGCCTGCGCATCGGCGAATGGGTAATCGCGGTCGGAAACCCGTACGGCCTTTCGCATACCGTAACCACCGGCATCATCTCGGCGAAGGGCCGCAAGAACACCGGCATCAACAGCTACGAGAATTTCCTCCAGACCGATGCCGCCATCAACCCCGGCAACTCCGGCGGCGCCCTGATGAACCTCTCCGGAGAATTGATCGGCATCAACACCGCCATCTTCTCCCGCAGCGGCGGCTACCAGGGAATAGGATTCGCCATCCCCATCGACATGGCCAAGAAGATCACCCAGGACCTGATCCGCGACGGCGAGGTCACGCGCGGCTGGCTGGGAGTCTCCATCCAGCCCATCGAGCCGGACCAGTTGGAAGCCCTGAAACTCAAGGATAGAAAGGGCGCCCTGGTCGGCGGCGTGGTCGCCGGAAGCCCTGCCGACAAATCCGGCCTCAAGCGCGGCGATGTGATCACGAAGGTGGGAAACGAAGAGGTCAAGGACGCCAACGACCTGCTGAACCGCATCGCCTTGCTGATTCCCAACGAGTTCGTGGAGATCTGGGTATTGCGCGATGGGCTCACTCTCAACTTCCGGACCCGCATCGCCAAGCGCGACGAAAAGCGCCTGGCCACCTCCGCGGGCGGGGAACAATCAGAAGAAGCTTCTTCCGAGGCGGCCGGCCTGGTGGTGGCCGGAATTTCCAAGGAGTTGCGCGAGCGCTTCGATCTCGACAAAGGCCTGAAACACGGCGTAGTGGTGGTCTCCGTGGATCCGGACGGCCGGGCGGCGGCTTCCCAAGTTCGGGAGGGTGACGTCATCCTTGAGGTTAACCGCATCGCCATACGCGATCCGGAAGGCTTCCGGGCCGCGCTTGGACAAGGCAGCAAAGGCAACAAAATCCTCGCTTTGATGAACCGCAAGGGCAACACCTTCTTCCTGACCTGGTAACTGCCATCAGGCAGAATCTGCCTCTCCACCGAACAGAGCCTCACCGATACGGACCGGCTTCCGCCAATCCGTTGCGTTCATGGCCGGATTTCCGGTGCCTCTGCGGCTTTAAGCTGCGCTGAGGCTCTTTGGGGCGGCTTGGGGATTTTTGGCACCGGTTTTGCTTTTTAATGCTTCGTTCGGGAAAGGCCGCCAAGGATTGGCGTCCTCTCAAAGTCCACGGAGGGTCGCATGTCCAGAATCAACCATAACATTACGGCGATGATAACGACCGGGTCGCTCCGGAAAAACGACGCCGGCCTCGCCGCTTCGCTGGAACGCCTATCCACCGGGCTGCGCATCAACCGCGCCGCCGACGATGTGGCGGGACTCTCGGTATCCGAGAAAATCCGCACCCAGGTGCGGGGAACGGCCATCGCCATCCGCAACGCCGGGGATGGCATCGCCCTGATGAACATCGCGGAAGGCGCGTGCAACGAAGTCTCGGCCATCCTCCAGCGCATGCGCGAACTTGCAATCCAGTCCGACAACGACACTTTCTCCACCACCGAACGCAGCTACCTGAACCAGGAATTCCAGTCGCTGATGTCGGAAATCCAGCGCATCTCCATGAGCACCCAGTACAACGGCATGACCCTGCTCGACGGAGTCGCGGGTTCCTTCGGCACTATGGGCGGCAACAACTCCATCCTGCATATCGGCGCCAATTTCAACGGCGGCAACGTGCTCGGCACCATCGACACCCTGCCCGTGAACATCCAACCCATGACCCTGGGCGCTCTCGGCATGACGCAGACCTCGACGTCCATTACCAGCCGCGATGCGGCATTTTCCTCCATCGCCCTGGTGGATGACGCCATCAAATCGGTCAGCACCGTGCGATCCAACCTGGGCGCCATCATCAACCGCCTCGATCACGCCGTCAAGAACCTGGAAATCCAGGAAACCAACATGACTTCGGCCGAATCCGCCATCCGCGATGTCGACTTCGCCAAGGAAATGACCGAGTTCACGCGAAACCAGATCCTGAGCCAGAGCGCGACCTCGATGTTGGCCCAGGCCAACCAGGCCCCCCAGCGCGTGCTGGAACTCCTGAAATGACACGGTCTGAAACCCGACCGCGCCCGGCAACGGGGGCATTGCCCTCGCGGGGCGGTCTTGCATTGCCCCGGCAGAGGGAAGGATAATGGACGTTGCGGAAGGAACCCGGATTCGAATGAAAGAAGCTCCCAAAATCACCTCCAGCGGCGTGCCCTGGACCGAAGATCAGGTCATCCGTTTTCCCGCCGGCCTGCCAGGCTTCGAGAACGCGCGCCGGTTCATCATCATGTCGGTGCCCGAGCACCAGCCCTTCCATTGGATGGAATGCGTAGACGAAGGCAACACCATCCGTTTCGCCATCATCAATCCGCTCTCCTTCCGGCCGGAATACCAGCCCAAGATCAAGAAGGAGGAACTCGCCACCCTGAACATCGGGAATCCCAAGGAACTGCTCCTTTACGTCATCGTGACGCTGCGGACCCCCCTGATGGAATCGACCGCGAACCTGATGGGCCCCTTGTTCATCAACATCCGCGAGAAGACGGGCAAGCAGATCATCATCGAGAACGACGCGTACTCGCTACGGGAACGGATCATACCCTGATGCTCATCCTGACGCGCAAGGTAGGCGAATCCATCCGGATCAACGAAAACATCTGCATCACGATCGTGGACATGGACGGGAAGAACATCAAGATCGGCATCGACGCGCCGAAGGAGATCTCCATCCACCGCGAGGAAGTGTTCAAGCGCATCAAGGATGAGAACCTCAAGGCCGCCGGCGGCGGCGGGGATCTTGGGGCATTGTCGGATTTGTTCAAGAAGAAGTAAGGGGAAGGGTCCTTACTTCCCCGTAAAAACCAACTTCTTCGTCGTCTCCCCCTGCGCCGTCCGCACCGTGAGATAGATGAATCCGGTGTTGACGCCGAGGAGCGGGATGGTTTCCAGGGCGCGCCGGGATTCGCTGCGGAAAACCTGCTGGCCACGAGTGTTGTAGACGGACACCGAGGCCGGGCCGTTTAAATAGACCCGCAAAACCGTCCCGGCGATGAAGGCTTCGGCGAGGACCGGCTTGGGATCCACAGCCTGGATCCCCGTACCTTGTATGGTACCGGAACCAACTAGGTTACCCATCTCGGGGAAGGTTTTCCGTGCCTTGGCTTTCGCCTTGGGCGCGGGCGTGGATTTCGTTGAAATCGTAGAGATCGTAGAGATCGTCGATGCCGCCGAAGGATTGGGTCTTGGGACCGCCGGAGTCGGGGAGCCTGACCACGCCAGGGAGACCGCGCACATGGCGATTCCCCCACCATTGCGCAGATATTGAAGTATTTCCCGCATCAGCATTTCCCCAGTATGCCTTTTTTCGGAGGCAATTGCTAGTTCCCCGTCGCAGGTTTCTGGACCTTTCGGGATTTTTGGACCCTTTCACGGGCGCCTCCGACTCCATCCCGTTTAGGCATGCCAGGCGAAAATACGGTTCGCAAGTCCTCCGCCGCATGGTCGGCGTAATAGGAGAAGTCGTGCACTCCTTCCGGGTAATAATGCAGGTGGGCATTGGGATAAAGCGATTCCCATTGCCGCAAGTAGGGAATCACCTGTTCCGCGGGAAATAACCGGTCACGCCCACCCTGGAAGAAATCCCAGGTTCCTTTGGCGAATCCGGCCTGTCCGGCCAGGTTTTCCATGGGAAGCACTAATTGCGGGGCGCTGGATATCAGGACGCGCCGGCGGATTTCCCTTTTCCCTCGCACGCAATAAGCAATGACGCCCAGGCAGCCGTCCGAGACGCCGACCAAGGTAATGTCCTTGGAGTCCACGGGGAATCCGGAAATCATGTAGTCGATGAGGGCGTCCACATGGGCGATGCCTCGGGAATCCGTCCATTCCTGACCGAGGAAAGCGGAGGGGCTGCACAGGTAATAGTCCGAAGGGCCCACGAACCGGGTCATGGCGCGGTGGGACTCGAATCCCTTTTCAGGATTCCGGCTGCGCATGCCTCCGTGCAACCAGACGATGAGCGGCCGCCTCCCATTGCGCCCGGTTCCGATGGGATCCGGGGAGGGAATCGAGATGCCGCAGGCGTTGCTGTCCGGGCCGATGCGCACATGCAAGGCCGGGGCGAAACCGGGTGCGTTGACTGCTTGGGCCGCGGGCGGCTTCGCCGCCATGGTATCCAGTGGTTTACCTGGCCGGGCGGAGGCGCAAGTGGGGCGGAACGCGGCAAGCGCCATGAGTACCAAGATTACGGAAAATACCGGGAATGCCCGCAATCCCGGGAATAAGGTGATTATCGGGAAAAAGGCGAAGAGGGGGGTGTTGGAACAGGAGTGGATCCGAGCGCGCCGGTTCCGAGTCTTGGGGCTGACCATTTGCAAAAGATAATTCCAGCGCGCGCATCGCTCCGACACCTGCTGCGGAGCGTTGCGCTTTGACGGTAAGGAAGGTCAGTCGTGGTTGGAAGGGTCGTGTCCGCCGCGGCCGCCGTCCTTGCCTCCGTCTTTCCCTTCCTTTGCATCCCTTCCATCCTTGCGATCCTTGCGCATCTCATCCATCCAGGCCTTGCGCTTTTCATGCCATTCCTCCTGGATGTCCAGCAGCTTGGCATGTTGTTCGGCGGTCAGGCCGGAAAGCAAGGCGACCATGGATTCGACGCGCAAGGTCATGAGCTTCTTGTCCACATCCGCGATCTTGTCCGCCAACTTCAGCGCTTCGGCCTTGTTGACCGGATAGGTGGACAGGATGTTCTTGAGATCCAACTCCAACACCGACTTGTCGCTGTGCAATTGGATCTTCTGCTTCTGGACGGCGAGCTTCCCGTCCTTGAGCTTCTTCTCCTGATCGGCGGAGAGATGCAGCTCGCGCAGCATGCGGGGATTGAAATCCATTCCCATACCGCCCCCGCCGGGACCGCCATGGGGCCCTTCGCGGAACCCGCCCGGTTGGGCCTGCGCGGCCATGGTCAGTGCGAGTACCAGGGCTCCGCCGGCGCCAAGCTTGCGGAGGCCGCTGGAAACGGCGGTCATTAAGGTTATGTTGCGCTTATTCATAATATCTCCTCGGCCTCATCGGCCTCTTCATCCATTTCACCGAGATCCACGTGCCAACCCAGCAGCTCCGGATCCACAATTTCCGTATCCGTTTCGGCGGGCGTGGCGGCGGCCTGCGCCATCGCCACGGTATCCATCGAGGATTGGACAGCCGACGCTGTCGACGCGTTGCCTTGGCCGAGCCGGTCCTTAAAGATCACGCTCAGGCCAAGCAGCCCCGCGGCCAGCACCAGCGATGCGGCCAGCCGGATCCAGGATCCGCTCCAGAATCCCGCCCCGGCAGCATCCGTTTCCCCGGCTTCCGATCCGCCGCCATGCATACTCTGCGCGGCCGATTCCCGGTCATGCCCGCCGGCCGTCAATCCGGAACGCGCTTCGATGGCGCGCCACAGTCCCGGCGGCGGCGTGAGGCGCTCCGCCTCCTCGAATAATCCCTTGATAGATCCGTCAAACTTTTTCAACCCTGGACTCCTTTTCCAGATATTCCCTGACCCGGTCCCGCGCCCGCGAGAGCTTGGACTTTAGCGTGCCTTCCGGAAGACCGAAGATGTCCGTCAACTCCTTGAGCGGAACCCCTTCGCCTTCCTTCAACCATAAGAGCGAGCGGGTTTCGGCGTCCAAGACCGCCATGGCCTTGCCCAGCAAATCGCGGGTCTCCACCGATGCGCCGCCGTTGTGCGGCACCAGGTCTTCGGCGTTCTCCCACTCCAGCTTGTTCCGGTTCTTCGCCTGCTGCAAGCGGTTGAGGCACATATTGTGCGCCACCCGGTACAGCCAAGTCCCGAGCGCGCTTTCCCCCCGGAAATCGACGATGCTCTCGGGCAGTTTGACGAAGAGATCCTGCAGCACATCCTCGGCCTGTTCTCGGGACAACAGGATCCGGTAACATTGGTTCAGGATCCGTTGCGAATGGGTTTCGTAAATCCATTGCAATCCCTCCAGCTTGCCTACGCGCAGCTGCTCGATGCTTTTCCTTTCGGGCCCGCCAAAAGCCGTCATGCTGGAAATCTTCCGGTCTTCATCCGCACCCGCAAATCAACTCTCCGTTCATTCGCTCCATACTACCTCAATTAGACCGGCCGGCACCTTTGGGGGTTCCCGGCAAGTTCCGTTATCGGAATAAAGGTTTTTAAGGGGATTTTCCAATTACCGGCACACCGAATTTTTCTGCCATCAAACCTGTCAAAAAGGAAAGGGAGGTGAAATCGATTGCTTTGAGGTGTTATCAATCCAGGGAAACAGGTGGTAAGGGAAATAGGGTGCGGGTACAATTGCGTGTGTGCTTGGGAAACCGGGGCCGGGAGCCTGGAGCCTGGAGAGTTACCCCTCTGCGGATACTCCTCTCTCCATCATCAGGAGGTTTTATGGATAGACGTACCTTGTCGGCAAAGGCTTCCGGAACCTCCGCCCGGGACTCGGCCTTTGTCCGCTATGCCAACACGGCTCTGCCCAAACGGGCCGCGGTCACGACCGGGCTGGAAGCCTATGCCGGCCCCTGGGACAAGCGGCATGCGTCCCATCTGCTGCGCCGGACCCTTTTCGGCCATTCCCAGGCCGACCTCAAGGCCGCTCTGGAACTTACTGCGTCGACCTGCGTCGACACCCTGCTGGAGTCGCCGGTCGAAACCCTCGCGCCTCCTCTCTCGACGGACGTGAATGATCCCACCCCCATAGGCACGACCTGGACGGCATCGGTCTACGACGGCAATTACAACGGCACGCGCCAACGCTCCCTGCAGAACTGGTGGATGACCTTCATTCTGGGCGGGAAATTCTCCATCCGCGAGAAGCTGGTCTTATTCTGGCACAACCACCTGGCCACGGAACTGGACGTGATCGGCGATCCCATGTACGCGTACCGTCATCATCTGCTGCTGCGCAGCGCGGCGGCGGGGAATTTCAAGGCCCTGGTCCGGCAGATCACTATCGATCCCGGCATGCTGCAATACCTGAACGGGGACAGCAACACCAATACCAACCCCAACGAGAACTACGGCCGCGAATTGCAGGAGCTGTTCACGGTCGGCAAAGGCCCGGAAGTCAGCGCCGGGAATTACACCAACTACACCGAGGAGGACGTGAAGGCCGCCGCGCGCGTGCTCACGGGTTGGCGTGACGTGCGGGACGCCGCCGCCGCGGAATTCCAGGAAAAGAAGCACGACGTCAAGGACAAGGGCTTCTCCGCGGCGTACGGCAACGCCGTGATCACGGGACGTTCGGGCGCCGATGCCGGGACCCTGGAATTGGACGAGCTGATCGACTTGATCTTCGCCCAGGCGGAGACGGCGAAGTATTTCTGCCGCAAGCTTTACCGGTACTTCGTCTACTACGCCATCGACGCGACGGTCGAGGCCGGAATCATCGCGCCCCTGGCCGATCAACTCGTCAAGGCCGGTTTCGAAATCAAACCCGTGCTGGCCACGCTCTTCAAGAGCGCCCATTTCCACGACGCTCTCAACCAAGGCTGCCAGATCAAGACCCCGCTGGACCTGGTGGCCGGGGCCATCCGAGAATGCGGCATTCCCCTCCCCGGCGGAACCGATCCGCTCAAGCAATACGCCTTGATGGCCAACCTGGTGGGCGAGGCCTCGCGCATGCAGATGGAGATCGGCAACCCGCCCAATGTGGCCGGCTGGCCGGCCTATTACCAGACGCCGGTGTTCTACGAGGTATGGATCAATTCCGACACTTTGCCCCGCCGCGTGCAGTTCACGGACAAGCTGGCCTCAGCCAAGGGCTACGGATACTACACCGATAAATCCTTCCTCTCCGCGGACATGCTGGCATTGGCCAAGTCCACTTCTTCGCCCACCAACGTCACCACCTTGGTGACCGAGCTGGCGGAACGCTGCTATCCCATCGTTCTCACGGACGTGCAGATCAAATACCTGAAGAACGTCATGCTCAACGGTCTCCCGGACTACGAGTGGAGCGTGGAGTGGGACGACTATGTGGCCGCGCCCACAGACGCGGGTAAGGTCAAAGCGGTGGAGACCCTGCTGCGGGCCCTGGTTACCGAGATGATGCAGATGGCGGAGTACCAGCTATGCTGACCGGAGGCGATGGCATGGACAGAAGGAGATTCCTCAAGCTCGGCGCTGGCGCGGCCACGGTTCCGTTCGCGGCGGGCCAGCTGACCGCCAACGCCTTCGACATGACCGCGCTTTCTGCGCTTTCGGCACTTTCGACCGCGGCCGGCGGCGACCGCGTGCTGGTGGTGGTCCGCCTGGACGGCGGCAACGACGGCCTCAACACCGTGCTGCCCCTGGACCAATACGCCAACCTTGCGAAGGCGCGGGCCAACATCCTCATTCCGGAGGCCAAGGCCGCCAAGCTCACGGATGCCACTGGCCTGCACCCCGCCCTGGCCGGGCTCGCCAACCTGTACAAAGAGGGCAAGCTCAAGGTGATCCAGTCGGTGGGGTATCCCAACCACAACCAGAGCCATTTCCGCTCCACGGACATCTGGTTCTCAGCCTCGGATTACAACCAGGTGCTTACCACCGGGTGGCTCGGACGTTACCTCGAGACCGTGTATCCCGGCTATCCGGACGGCTTTCCCAACGCCGATTTCCCAGATCCCCCGGCGGTGCAGATCGGTTCGTCCATGTACACGCTGCTGCAGGGCGCCAACGTGCCCATGGGCATGGCCGTGGCGAACGCCACTTCCATCTATTCCCTGGTGCCGGGCGGCTTTGACACCGCCCCCAACACTCCGGCCGGGCACGAGCTCACCTTCATCCGGCAGATGGCGACGGAGACGCAAAAGTACGGCGAGGCCATCAAGAAGGCCATCAGCGCGGTCACGAACAAATCGGCATTATACCCCGCCACGGGCAATACCCTCTCCGACCAGCTCAAGGGCGTGGCCCGGCTGATCGCCGGAGGGCTTAAGACCAAGGTCTACGTGGTGACCCTGCGCGGCTTCGACACCCACGCCAATCAGGTGCTGGCCGCGGACACGGCCACGGGATCGCATGCGCTGCTCATGAGCAAGCTCAACGACGCCATAATCGCCTTCCAGGACGATATCAAGCTGCTTGGAATCGAGAACCGGGTGATGGGCGTGACCATGTCCGAATTCGGCAGGCGCATCCTGTCCAACGCGTCCCTGGGCACCGACCACGGAACCTCGGCTCCCCTGTTCGTATGGGGCGCAGGGGTTTCCGGCGGCATCCTGGGGACCAGCCCCGCGATCCCGGCGGCGGTCACGGTCAAAGACAATATCGCCATGCAGTACGACTTCCGCTCGATCTACTCCGCCATCCTCAAGGATTGGCTGGGCGTGGCGGGCGCGGATCTCACCAAGGCGCTGCTCAAGGATTTCCCCGCCCTGCCCATCGTGGGGACGCCCATCCTGCGGCGCGATCGGACCATGCCTGGCGCTGCGCTGGAGCCGAACTTCCCGAATCCGTTCCGCGGGGCCACCACTCTGCGTTATCGCGTGGACGCGGCCGAACGCGTGCGCCTGCGCATCTTCGACTCGCGCGGGGCCCTGGTGCGCCAGGTGGTGGATGAATTCCACGCGCCGGGATCCTATGCGCGCACCCTGGAATCGGGATCAATGAGCCCCGGCACCTACTATTGCCATCTCGAATCGGGCGGGCGTTCGTGGCAGCGGGCGATGGAAGTGATGCGTTGAAATGCGGCGTCGCTATCGGATTCCGGCCTTCCAATCGGTTTTGGGAAATGCGGGGAGCTCCTGTCGGGTCCGGTTGGCGGCGTCGCTCATGTCCTTGATCTTTCCGAAGGACAAGGTCTCGGTTGGGCAACTCTGCACGCATGCGGAACAGCGCACGCATTCCACGTCGTTCATGGGCACGCCTTTGTTGGCGTAATTCATGACGTCGATGCCCATGTGGCACACCTTGGTGCAGATGTTGCACGAGATGCACTTCTTTTTCTCCGAGAAGATGCGGTAGCGCGAAAAGCGGCTGTAGATGTGCATGAGCGCGGCCAGCGGGCAGCCGTAGCGGCACCAGATGCGTCCCGACAGGAAGAAATACACACCCAGCCCCAACACGCCCGCGAAGAACACATCGATGGACAGCTTGTAGACGCCGCGCAGGGTGTCGACCAAAATGCCGTATTCGGCCATGCCTCCCATGCCCTTGGTGAAATAACCGAAAGCGGTGACGACCACGGCCGCGGCCAGCACGAACTGGCCGATGTTGTCCAGGCTCTTGGCCCGCTTCCCGTGCGGGGCCTGCAGGCGGTATTCGTCGCCCAGGGTTTCGGCCATGCCACCGCAACTGCAGATCCAGCCGCAATAGGCGCCCTTGCCCCATTGCCATACGATCAGGTACAGGAACCCGAACGTCTGCACGAAGGGAAACCAGGTCCAGAAGGAGCTGGTGCCGAAGTCGTTCATGTCCAACGGCCAGAACAACACCAGGCCGAAGCAAGACCATTTTCCCGAGGGGAAGATCTCTTTCATCACATACGAGTCCGCCGCGAAGTTGGCCTTGATGAGCGGTTCGAAGAGATGGAAAGGCAGCAGGAACAGGAAGAAGACCTGGAACACGATCAGGGACGCCACCTGCCAGCGGATGTAGCGCGACTTCTTGACCTGCATACGCCGCACGCCGAAGAGGAGGATGGTGACGCTGTACAGCAGACTGTACCAATAGGTAGGTTCCTCCACCCATCCTGCGGTGCGGCCCAGCAGGAAGTGGAAATAAACCCAGGTGAAGACAAGCGCGGCGGCGATGAAATAGCCGTATTTGATGCGTGACCAGGCGGTGCCGAAATATTTTTCCCGCCGCCGGATCATCAACGCCAGGGAAGCCGGGCCAGTGATCAGGAAGGCCAGCGAACCGATCCAGCCCAGGTAGAAATTCAGCGACGAGTACCAGGAATAATGGTGGAGCGACCAATTCAGCTTGCCGGCGACCGCATGTGAGAAGGGGCCGGTAAGATAAGCGGAGAGGAAAGCCAGCGGGGTATGCGCGTCGTGGAAAAGATCCCGGGCCACGCCGGCCTTGCCGAAATACAGCATTGAGAAAAAGCTGAGCATGGCG
>JBDSIO010000069.1:0-5958 GCA_039917895.1 Fibrobacteria bacterium | reverse complement strand
GCGTCGCCGGCATCGTTGGAGATGTAGGTTCCGGAGATTTGTATGCTCTGGGCTTCGATGCTCAGGGTGAAGGTGTCACCGTCCTTGCTCCGTAGGCAATGGCCGATCTTATCATTGCCGCTTTCACGAAGCGCGCCATCGCGGGGTTGTGCGTTCGCGTCCTGCGCTTTTTTTGCTGCGGTGGGGGAGGAGGAAACCTGGGCGTAGAGGCTTATGCGCGTGTAGGAAGCGGTATACGAAATCTTTTCCATGAGTTTTCCACGTGGAGGCCATGCGATAACCTTCCGAAGTCCTATCGGAAGATTATCCGGGAACTTGATCTGCATGTTAAAGGCGGATCGGGGAGTCGTCTATGCCCGGCGCTAATGTGAAGCGCAAGTTAACGTAGAAGTTACGGTGGAACCGGAGGGATGGGGATGACTTGAAGTGGATATTGAAGCGGAAGTTGAAGTGGGTGAAGCCGTGTGGGATCTGGAGCAAAACCAGGAAGGAGACGAATTTCAGTTTCGCGGAGGTTACGACCAAGTGAACAGGCACCGTGTCGGATCTAAAGACCTGGTATTTTCAGACCATTGCCGCCCGGAAGCCCATTTCACCACGACGAAGGCGTGACCGGCGACCGCCCACAGGGAAGCCACGCTTTCCAACAACACCGCCGCCATGCTGATGAGGATGGCCCAGACGAGGACCAGATCGAACGCGCGGCCGGCCGCGGTATCGGATTTGAAGATGATGCGGTGGATGCGCCCCCGGAATCCGGCCAGGGCCGCGCCGGGGGCGATCTCTTCGAGAGGATCCGCTTTGAACGGATCCGCGGGGGTGGCCATCAGCTCATCAGGTTCAGCGCGCTGCCGGCCTTGAACCAGGCGATCTGTTCCTGATTGAAGGTATGCGTGACCTCGAAACTTTCGCTGCCGCCGTCCGCGTGCTTGAGCGTGAGCTTCAGGTTCTTGCCCGGAGCGAAGGTCGCTAGCCCGGTTATTGAGACGCGGTCGTCTTCGCGCACTTTGTCATAGTCGGCCGGGTTGGCGAACTTGAGGGGCAACAGTCCCTGCTTCTTCAAATTGGTCTCATGGATGCGGGCCATGCTCTTGGCGATCACAGCGCGCGCGCCCAGGAAGCGGGGGGACATAGCGGCATGTTCGCGCGAGGATCCTTCTCCATAGTTCTCTTCGCCGAACACGACCCAGCCGATGCCCTTGGACTTGTAGTCCCGCGCGATGGATGGAAAGGTCTTGCCGGTTTCGCCGGTGAGCACGTTCTTGCCCAGGCCGATGGCGCCGGTTCCGGGTTGGCCGTCGGGCGCGCGCAAGGCGTTGGTGGCGCCCACCAGCATGTTGTCGCTGATCTTGTCCAGATGTCCGCGGAACTTGAGCCACTTGCCGGCCGGGGAAATATGATCGGTCGTGCACTTGCCTTGGGCTTTGGCCAGGACCAGGGCATCGGTGATTTCCAGGCCGTCCCAGGGCTTGAAGGGGGCGAGCAGTTGCAGGCGGTTGCTGTCCGGAGCGACCTTGACTTCCACGGCGGCGCCGTCCGTGGCGGGGGCGATGAACCCGCCGTCGTTGAAGGCGTATCCCTTGGCCGGAAGCGCGTCGGCGACCGGCGCTTGCAGCCTGTAGGAGGATCCATCGGCGGCCTTGAGCGAGTCGGTGAGGGGATTGAACTTGATGCTGCCGGCCAGCGCCATGGCGGTCACGAGCTCGGGGGAGCCGATGAAGGCCAGGGTGGCGTTGTTGCCGTCGTTGCGGCCGCGGAAGTTGCGGTTGAACGAGGTGATAATGGAGTTGGGGACGCCTTCCGCCAAATCCTTTCGCTGCCATTGGCCGATGCAGGGCCCGCAGGCGTTGGCCATGACCACGGCGCCCAGCTTGTCCAGCGTGTCGAGATAGCCGTCGCGCTTGGTGGTGTCGAACACCTGTTCCGAACCCGGGCTCACGAAGAACTGCGATGCGGCTTTGTTGCCGCGGGCCAGGGCCTGGTTGGCCACGAAAGCGGCGCGGCCCACGTCCTCATAGGAAGAGTTGGTGCACGAGCCGATCAGGGCGGCCGACAGCAGCTCGGGATACTTTTCCTTTTCGATCTCTTCCTTGAACTTGGAGATGGGTCGGGCTTTATCCGGGCTGTGGGGGCCGACCACGTAGGGTTCCAGGGTGTCGAGATCGATCTCGATGATTTCATCGTAATGGGCCGAGGGGCTGGCCAGTACTTCCGGATCCGGATTCAGGAACGCCTTGTATTGTTCCGCCAGGTCAGCGACGTCGGCGCGGCGCGTGGCGCGCAGGTAGTCGCCCATGGATTTGTGGTAAGGGAACAGTGAACAGGTCGCGCCGAGTTCCGCGCCCATATTGGTGATGGTGGCCTGGGCCGTGCAGGACAGGCTTTCCACGCCCTTGCCGAAATATTCGACCACCTTGTTGGTGCCGCCCTTGACGGTGAGGATTTCCAGCAGCTTGAGGATGACGTCCTTACCCGAGGTCCAGCCGTTGAGCCTGCCTTTGAGATGCACGCCCGTGACCTTGGGGTAAAGAACTTCCCAGGGCATGCCGACCATTACGTCCACGGCGTCGGAACCGCCAACGCCCACGGCCATCATACCCAGCCCGCCTGCATTGGGCGTGTGGGAATCGGTGCCGATCATCATCCCGCCCGGGAACGCGTAGTTCTCGAGCACGACCTGATGGATGATGCCGCTGCCGGGTTTCCAGAAGCCCATGCCGTACTTGCGCGCGGCGGAGCTGAGGAAGTCGAAGACCTCCTTGTTCTCATGGTTGGCGATGTCCACGTCGCGGGTGGCGCCGTCGCGGGCTATAATCAGATGGTCGCAATGGACGGTGGTGGGGACCGCGACCTTGGGTTTTTGCGCTTGCATGAACTGGAGAATGGCCATCTGTGCGGTGGCGTCCTGCATGGCCACGCGATCGGGGCGAAGCAGGACGAAGGACTTGCCGCGTTCCATCCTGGGCTGGGCCGAGTCATGGAGATGGGACCAGATGATTTTTTCGGCCAGGGTCAGGGCCTTGCCCAGGGTCTTGCGGGCATAGGCATGCTTCGCGTCCAACCCGGCGTAAATCG
Source organism: Fibrobacteria bacterium (assembly GCA_039917895.1). Taxonomy (GTDB): domain Bacteria; phylum Fibrobacterota; class Fibrobacteria; order UBA11236; family UBA11236; genus Chersky-265. The sequence goes on along the minus strand of JBDSIO010000069.1, from coordinate 2,883 downwards.
ATTTGATATCCAAGCCTTCCATTTTTGCTCCCATGCTTCGGTCGTAAAAGCCGTAAAACTGCTCCTAACGTTAGAATTTTGCGGGTTCTTCGTCCATTTCCGGACCTCTTACGCAGGCTATTCAGCCGGGGTCGCGCTTAAGCAGCCAAGCTGCGAACACCCGCTCGATGTCGTCGAAGGATTCGCCGTTCTCGTTGCTGGCGATCAACTCGTCCCCATGCACGATACGGATGACCGCGTCCAGATCCACCTTGCGGTCCGCCACGGCGCCGGCATTGCGTCGCTGGGCCGTTTCCACCTCCGTCAGAGCCTCCGGCAGAGGCTTGTTCACCATCTCCACCGTGGCATCCGCGCCGAACGGCCTTCCCGTCAGGCCCTGGACCATTTCCAGGAAGGTGCGCGCGTTGCCGGGCTTCCAATAGTGTTCGGCCAAATCCCGTCCGATGTTGGGATTGTCGACCAGGGCGCCGTCCCGCATTAGGAAGAAGCGCCGGGTCTGGTGCACGGCCATCTCGGCCAGTACGTATCCGTGGTAATATGCCGAAGATTCACCCGAGAGCAGATGGGGCACGCTCAGGACCGGGCGCGTGCCTTCGTTCAGGAACTGCATGTCGCGCTCGATGCCGCGCAGGGTCTTGATCACGTTGTCGGCAACCAGTTCGGCATCGGGCATCTCGTAGATGGCTTTCTCGGCGAAGCATACGGTGAGCATCGCCCGCAATGAGAAGGCCTTGAACGGTTGTTTCTTGATGATGTTTTCGCGGATCAAATCGAGCGGCATGGGCATTCCGTGCTCGTCGCGGGCGTAGCGAAGCAGCCATTCCGGCGTCTCGATGAAGCTGTCCAGGAACATGCTCTGGGTCTCGGCGAAGGCCACGGAGGTGGGCGCGTATTCCTGGGAGAAGCAGGGGGAGGGCATGAGGATGTTGCTGAAGTGGGCCGCGTGGCCGCCCTCGTGGAACAGGGTCTCGGTGGCGCGATGCCCGCTGCCGACTTGACCGGGGATGGCGTTGGCGGTGAAGTTGATGCTCGCCGGCGCGTATTCGCCCGCGTCCATGAATCCCGGCACCGGGCCGTGCATGAAGCCGTTCTCGTATTTGCCTTTGCGATCGAGCAAATCCAAGGTCAAGGTCGCGCCGCGATACCGGATGCCGAGCGCCGTGAAGGAACGGCCCCAACGGCCCAGGGCCTTGCCGAATCCGAAATAGGGATCCATTTGCGAGGTCACGTCTCCGGCGGTGAGGTAGAGGAAATTCCAGCCTTCCCGCGCCGATGCTCCGGAAGCCTTGGCCAGCCCGTCGATGGAGGCTTTGCAGGCTTCCCGGGTGCTCCGTTCCAAATCCTCCAGGATGTCGAACAGCACCTGCTTGGAGAATCCCTCGTTGCGCTTCACCTTGTAGTCGTAGTAGTCCTCGTAACCCAGCATGCGGCCGAGCTTGTTGCGCTCGCGCACTATCTCCAGAAAGCCCAGGTCCAGCATCTCGCGTTCGATGGTCTGCAGACCGCGATGGGCGGCCTTGCGCAGCGCCTCGTCCTGCGAGGTCCGCACCAAAAGCCCGAGCCGGATGGAGCTGGCGGGCGTGAACGCGCCGGTAGCCGGATCGATATAGCCGAGCTTCATCGCCTGACGGGCCTCCTGCAGGCGGCCTTCCATCTCCACGATGCGGTTGGCCAGCGCCTTGGCTTCGGGATTCTCGATGGCGTGCACTTCGAAGAAGCGCATCCAACCTTGCAGGCCGATACGGTCCTCCGCGGTCAGTCCGGGTTTGGCCAATTCGGCGCGGAGCGCGGGTAGGTATTTGGGATCCGAGATCCAGGTCTGCAGCCGGATCTCTTTTTTTTCGAAATCCCCGGGCACCCGGGCGGCGAGCGCCATCTTGTCCTTCCAGAAGGCGTCTTCCTTCTCGAAGTGTGCCTTAAGGTAGGTGCGGTTCAACTCCTCCAGGAGCGGATTGACGGGAATTTTGGAAGCCTGGGTGATCATGGCCGGTTCTCCTGCCGTGGAGGGATGGAGGAAAGGAGGGAAGATACAATTCGCAGGCGAAATCTGGAAATCAGGAAATCAGCAGGCGGAGCTGCCGTACTTTTTTTCCGCATCCTGCAAGGAGGGGAAAATCTCGAACAGGGAGGCCAGGTGGCTGCCATCGAGGACCTGGAGAATCTGGGAGGGGACGTCCACGAGCACCATTTCGCGGGCCATATGCCCCAGGGCCTTGTGTTGGGAGGCGAGGGCGGCCAAGGCTTGGGAGTCGATGGTATAGCAGCCTTGCAGGCTGAGGAAGAGCTTGCCCTTGGCATGGGACAAGGTGCGGTTGAATATGGTGCTCAGCTTGGCGGCATTGCTGCCGGCGAGGTTTCCCGCGACCCGGAGAAAGGTATTCGTCTGCCCGATGCCGAGCGTATAGTTGAGATCTCCGAGAGTCACGTTCATTACGGGCATATTCCCAGTATACCCCCCGGTATCTCCGGAAGCGAGACAAAACGCCCTTCGCTCCGGAATGAACCTTCCAAGGCCCGCAGTTGCTATCTTGCAGAACCGTCATGTGACGGCGGACACAGGACGGGAAAGCCTTCGCCGGTTTTACCATTAGTGTACCGGATGCATGTGTACCAGATGGGACGTCGGTCCTGATCCGGCACTTGGGGATAGTGGCTCTTCGCTTCGGAGTCCTTGCCGGGCAAACCCGCGCGTTTCTTTTTTAAAGGAAATTTTGATGGAAAACCTGAAGAACGGATTCATCGAGTTCATGCTGGCGTCGGGCGCGCTCCGCTTCGGCGACTTCACCACCAAAAGCGGACGCAAGACTCCCTACTTCATCAACACCGGCGCCTATGTGAGAGCGTCCCAGATCCGGAAACTTGGGGAATTCTATGCCGGCGCGA
>JBDSIO010000068.1:0-10629 GCA_039917895.1 Fibrobacteria bacterium | reverse complement strand
CGTCGTTCGAGCCGCCGCCATTCATGCGTGAAGGCGCGTTCGGGTCGCCGTCAGAGCCTTCCGACATTTTCACGATCACCGCGCCGCCTTTGGTCCTGGCATTGATGGACCCGTCGTACATCGCCTCAACTTGGCTTTGCGGCATATGGTACTTGCCCAGATAAGCGGCGTTGAGGTAGAACCGGAACAGCTTCCTGCCGCCCGCCTCCAAATCGAAGAAGGTGTGCACGCGATCATCGCGGAAATCCTGATAATCGAAAGACGAAGGGGAGTCCGTGGCGGTGTCCGTCTTGGAATGCGTTCTGGACTGCGTTTTGGAGTCTGCTTTGGCGGCGCCTTTGCCCTGCGGCCGAACCATGGCGGGATCCATGCGGGTATTGCGGATTTCCCAACCGGACGGGAATACGCTGGCCAGGGCTAATTGCTTCAATGCGCCGTGGCTGTCCGCGTTGCTCACGTGGTATTCCGCGATGAAGTCCGATCCCTGGTCCAGGTTGTCCGGATTGAGGTCCTGCCCCTGCATGTCCTTGTAGGCGATTGCCAGGCGGATGCCGTTTTCGGCGGCAGTCTCCTGGCCCATGGCCGGGAGACCCCGCACCAGCAGACGCGCATAGAGCTCACCCTTGCTTTTGTTGACCAGCTCCGCCTGGTTGACCTTGCCGTCCACCAGCCTGACGTCCTGCTGCATCAAGGGCGAGTCGAACCTGCCGTCCGCGGCCTGGCCGTTCAGCTTGAATCCGTATTCCGTGGGGGATTTACGGTCTACCGCCTTGCCTTGGAAACGCGCCACTGCGAGCAAGGCGTAAGCCGTCGTCTGCGTGCTCTGCCAGCTTGCATCGGACAGCTTCCCGGCGATTTCCTTCATCAGTTTCGCGCCTTCGGAGCGCCGTCCCATCAGGCTCAGGATTTCCAGCATCATGGCCTTGTCGCGCAAATCGCTCCCAAAGGTGCCGGCCTGCTCATGATAGGCCTTGACCCCGTCGGTTCCCCCCTGGACCAGGGAGGCAGCGGCTTCGGCCTGACCGGCCAATTGATAGGCGCCGCCCAATTGCCAGCGGACGGTTGGAGGCAGGTTCTTGGTTTCCTTGAGCCGGTTCATCGCGCCAATCTCCGCCGACCCGGCCAGCGCCAGGGTATAGAGGCGGTAGGCCTGGGTCAATTGCTCTTGGTAGCTTCCGGTTTCATTCCAGCCCTGGGCCTGGGCCTTCTGGTATTTCTTCCATTGGTCGAGCATGCCCGCGGGCACTCCGTAACCCAGCCTCTCCGCCTCCAAAAGGAAATGCCCGGCGTAGTTGGTGCCCCAGGGGTTGTTCTCGCCTCCATCCGGCCAGAAACCGAATCCGCCGCCGGAATTCTGGAAGCCGCGCAGGCGTTCGATACCGGCCTTGATGTTATTTTCGATCCCGGCTTTGGTCTGGGGAGCCAGGTCCATCAAGCCGTCGAGGAACAGTTGCGGGAATACCGAGGAGGTGGTCTGCTCCAGGCACCCGTAAGGATAGTGCAGCAGGTAACCCAGGCGTTTCTCCAGATCCAGCGGCGGAATCCGCGACAATTCCAGGGTGGCCTTGTTGGTGCCCTTCACGCCCGGGAGTTTGACATCCTCGCTCCAGCCTTGGCCGGGTTGCAATACCGTCTGATGCACGTCCGTGACCGGGGCGTTGGGATTGCGGACCTGGATCTCGATAGTCTGTTCGGCGTTCTCGCCGCCGCCTTTCGCTTTGATCACGACCTTGGCCCATCCCACCGCCTGGCCGCTTTCCAGCTTGAAGGCCACCAGTTCATCGGAGGGTTCCTTGAAGGTGAGCTTGCGCGTCCGGCCGCCCGCGATTTTCAGCGGCCCGGAGGCCGTCAGTTCCACTTCCACCTCGCGGACCTTTTTTTCCAGGGCGAACACGGAAACCGGCAGTTCCACCTTCTCGTCCGGTGCGAGGATGCGCGGCAGGGTGCCCAGCACCATCAACGGCTTGCGCACGGGCACGGGCTTTTCCGCCATGCCATAGGCGCCGTCGCCCGCAGCGATCACCATCACGCGCACCGATCCCACGTATTGGGGGATGTCGAGGGAATGCTTGGCGCGTTTGCCTTTTTCCAGGGTGAAAGGGCCCAGGAAACGGACCATGGGCGGAAAGCGGTTGCCCTTGCGGCCTTCGGGGGCCTTCAGGCCTTCATCTCCGCCGATGGCCAGTAGGCGCTCCAGACGGCCGCCATACGCGCCGGCCACGAAGTCGAACATGTCCCAGGTCCTGATGCCCAGGGCTTCCCGGGCATAGAACTTCTCCCAGGGATCCGGGGTCAGGAAACGGGTCAAATCCAACAGGCCTTCATCAACCGCGGCCACCACGTATTGCATGGGCTTGCCGTTGGCCTCGGAGACGTTTATCTCGGCCTTCTCTCCGGGGCGGAAGACTGCGGGCGATACGTTCAGCTCCGGACGGAGCCGGGTGGCGGGATCCTCCACCTGGATGGGGATGACGTTGTACATGCGCATGGGCAGATCATTCACGGTCTGCTCGTGCGGTTGCAGCAAAGCCACGTACACGTACACGTTGGGCGCCATCTCCCGCGTCACCTCGAATTCATGCGCGGTCTCCTTGGGCTGCAGCGCGAGCCAATAGCGCTTGAGCACTTGGCCTCCCTTTTCGATGCTCACCAGGGCCCGGCCCGCCTGCGGACTGGGGATGTTGATGCGCACCTTTTCGCCCACGTTGTATTTCTGCTTGTCGGCCGAGAAGGCAAGCACCGCAGCGCCGCCGCCCGGGCCTTCGCGCTGCGCGCGGCCGGCCCAACCGGGCCAGTCCATGTAGATGATCTTGCCGGTGCAATGGCCCGTGCCCGCGCCTCCGTCCATGTCGCAGGCGCGGACCAGATAGCGCCCCCATTCCGGATACTTGAGCTTGAGTCCCCAGGAGCCCTCGCCATCATTGATCGTGACGATCCCGGACTGCAGGACATGGCCGCCTTCCTCGCTGATGTAATTGGCGTTCTGATCCTCCTTTTCCCACCACCACTTCCACTCGATTTTGGTCAGCTTGACCTCGATCTTGCGCTTGGCGACCTTGCGGCCGTCGGTATCCAGCACGGCGAAATGGATGGCATGCGTGGTGTCGGTGAGAAGCATGCCCCGGGCCTGATCCCCCGCGGGCAGCTTGATGCCGACATAGGCGGAGTAGGGGTGGAAGGGCTGGCTGAGGCGATCAATGCTGAAACCGCCGCCGGCCTCGAGCACGCGGGTGCGGAAATTGGCGCGCAGCATGCCCGGCGCCTTGCCGGAAACCTTGACGGGATGGCTGAAGGACGCCTTGCCGTTGGCGTCGATTCGGCCCTGGAACAGGGTCTGGGATTCGGTCTCGAAGCGGCGGACGGGATCGGTGAACACGTGGTCGGCGAAGATTCGGAAATCCGGGCTCACGGCCTGCAAGGTCATCTCCACCTCGGCTTCCAGGTGGCGGGCGATGGCGCCGCTCAGCCAGGTCACCTCCAAGTTACCCGAGACGGGCGCGTCCTTGCGCAGGGGCTTGGGGTTGAAATCGATCCTGATCTTCATGCGGTTGGGCATGACGTTCTCGATTTTCAGGCGTTCCTCGAACACGGCGGGGCCGGCCTTGACGCGGGCAGTGTAGTCGCCGGTGGGGGCGTCGGGATCCGTGGCGGTGGCGAAGGAATAGAACGCGCCTGCCGAGGCGCGCGTCAGGGAGCGAACCACGCGCCCCTGGGGATCGTGCAGCTCGAAGGACAGCGGATGACCGGCCGGCAGCCGTCCCTGCTTGTCTTCCAGGATGAAAGTCAGGTACAGGGAATCGCCGGGACGCCAGACGCCCCGCTCGCCGAAGAGGCAGCCCTTCAGGCCTTCCTGCACGGCCAACCCCCCCACGTCGAACCGGCCCATCTGCAAAGCGGCCCTTTCATCCACCTTGAGGTAACCTCGCTGGTTCCCCTTGGATGCGGTGAGCAAGAAGGCTTTGCCGGAGGGTTCCAAATCCGCGAAGCCGTCCTTGTCGGTCTTGCCCTTGGCGAGCACCTGATGCTGGTAATTGAGCACCTGCAGATCCGCATCGGCCATGGGCAGCGCCGTTTTCAAATCGCTGGCGACGATCAACAGTCGGCCAGGCCTGCCGCTCTTAGCCATCAAGCCGATGTTTGAGGGCAGGAAGTTCCGCGCGGCCTTGCGATCGCCGGAGTTGTAGTAGGAGTTGTAATAGGACTTGCTGCATGGATCATCCCGTTCGGACCATTCGTATCCGCCATCGTCTTCCTGCCACTGCTCGATCCCGTCCCAGCCGCTGCTCTGTATCTGCAAATCGTCATCCCAGTTCCTGGCCGCCTGCTCCTCTTCGGCGGCGATGTTGGCGGAATCGGCGCAGGGGTAAAGCGATTGACCGCGCGTGAAGGACAAGGTGATGCGGTATAGGGAGCCGGGTTGCTCCTCCTTCTTCACCAGGTCGCCTAGATCGAGTGCGTAGCGCGCCCAGCGCTGGCGGATGGAAGGCGTGGGATTGAGATCGACGGTCTTGCTCCATATAGAGCGGCCGACGCGTTGCAATTCATTTTCGCCATCGAAGTCGTTCACCTGAAGGAACTGAGGCACATTGCCGGAGAAGATGCGCACCACGTTCACACGTACCGAGCGCAGGTTCACCGCCTCGAAGGGAAGCGTCAGATTTTCCTCCCCGGGAAGAATCACGCCCTTACCGACGAAGCGTACCCCCGGCTTGATCTCTTCAAAGGCCACCGGGAACGCGCCCGGATTCTTCAGGGCCTTGCCGAATCCGTTCTTGATTCCGGCGGACACCTGCACGGTCTTTCCGCCGCTCCAGGCGTTGCCGCTGTAGACGCGGATTTCATTGCCTTCGGCTTGGAAGCGCAGGCCGCCCTGTTCCGGGATTTCGATCAGGCCCCGGAAGTCCATCCCTTTTTGCGGAGGATCGGAGAAATGCACGGAGATGTAGCGATCTTCACCTTTGCCGGCCGCCACCTCCACGACCGAAAATTCATTGATGGAAGGGATGCGGATGTTATCCTTGGCATCCTGATCGGTCCCGATGGCATCGCCGTTCCAGGACAGGATCACGCGGGAGGAATCCTCGCCGCGCCTGAGGCTGTCGACGCGGAAGGCGTGCTCGCGCCGATCGATGCTGTGTTCCCAGTGGACGGCCAGGATCCGCCCATCCTGGGTGGCGCTCAATATCTTCTCCACCACCGGACCGTCTTCCCCGTCGGACAGGCGCAGGACGCCCGAAGCCCGCTGCAGCTCCAGTTGCTTTTCATCCATCGCCTGCAGGGCGCCGATGTCCCTTTCGAAGAATTGCTTCATGGCGGTGAAGGAGAACCCGAACACCCGGAGCTTTTCCGGCACTTGCATGAACCGGTCCAGATGGAGCTCGGCTGTGTATACCTTGCCGCGCTCCATACGACCGGCGGGACGGAACTCCAGCGTCCGGTCATCGGTCCAGACCGCCGATCCCTTGATGGAAGGGGAAAACTCCAAGGGACTTTTGTCCAGCACCTTGTTGATCTTCGCCGAATCGACGACGGGATTCACCATCTGGACGCGGATGGGCCCGTCGGCGGACACTTCATTCGCGCTGAAGGCCGACACCAGGGCCGCCATCGCCGGATCGACCTTGGGGGCCGCGACTTTCTCCTGCTTGACGCAACCGAGCAGGAGCAGGATGGCGCAAAGGCCGCAAGCCGCCGACAGGGACAGCCGCGGCAAACGATTTTTACCAGGCCTGGAGTGGAAGGCCTCCGAAGCTTGGGAACCGGAAATGGACATGGGATCTCCCGCGGGTTGGGTTGGGAGAAACGTAATGAAGTCGCGGGGGAATGTCACCTGGAATGCAAGCGCCGCCACGCCAAGGGACTAACGGAACATGCGCGCCGTCATGTCCAGCACCTTGCAGGAAAATCCCCATTCGTTATCGTACCAGGCGATGATCTTAACGAAGGTGTCGTCGAGGCGCATGCTCGCCTTGGCATCGAATACCGACGTGCAGGACTCGCCGCGCACGTCGGCCGAAACTATCGCGTCTTCGGTATAGGCGAGCACGCCTTTCATGGGACCTTCGGAGGCGGCTTTCATGGCCGCGCAGATCTGCTCCATGGTCGCTCCCCGTTCCAGTTCGCAGGTGAGATCGACCACGGAAACGTCGGCCACGGGAACCCGGAAGGCCATACCCGTGAGGCGGCCATTGAGTTCCGGAATAACCTTGCCCAGGGCTTTGGCCGCGCCCGTGGAGGCGGGGATGATATTGTCGAGGATGCCCCGACCGAACCTCCATTCCTTCGCCGATGGCCCGTCCACGGTTTTCTGGGTCGCGGTCGCGGCGTGCACCGTGGTCATCAGTCCGCGTTTGATGCCGAAGGATTGGTGGAGCACCTGGGCTACCGGAGCCAGGCAATTGGTCGTACACGAGGCCGTGGAAACGATGTCCTGCCCGCGATAGCCATGGTCGTTCACGCCGTAGACGAACACGGGGGTGTCGTCGCCGGCGGGCGCCGAGAGGATCACCTTGCGCGCGCCGGCCTTGAGATGGCCTTCCATGGCTGCGGCGGTCAGGAAGATCCCCGTGGATTCCACCACCAGGTCCACTCCGGCGGCGTCCCAGGCCAGCTTGGACGGATCCTTTTCAGAAGTGACGCGGATGGGTTTCCCGTCCACCCACAAGCGGCCCGGTTCCGATCGGATTTCCCCGGCGAAGCGCCCGTGCACGGAATCGTATTTCAGCATATAGGCGAGATGATCCACCGCGAGCACGTCGTTCACCGCCACGATTTCCACATCCTTGCGCCCGGCAGCCGCGCGGAACACCATCCTGCCGATCCTTCCGAATCCATTTATGCCTAGCTTGATCATGATTTCTTCCCTTCCTTGCCGGCGGGCATATCCCCCAGCCACTGTTTGAGTCTTTTGATCTCCATCCGGATGTAATCCGGATCCTGGAACGTGTTCGCGAGCAGGACCGACCCTTGCCTTCCGCTAAGTATGCGAGCCGCATTGGAGCGCGCCTCCGCGGCGGTTTGCCCCATGGCGCGGAACTGGGCGCCCAGCCATTCCAGGGACTCGCGGAATAAGGCCGATGCCTCTTCCGCGACGGGGCCGCCGAGCTTGTTCGCTTCCACGCATAAGCCTCCGGTAGGGCATCCATGGGCGGTGAAAAAATCGATGCCGTTTTCGAAGCTCTTGACGTACGCAAGCAGGCGATCCTTGGGGGAGGCGAGCGAGTCCCATTCCGCCCGCTTGGCCCGGACCGGTTGGGCGCGATGTTCGGCCACGGCTTTGACGAAATCCCGACGCGACTTGAAGTAGTAATAGACGTTTCCCACAGGGACGTCCGCGGCGGCGGCAATGTCGGCGATGCTGGTATGCTCGAACCCGTTGCGGTGGAACAGGATGTCCGCGGCCCGAACGAGACGATCGCGTTTTTCCGTACCAACCATGCTGCGATTCCTTCCTTCGGGCGGCCGGACCGGTTTGGCCTGACTCGTCCGGCTTTTCGCAAATCAGGATTTAGTCAGTCAACTAACTATAATAGACCGCGGCGCAATCGTCAAGCGGCTTTTAGAGGAGGCGAAATCGGCGAGGATTCACGAGGGAGGCCTAATTTATTGGCAAGGATTCGCCAAGGAGCCGGAAGCCTGATCCTGGATGCGCATGATGGAAATCATGGCTTCTTATGTATTCTTTTATGATGAACTCCATTACCGTGCTTCCCGCGAACCTTGAACATCCCGAATCCTGCGAAGCCATCCTGCGTCTGATTGAAATGTACGCCCAGGATCCGATGGGAGGCGGGCATGCGCTATCCCCGTTGGTCCGTGAAAACATGATCGCCGGATTGAAATCCCACCCCACCACCCGGGTGTTCCTGGCCTACGCGGGAGAGCGGGCCATAGGCGTCGCGGTCTGCTTCCTGGGATTTTCCACGTTCGCGGCTAAACCGCTTTTGAACGTTCATGACCTGGCCGTGGAACCGGAGTTCCGCGGGCGCGGTGTGGGAAAAATGCTGCTGGCGGAAGTTGAGCGGAAGGCGCGGGAGCTGGGCTGTTGCAAGCTCACCTTGGAGGTACTGGAGTTCAATGAAACGGCGGTGCGTACCTACAAGTCCTTCGGATTCGACCCGGGACAGTATGCGGAGGAGACCGGGCGGATGCTGTTATTCGTGAAGCCGTTGTAGCCACCCGTTTAAATAGCATGGGGAAACAAAGGCTACGCATCGGATATTCGCCCAAGGCCCTTGGGAGCGCATTGATAGGGGTCTAAGGGACTATGGATCCAATTTCCGGAGGAGGTGGATGCGGGGCCCGCCCTTACCCTGGAGGATCAGGAAATACATGCCTTGCGACGCCCGCGAGAGGTCGCACACGGCGCGCCCGGATCCCTCGCCCGAGGCTACGGGGACGCCAAGAAGATTGGCCAATCTGTATTTGAATGCTCCCGGCTGGTCGATGATCAAGGAGTTCGCGATGGGATCCATGTGGACGCGCGAGTGACGCGATTTCCCTCCAACGGCTATGGAAGCAGGGGTAGCAATACCCAATTTTGAAAGCACGGTTCCCGTGGCCGTCCCCCGGTTCATGATGGGCAGGCCCTGAAATGTGAGATCACTGGTGGCGGCGAGCGAGAGAAAGACGCCGCCATCCGAACCGATCATGGTGGTATTCGGCGTCGGGGTCGCCTGATTGCGGCCTTCCACCAATCCGTGTTGCTTGTATTTCAGATTCCGATCCATGACATAGGTAATCAGGCCATCATTGTTCGCGTTTTTCAAGGTGATCCTGATGGTCGTGTCCGGGGAGACGAAACCGAAGTCCGAGGTGGCGCGCACCCAGGCGGTGACCACAACCTGGGAATCCCGCACGGCGAGCTGGAGCGGGTTCGTAAGCCGGACCTTGCGGACCACCTTCATCTGTTCATCCAATTCCACCACATAGCCGTCCTTCACCTGAGTGTTGGTCTGGCGCATGATGGTATCGGCATCGTTCAGCTTGCTGTCGCCGTTGACGGCCGACATCAGCACGAAAAGTTGGCCGCTCTTCGGTTCGTAAGCCGTAGTCGGGGAATTCGGGAATCCGTTGTTCTCCCAGCGGAAGGTGTTGGGGGAGGATACCACCTTCAGAGTCGTACCGTCGTCGGTGAAGGTCTTGGCTTCGAGATTCGCGGAGCCGCGGTGGTACTGGCTGGTCCCGGAACCCGGAATACCTTCGACCGTGACCGCGAATAGCTTTCCCGGCTCGATCCATTGCGCGAAGACGAATTCGTTGGGAGTGACGTCGCTCCCCGCGACCATGCGGCCGATGGCGCCGTCCGGCTTGATTTCAATGAAGTAGAGGTTGGCCGCCACGGCCAGTGAGTCGGTGCCGAACAGCATGAATTTTCCCGATGTGGTCGCTTGCAGGCCCACCGTTCCATCGGGCATGACCTGGAACCGGGAGAACGCGGACACCACCAGGCGTTTGCACCACGCCAGCGCCCCATCCGCGGAGTATTTCGAAACGAAATAGCAGGGAAGGAAGTAGGAGATTTCCGTGGCATCCGGCAACTTCAACGGAGTCGTGCCGAACTTGTCGATCATATAGCTGTTTCCCGAGGAGTCCACGCCGATGCAGGTTTCCCCCGCATATGCGCCCGACCCGCCGAGGAGTTTGGTATTCCATTTGGCCCCGACGGTGTCGCTGTACTTGGCCATCACGAATCCACGCGGCGGGGTCCCGAGCTTATCGCTTACACCGCCGAAATAGAACGATTCGTCTTTGTCCATGGCCGCGGCGCCCCATACCGTGGTGCCGCCGATCCCGACGGACTTCGACCAGGCCCATTGGGCATGGGTGTCGCTGACCAGGGTGGCAAGGACAATGACCGCGGGAGTTAAAGCATGTTTCAGGAAGCGTAAGGGGGAACGGGGAGATGAAGCCATGAAGGAGTCCTTCGACGTTGAGTTTGGTACATACCGATTTGGGCCCCCAGATGATCGCATTCCATCCGGTACGAAGCGACCCAAAAGCGGTCATTTGCCGGTGCTTCCGGAAGAATTTCCGTTCCTTTGACAATTAAGGACGCCATTTTTACGCGCCAAAGCCGTAGCATGGAATCGAGTCACAATCGCAGTGTATTTTTTGGATTCGCAAATCAGGTTGGAGGCTCCGATGGAGTCGCTCGACTGCTTCAGAAAAAGGGGCCCCATGATGGCTGAATCCTGGGAAAGCACAAAACCGGCAAGGGATGCCTGTACTTAAAATCCCTGGCCGATGTGGATGCGAAAGTACTCAAAAAAATCATTACCAAAAGCTTCAAGGAATCGAAGCGTTTGCATGCGAAATGATTTCCGATCGGTGCGGACTTTGGTGGGGGCGGTATCCGTCCCGCGCCTTCAACTTTTCGCGGAAGCGACGATATCCGCGACTTCCAGGATCCGCTTCGGATACCCTTTCGAGGCGGCATGGATCATGGACAACGCCACCTCCCGCAAAGTGCAGAAGCTCGCAGGAAAAAGCGCCCGGCCGATGGGATAGATCCAGGCGAGATACCGGTACCAGCTCTTCAGGTGCTTCTGGCCCGGCATCGCCTTCATCATGCCCGGCCTGTACATATAGGCGTTCTTGAACAAACGCAGCAGGGCGTTTTCCGTGGCG
>JBDSIO010000067.1:0-5956 GCA_039917895.1 Fibrobacteria bacterium | reverse complement strand
CCGCCTACCACGTATCCACCTGGCTGGAACGCACCGCCTATCAGAACGCCGATGGCGTCGTGGCGGTTTCCGAATCCATGAAACGCGATGTCCACGATCTGTACGGCGTCCCCCATGACCGCATCCGCGTGATTCCCAACGGCATCGATCCCGAAGAATACCATCCTACCCCCGATCCGGCCCTGCTGGGCGCGTATGGCATCGATCCCGCCCTGCCTTTCGTTCTTTTCGTGGGGCGCATCACGCGCCAAAAGGGCGTATTGCACCTTATCAACGCCATCCGCCATCTCCGTCCCGGCACCCAGGTGGTGTTGTGCGCCGGCGCGCCCGACACTCCCGAGATCGGCGAAGAGATGAAGCGCAAGGTGGAGGCGGCTCGCAAGGACTCGTCCCATTCCATCATCTGGATCCCGCAGATGCTGCCCAAACGCGAGATCATCTCCCTGTATACCCACGCCTCGGTATTCGTCTGCCCTTCGGTTTACGAGCCGTTCGGCATCATCAACCTAGAGGCCATGGCCTGCGAGACCCCGGTGGTGGCGTCCAAAGTGGGCGGAATTCCCGAGGTCGTGGTCCCCGGCGAAACCGGCCTCCTCGTGCCTTTCGTTGCCAAGGGACCGGAGGATTTCGAACCCAAGGATCCGGAAGCGTTTTCGCGCGACCTCGCCGCCGCGGCCAACACCGTGCTCGATAACGGCGAACTGCGCCTCGCCATGGGAAAGAAATCCCGCAAGCGGGTCGAAGATTATTTCGCCTGGACCCAGGTGGCCCGGCGCACCCATCACTTTTATCAGGAGCTGATCCAGCAACATGGCCGCGCCTAAGCAACCTTCCAAGTCCAAACCCGCCGCTCCCAAGTCCGCCGGCAAAGGCGATTCCAAATCCGCGGCCAAAGTCGTGTCCAAGCCTTCTCCCTTCTCCGCTCCCTTCTCCGCCCCGGCCAAGGCCGACTTGCGCTCAAAATCCCAGGTCCCTGATGCCCAGGCCGTACATGTCGAGATCGAGAACCTGCAGCCGGTAGTGGACGGCGGCCGTTTCCCGGCCAAGGCCGTACCCGGCGAGATCATCGAAGTCACGGCCGACATCTTCCGAGGGGGCCACGAAAAATGCGAGGCTGTCCTGCTTTTCCGCAAGGTGGGCGAGGAAAAATGGAAGCGTGTGCCCATGGAGTTCGTCGACAACGACGGCTGGAGCGGAAAATTCACCGCCTACGAGGCCGGCAATTACGAATTCACCGTCGAGGCGCGCACCTTGGGGCATTCGCATACGGATGACATTCCCTACCGCGACACGCCCTACCGCTACCATCCCGCTGCCGCCCTGCGCGTCGATTCCGGGCTCACTGAATACAGCGCGTGGTATGAGATGTGGGCCCGTTCCCAAGGCACGGATCCTGGCAAAAGCGCGAGCTTCCGCGACATGACGAACCGCCTTGCCGAGATCCAGGATCTCGGCTTCGGCGTGATCTATCTCCCCCCCATCCATCCAATCGGAGTCACCAAGCGCAAGGGCGCGAACAACTCGCTCACCGCCAAGCCGGGAGAACCCGGATGCCCCTATGCCATCGGCAATTCCCATGGCGGCCATAAAGCCGTCGATCCGGAACTCGGTACTCTTGATGAGTGCCGGGCGTTCTTCAAGACCGCCAAGGAAATGGGCTTTGCCATCGCCCTGGATTACGCTCTCAACTGCTCCCCGGACCATCCCTATGTCAAGGCGCATCCGGATTGGTTCTACCGCGAAAAGGACGGCACCATCAAGTGCGCGGAGAATCCCCCCAAGAAGTACGAGGACGTCTACCCCCTGAACTTTTTCTGCGCGGATTACAAGAACCAGTGGAAAGAGCTCAAGTCCATCATGGAGTTCTGGATCGACATGGGGGTCACCATCTTCCGCGTCGACAACCCGCATACCAAGCCCTTCGTCTTCTGGGAATGGATGATCCGGGAACTGAAGGCGGAAAACCCCGAACTGGCCTTTTTATCCGAAGCCTTTACCCGGCCCAAGGTGATGAAGCGTCTGGCCAAAATCGGCTTCGACATGTCCTATACCTATTTCACCTGGCGGACCAACGCCGCCGAGATCCGCGAGTACCTGGAGGAGTTGACCCAGGGACCGGAAGCGGTTTTCATGAAGCCGATCTTCTTCCCCACCACCCCGGACATCCTGCCTTGGCACCTGCAGAACGCGAACCAGGCCATGTTCAAGATCCGTTTCGCCCTGGCGTGCACGCTGGTCGGGGCCTATGGCATGTACAACAGCTACGAGATTTGCGAAGGCGCTCCGGTACCGGGGAAGGAGGAGTTCGCCTACTCGGAGAAATACCAATACAAGGTCTGGGATTGGAACCGCCCGGGAAACATCAAGGGATTCATCAAGACCCTGAATGGCATCCGCCGGGATAACCGGGCCCTGCACCGCTTGAAGAACCTGCGGTTCCACGATTCAAGCAACCCGAACATCCTGGTTTATTCCAAGGCCGTGGACGAAAACATTATCCTGTTCGTGGTGAATCTCGACCCCGACAACCGTCAAGGCGCGACGGTCACCCTGGATCTTTCCGCCATGGGGCTTGCCGCCGAAAACATCTACGGACTCTATGACTTGCTTTCCCACGAAAGCTATGTCTGGTCAGGCAAATACAATTACGTGGAACTCGCCCCCCAGAAGGAGATCATGCACATCTTCAAGATCGAGAAATTTTGAAAATCCACCCGGCCTGATCGGCCCGACTCCACCTTTTTCCCTGCCCTGGCACGCCCTTACCCCGTTAAGCAGGGGCCCGGGGGTGAGCTTTTCCGTCAGAAAGACCGGAAAAGTCCTATATTAAGGGGATGCCGGGCGCCCTTCCGGGCTGTCCCGTCACGGGCCTCCAGCCTGGAGTGGAAATGTCGAAGGAATCCAAAGAACTAAAGCTCGATTGCCCCTGCTGCAAGGCCCAGTTGATCGTCGACAGCGCGACGGGCGGCGTCATCAAATTCATTCCCCATAAGGATGAATCCCCCAGCCTTGAACAGTTCATGAAAGCGGACAAGGAGCGGTCCAAGGACTTGGCCGACAAATTCGCCGCCGCCAAGAAAGAAGAGGATAACCGCCTGGATCTCCTCAACAAGAAATTCGAATGGGCGAAAAAGAACAAAGACAAGCTTCCCGACGCCAAGCCCGGTATCATGTGGGACTGATGCCCCGCGGTGCGGGGAGAGTTCAAATTTCAAAGTGCAAAGTGAAAAGTGCAAAATGGGGAACATCAATCATATAGCGGTGCAGTTGCGAACCGGATCGGATCGATCGGTTTTTTTCAACTTTGAAATTTGCACTTTTCACTTTTCACTTTGAACTCTATCCCGAAGACCTCGAAAGAAAAGACCCCCTGAAAATGTCAGACGCTTCCACAGCCCTGGAAATAATCCGGTCCGTAGCCCAGACCATGCAGGAGTCGTCCTCCACGCGGCCGGCCCTGGAAGCGGTGGTGAAGCTGATTTCCGAGAAAATGGAAGTGGATGTATGTTCCATCTACCTTTACCAGAGCGACAACAACCGCTTGAACCTGGCCGCCAGCGAAGGCTTGAACCGGGAGAAGTTGTCCGATGTGACCATGTCTCCGGGCGAAGGCCTCACGGGTTACGTGTTCAGCCGCGGCGAGATCGTCAATATCGCCAATCCCAACGAAGATAAGCGCAACAAATACTTCCCTTCCCTGGGCGAGGATCGCCTGAAGAATTTCCTCGGCATTCCCATCCCTCCCGCCTCTAAGTGGGGCGCCGGAGTGATGACCCTGCAATCCACCGAGGACGCGCCATTTTCCTCCATGGTCGAAGATCTGGCCTACACCCTGGCGGCCCAGCTCGGCACCCTGCTCGAGAACCGCAGCCTGCGCTCGGTGGCTCCGATTCCCGGCAAGGCCGAACCGGAAGCCCCCAAAGAGGCTCCGCCCTTCGTGCGCGCCCAGGTGGCTGTAGGCGGTATCGCGGACGGCCGGGCGGTCATCCTCAAAACCCATCAGATCTGGGACACCATCATCTTCGCGGAATGCGAGGATCCTCGCGCGGAAATCCAGATCCTGCAACAGGCCCTGGAATTGGCCCGGCAGGAAAGCCAATGGCTGCGCAAGCGCGCCGGCGAACTGTTCGCCGAGCTGGACGCGCGCATCTTCGAGACCCATGAGCTCATGCTCAAGGACGAACATTACATCGGCCTCATCGAAAGCCACATCCGCGAGAACCTGGCCGCGCCCTTTGCCGTGAAGCTGGCCACCCGGGAACTCATCAAATCCATGCTGGACACGGGCAACGCCCTTTTGTCCAGCCGCGCCGCGGATTTGCGCGACGTGGGCCTGCGCATCCTGAACGCCTTGGGCGAGGTCAAGCAGAGCAAGACCGTGCACGACCAGGCCGAAGACGGCAACATCGTCGCCGCCGTGGAACTGCTCCCCTCCGATCTTATCTACCTGTCCACCAAGCGCATCCTTGGCATCATGTGCGAAACCGGAGGACTTACCTCGCATGCGGCCATCCTGGCCCGATCATTGGGAATTCCCTGCTTCATGGGCATCCCGGGCCTGACCAGCTACCTGCAGAACGGCACGCATGTCATCATGGACGGCAACTCCGGGCTCATCTACATCAACCCGGACGGTCATGTCCAGCGCGAATACTCCCGCCTGCTTGAGGATCTCGGCACCAAGATGCTCGCGGTACCCAGCTTCGAATCCGTGACCAAGGACGGTGAACGCATCCACCTTTCCGGAAACCTGTCCCTGATTTCCGACCTTGAGCTGATGGAACAATACGGGATCGAAGGCGTGGGCCTCTACCGCTCCGAGTTCTTCTTCATGATCCGCAGCTCGTTTCCGGACGAAGAAACCCAGTTCGAGATCTACAAACGCGTGCTTGAACGTTGCGGCGAGCACGGGGCCACCTTCCGCCTGCTCGACGTGGGCGGGGACAAGCCTCTAAAGTATTTCGATTGGGGTAAGGAAGAGAATCCCAGCCTTGGCTGGCGTTCCATCCGCATGCTGTTGAACCGGCCCGATATCCTACGCCCGCACCTTCGCGCGCTGCTGCGTACCGCGCAATTCGGCGAGTTCCGCCTGGTCATCCCCATGCTCTCGCTCATCACCGAGTTCCGGGCCATCAAGGAGCAGGTCGACGAGGTTCTCAAGGAGCTCGAAGCCGAAGCCGGCCGCCCCTTGCGCCGCCCGCCTATCGGCGCCATGATCGAAATTCCCGCGGCCATGATGCAAATCCGGGACTTCGCCGCGGAAGCGGACTTCCTCAGCATCGGCACCAACGATCTGATCCAATACCTGTTCGCCATCGATCGCGGAAACGAACGCGTAGCCTCATACTACCAGCCTTTTCACCCCGCCTTGATCCAGGCACTGATGCGCATCTCAGCCGCCGCTCGCGATGCCGGGAAGTCCGTGACCGTGTGTGGCGAAATGGCTTCGGATCCCCAGGCGCTTCCCATCTTCCTGGCCCTAGGCATCACGAGGCTCTCCATCGCTCCCGCGGCCGCGGATGCCATCCGCACCGCGCTGCGGAACCTCAGTGTGAAGGACTGCAAACGGCTGCTGGGAAAGATTTCCAACCTGCACACGTCGGATCAGGTGAAGGGCGAGATCACACTGTTTCTGGAGTCGATTCCCGTAGTGTAAACCGGTTCTTCCCCTCGAACGCCCTTACAGCGCGTCAGCTCCAATTCGGACAGTGTGTAGGGTCTTTTCCGGTTCCGCTCATCCTCCGTGCCAGGTTTTTTTGCCCGCTGACCTGGATCCGACCAGGGCCGCAACCGGAATGCGGAGCCCCCATGGCCAAAGTCTAGCTGCGTGAAGCGAGCTTGCCCATGATGGCGTCCACGCTCTTCTTGAAGGAGTCGTCCTTCTCCATGGCCTTTTCGATGGTCTTGATGGCGTGAACCACGGTGCTGTGATCCCGGCCGCCGAAGCGTTGGCCGA
>JBDSIO010000066.1:0-4814 GCA_039917895.1 Fibrobacteria bacterium | reverse complement strand
CGTGCTTGCGGCGGAAGGCATTGTTCAGGTACTCGTTGATGATGTCGATGGTCTGCCGCAGGAAGAAGGCTTGGCGGCTCTGGATGAAGGCCAAATCGTCGAAGGTGTGGGTGGGCATGTAGACTTCCAGCGGATTGAAGTTCTCGCCTTCCTGCACGCTGGACAGCACAACTTTGAGATAACGCTGGAAGAACGCGTCCACCAGCTGGCGATTCTCCTCCTCGTGATCGCCCATGAGTTTTTCGAACAAGCGTTCGCCGGATTCGGAACTCTTGAGCAACTGAACGAACAGGCCCAAAGCGGAATCGTCCACCTTCTGGGAAAGTTGCAGCAATTCGCGGGAGCTGAGGCGGTTGAGATCTTCGGACTTGCGGAAGCCTGGCCCGTCCACGAGGCCGGACAGGTAGATCAACATCATTTTCTCGTAGTCTTCTGAGAGCATATGATGCCGGCTTGTGGCCCTGTGTTTAAAGGCCCCGAGCAGCTATAAGGCGTTCATGCACAACCGTTAATATAACTATTGGGTAAACCCCGGGAGGCGGTCTTTTGCGAATCGCAGGGGATTTCAGAGCCCTCAATGCGGATAGAACCTCAAAGGGACATTATCAGACGCTTGAAGGCTTTTCCGCGTTCCTGGTAGTTTTCGAACATGCCGAAGGAGGCGCAAGCGGGCGAGAGCGCGATCGCGCCTCGGGCGACGCGGCCTCGCAGGAAGGCGACGGCTTCCTCCAGTGAGGCGCATTTCCGGATTTCCGGATCGCCCGCAGGTTTTCCTATCCCGGCCTCGGCGAGATCCGCGCGCAGCCTATTCGCGGTCTGGCCGATCAGGGCGATGGCCTGCAATTGTTCCGCGGCGGCCAGGATCCCGGCCAGTTCCGCGAAGTCGGCGTGTTTCTCCGAGCCCCCCAGAATCAGGCCCAGGGGCGCGTCCTGCAGCGCCTTGACGGCCCCGATGGTGGCTTCCGGCCGGGTGGCGTAGCTGTCGTTGTAATACGCTACGCCCTCGTGATCGCGGACGAACTCGAGGCGATGCTCGAGACCCTTGAAGGCCATGGCCGCGGCCACCACGTCGCGCGGCTCGGCGCCCAGTTCCAGGGCCAAGGCTCCGGCGGCCGCGATGTTCTCCAGGTTGAACGCGCCTTTGAGCCGGGTCGCAGCTAACGGGATCTTGAACCCACGTTTGCTCCAGCTGATTTCCTTTCCGTCGATGCGGATTTCGGCCCCGGCGCCGAAAGCGGCCTTGCGGGCAGGGCTGCGTTCCGCGATCCAGATGCTGCCCTCGGCGTCGGCGCAGTAGGCTAGGAAGTCGCCGGGTTGTTGGTTCGCGACCAGGCGGGATTTGTGGAGCCAGTATTCGGCCCGATCGGGATGCCAATCGAGATGCTCGGTGGTGGTGCGCAAAACCGCCGCATAGGCCGGGCTCTGCGATAAGGAGGAAAGCTGGAAGCTGGACAGTTCCAGGATCAGTTTTTCTCCCGGGGCGAGGTCGGCGGCGAGCTCCAGGGCCGGAACGCCGATGTTACCCCCGAGCTTGGCGCGAATGCCCGCCTCGGCGAGCATGTCCGCCAGCAGGGAGCAGCAGGTGCCCTTGCCGACCGTCCCGGTGATGCCGATGATACGGTCCCGGCCGGCCAGCGCGAAGGCCAATCCCACCTGGGAAGTGAGGGTGCCGCCCGCGGCGGCGAAGGCGGCGATTTCCGGCAGGTCGGGACGCACCCCCGCGGAGCGGAACACGGTGCGCATCGCGCTCAGCCCGCGGGGTCCGGAAAGATAAGCGGAACCGCCCATTCCGACTCCCCCGGTGCCGGCATAACGCGCGCGCGCGTCCAGGTTCTTCGGGGGATTGCGGTCGAACACGGTGATGTCGGAGAAGCCGCGGCCAAGCAGGTAGGCGCAGGTGCTCATGCCCTCCACGCCATATCCCACCACGCCGATCGGTTCCCGGATTTCCGGTCGAGCCTGTTCCATGATCATTGTAGCGCCGTTCCCAAGCCTTCAAAGGCCGCAAGGGCCCGTAAGCGCGCAAAAATAGCAACCTCCGTGGCTTGGAGCCTCCTACCCCAAATTTTATATTCCCTTTCGTTTTTCGGGTAGACCGAGCCGGTAAGCCGGCAGAAGGAGAGCCGATGAAAACCGATCTCATGATCCTGACGCTTTTGTATGGGGTGGCGTTCACGGCCTTCATCGGCGCCATCAATGCGCGGGGTCCGGCCCGGGTTGCCCTGTCCTATTTCCTCGCCATCCTTACTTTCTGCGGGGCAGTCTTCCATACCAGCCAGTACCTGTCCGCCGCCGAACTAGACGGCGATGCCGTGGTGGTGGCGGCTCCGCCGGTGCCCGTGATTCCTTCCCAGGGTGGCGCGGATCCGTCGGCTCCCGATACCACTTCCCTGGCCGTCTCCCGCAACGAAGCCGCAATCGGAGAAGGCAGGAACGAACTGAAAGGCGTCCTTGAGGTCGCACGCCGCGTGGCCCGCAACCTGACCTCGCTGAATCTCGGCGCCGTGCCCGACATCTCCGACGAGGAATACGAGTCTCTGCAGAACCGCGCCGTGAGCTACCTAGCCGAGGCGCGCCGCGCCAAGGAACGTCTGAACGGAGCCGCCTCCAAAATCCCGGCCCAGCTCAAGGAACCGCAGGATCAGCTTGCCAAGGGCGTCGAATCCCTGGTAGCGGCCGCCTATAATGCGGAACGTTTCTTCAAATCGGAGAACGATACCGAAGAGAAACAGCACGCAGCGGCCTTTCGCCGGGGCTCGCAAGAGGCCAATGCGGCGTTCCGCAAGGTCGGCACCCTGCTCGGCTCCGAAGAAGCCGACTAAAAGCCGACCGAATGCCCATAAAAGGCCCGGGAAATTCAGATACACAGCCCGCACGGCGGGCATTTTAGGAGGACAGGATGTCCCTTGTTCCGGATGGCTTGAAGTACACCAAAGATCACGAATGGGCGAAGTTCGAAGGCGCCGTCGCCACTGTCGGCGTCACCGACCATGCCCAGCGGGAGCTTGGTGACATCGTGTTCGTCGAATTACCCAAGGTCGGCGCGACCGTGAAGTCCGGCCAAAGCTTCGGCACCATTGAGGCCGTAAAGACCGTAGCCGAACTCTATGCCCCCGTCTCCGGCACGATTGCCGAGGTCAACACCGCCCTTTCCGCCGATGCCGGCGTTATCAACCAGGACCCCTATGGGTCCGGTTGGATCATCAAGGTGAAGGTGGACAAGCCCTCGGAAGAAGGCCTGATGGACGCGGCAGGCTACAAAGCCCTGATCTGATTTGGATCGGAGGGGATCCGGGTTACGGAGGCTTGCCGCCGATGCGGCCCGGTTCCGAATCCGCATGAGTAATAAAAGCTGATTCGGCCGGTTAATGGCTGTCGTAGGAGGAACCGGAACGGGGATGCCGGTCCCGGGTTTTATGATCCAAAAGCCCCCGATGGAGGTCTTGAACCTTTCGCATAATCGTGAGATCATTTGGCAAGAGTTGCTGTAAAATTCCAGTACCCCCAAGGGTGATATGATGATCCGCAACCGGTTCATTTGTCTCAACCGGATCCGGAAATAGGGGTAAGCCGGCATGAGAACGCAAGGCGCACTAATCATCGTTCTCGTTTCCCCCCTTTGGTTCTCGGGTTGCTTTCTTTCCGATCCGGATCCCGTGAAAAAGCCCACAGAACCATGCATCCATTCCGTTGCGTCGGACACCGGCTCCGTCTTCCGCTTCAACCTGGAATCCTGGTCTGGAAGCGTCGCGGTCAGCGGGAGATCCGTAATCTCGGCCATCCGGACTTATAAGCGGATCCTCCTCGTTGGCGGGACCAAAAGGTCCCAGAGCGAGGATATCCGAACGGCGCAGGAATATTGGAAAGACTGGCAAAGGCGCCTTTCCTCCAAGCGTTCCGTTTGAACAGGAGTATCATGCGCGTCTCCAAGGCCGGAAGTTCGCGGCGGTATACCTCAGCGAATGCATCGTGGACGAAGACCCGAAGATCTTCCTGGTCGGCTTGAGGGATGTTATTGCCGCCCATGGTGGAATGGCCCATATCGCCGAATCCGCCGGCGTCAACCGCGAGAGACTGTATAATGCAGTATCTAAAAAGGGAAACCCCAGCATCGGATATCTTAAACGGATCCTCGAAGTATTGAATATCCGCCTGAAATTGGCTTAACCGCTTGAAACCGATCTCCGAACAGGTTTCAGGTTAAGGGCGGTCATTTCCGGCCAGGACCTTAAAGTGGACTTCAGGCAAAGTCTTCCATCGGCGGGCAGGAGCATACCAGGTTCTTGTCCCCGAAGGCGGCGTTGATGCGCCCCACGGCGGGCCAGAACTTGTTGGCGCGCACCCAGGCCAGCGGGTAGACCGCCTGTTCGCGTGTATAGGGATGCTTCCAGGCGTCGGCCAAGGCATGCCCAGCCGTATGGGGGGCATTCTTGAGCACGTTGTCGGCACGGTCGGCCTTGCCCGATGCCACGGCTTCGATCTCCTTGCGGATCTCGATCAACGCGTCGCAGAAGCGATCCATTTCCGGTTGTGACTCGCTTTCGGTGGGTTCCACCATCAGCGTGCCGGCCACGGGGAAGGAAACCGTCGGGGCATGGAACCCGTAGTCCATCAGGCGCTTGGCGATGTCTTCCACCTCGATGCCGGCGGCCTGCTTGAATTTGCGGCAGTCCAGGATCATCTCATGGGCCACGGTGCCGTTGGCGCCCACGTACAGGACCGGGTAATGCTTCTCCAAACGTTTCATCATGTAGTTGGCGTTGAGGATGGCCACTTGCGTCGCGCGCGCGAGGTTGCGGCCGCCCATCATGCGG
>JBDSIO010000065.1:0-2662 GCA_039917895.1 Fibrobacteria bacterium | reverse complement strand
GAACCTTTACCGTGGTTCTTTTCGATCTGCGCCACCGCGGCGTCGAGGGCTCTTTTCCGGTTTGAGGATTCCTCGGAAATGACTTGGGGTTTGTTCTTGACGGACATGAAAGACTCCTTCTAGAGGGAGGGGTTTTGATAAGAATACATTCTACTGCTCATTTGTGCAAGGGCTTTTTTGAACATGTGTTTATTGTTCCAACTGCCCGGAAATCAATAACCTGAGTTGGTTCAGCGCCGTATAGGCGGAACGCCAGCGGATCGGGTTGCGCCCGCCGCGGAATTTGAAACACCGGGCCGAAGCGCGCTCGCGGGACGCCACCGCGATCCAGACCGTGCCTACGGGTTTCTCCGGGGTGCCGCCATCGGGTCCGGCGATGCCGGTGATGGCGACGGCGTAGTCGGTTCCCGATCGCTGCAGACAGCCTCTAACCATGGCCAGGGCGGTCGCTTCCGACACCGCGCCGTGGAACCTCAGCACCTCCGGCTCCACGCCCAGCAGCGAGGTTTTGGCTGCATTGGAATAGGTCAGAAAACCTTGCTGGAAGATGGCGGAACTGCCGGGAGTCTCCGTGAGCAGGAATCCCAAACCCCCGCCCGTACAAGACTCGGCGACGGAAACGGTCTGTTTGCGGTCCAAAAGGAGTTTCACCACGGCCTGGGGAAGGGCGTCCCCCTCCGGGTCGGAAATGCATTCGGAAGGAATGGCGCGCAGCATCCTGGCCCAAAGTAATTCGAGTTCGGCCTCCCGCTCTTCTCGGAGGGAAGGCGCGCACAGCGAGGAAAGGCTCAGGCGCACTCCCCGCTCTCCGGGCAGGCTGGAAAACCGGAAGTGGGTCGGAATGTCGAGGGCGGAAAAAGCCTCGCGCTGGATGCTCTCCGACCAGCCCCAGGTGTAGGCCGCCCGTTCCAGCAGGACTGAGTCGCCTTGGAGCGCGGGCAGCACGTGCAGGCGGAACATGGCGTCCAATTCGGAAGGGACGCCGGGAAAGGCGTAGGCGGGAACGCCCGAGGCCTCGAACCGGAAACCGCAGGCCGTACCTGCGGGGTTACGTAACGGGGATGTTCCCTCGGGAACCGAAGCCTGGACCTTTTGACCCCAGGGCAATTCCGCAACGGGCCGTCCCAGCAAGGCGGCAAGCCATTCCAGGGCTTCAGGGCTTTCAGCCAAGGGCCGGCCGAGAAAACCGGCCACGGCCTGGCGGGTCAAATCGTCGCGGGTGGGGCCCAGGCCGCCGGTGAGGATCAGGAGATCGGGCTTGCCCGGCGATTGCGGGCCGAGGACCCAAGCCAGGGAGCGGGCCAGAGCCGCTTCGTCATCGCCGATCACGAGGTTGAAAGGGATGTCGTGGCCCAGGGGCGACAGGATCCGGGCAAGATCGAACTGGTTGGAGTTCAGGATTTTTCCGGCAAGGAGTTCGTCGCCGATGTTGATGATGCCGATTTTCATGTTTTGAAATATACCACCGCACCGGGGACAGGAAATGTCCCATGGGTTCGGAACCTCCGGGAGCCCCGATTCCGCCGGGTTCCGGCCTCGTCCGGTTCTTAGTACTTTTTCCGCCTGATGCGCTTGGGGCCGATCCTGATATTGTTGTCCACCCTGGCCTGGTGCGGAAACGCCCGGGCCCAGGGCCATAGCGGCATTCCCGAAATCGACACCTTGCCATTGAACGACTGGAGCCGCAGTCCCGAGCCGCTCTCCTACGGCAAAGCCATCACGCTTTCCGCGCTTTTACCCGGAGCCGGCCAGATTTACGGGAGCCATCCCGTGCGTGGGGGCTTTCTGATCGGCCTGGAATCCCTGCTGGCCGGACTCGCCCTCTATTCGGAACTCGTGGACATCCCACGCTGGAGGGAACAGGCCCGGTACGCCCTCGACTCGGCCGACAGTTACTTCATCAGGGGGAACGCATCCCCGGACAGCGCCGCCGCCTTCGACTCGCGCCGCCGGAATCAGATCGCGTTCGCCCGCGAGCGCTCCCAACTCGCCTCCCAGCAGGAGGATCTCGCCCATTCCCAATTCGCCTGGGCCGTGGGCTTGCATCTTTACGGCGTCCTCGACGCCGCCGAAATCGCCTACCTCAGCCGCCATCGAGACACGGAAAGCCGGTCGGTGAAACGCGCCATGTTGTACGGCATGGCCTTTCCCGGCGCCGCCCAGCTGTACAACCGCAGGTATGGAAAGTTCGGGATGTTATGGATGGCGATCGGCGCCAGCGCCGTTTCCGCCTACTCGCGCCAGCAGATGGTGGATTTGCTGAACGAGCGCATACTGGTGGCCCGGATCGAGGGAGCGGACAACCTGGAAGATCTGAAAAAGGATCGCACCCTGTACCGCAAGCGGCGCAACCAATACTTCTGGGGCATGGCGTTGTTCTACGTCTACGCGGTGCTGGACGGCATGGTGGACGCGTCGTTGTCCGATTTCGATGCGCCGCAGCATTTCGCGATCCTGGGCGGCCCCGAGGGTACGATCGCCTGCGAGTGGAATCTTCCCTTCTAATCTCACGAGGTCCCATAAACAGGCGCCCGGGCCTTCGCCCAGGCTTTAAAAAGCTGAAACCTTCCAGGGCCAAGATGATGTCTCGCCCGAGTCCTCAGCCGAGACCGTGGCGCTTTAGGAAAGCCTCCCATTTCGCTTTTAGAAACTCATAGCCCTC
>JBDSIO010000064.1:0-8560 GCA_039917895.1 Fibrobacteria bacterium | reverse complement strand
CCGCCGACCTGGATAAGGCTCATCGCATCATAGGATGCGCCTTCGCGCTTCTTCTTCCGCAAATCACTTAGGCCCCATAACAGGGAGCCGATAGAGAGTACGGTCAGTAACGCCATTTTTCGTGAATCCATTTTAAAATCCTGACCGGTCTGAGAGATATCGCGGGCCCGTACGGTATTTAAGCCGGTGCGGATTGCACCTTGCGGAAAGGTATCGGGTTTATCACGAAATGTAAAGGGGCGCTGCGATAGACCGGGCGAGGGCGAAATCCGCAATCAGGGGCTGGTCAAAACGCGCTTTTCAAAACCCCGCCGTCGACCCGAAGCGCCGCCCCGGTCGTAGCCGATGCCAAAGGGCTCGCCACGTACACGACCAAAGACGACACCTCTTCCGGAGTGGCGAACCGTTTGATGAGCGAGGTAGGGCGGACTTTTTCGAAGAACTCCTTTTCGAACTCTCCGAAGGTTTTCCCTTCGGATTCAGCCAATGCCCCGACGAAGTCCTCCACTCCGCGCGATTTGGTCGGGCCCGGAAGCACGCAATTCACGGTAATGCCCGTGCCCGCCAGGGATTCTGCCAACCCGCGGGACACGGCCAATTGCGCCGTCTTGGTCATGCCATAGTGGATCATCTCCTGGGGAATCTGCACCGCGCTCTCGCTGGAAATGAAAATGACGCGGCCCCAATCCGCTTTCTTCATGGCGGGCAGACACAGGCGCGTGAGCCTCACGCCGCTCAAAACGTTCATTTCAAAAAAACGCATCCAATCCGCATCCGGAATATCCTCGAACGCCTTCGGTTCGAAAATACCGAGATTGTTGACGAGGATTTCGATGCCGGGATGTTTGCGAACCAGGTCCTCGGCCACCGCTGCGACACTCAGGTCTCCGGCGAACCCGATAGGCGCGTTTCCAGCAGATAGAACGGCGGATTTTCCGGCGTTTTTTCCAATCGAGACGCAAGCGGCATCCACGGCGGCTTGGGTTCGGCCATTCACTATGACCCGGGCGCCCTCACGGGCCAACGCCTCGGCGATGGCGTATCCAATGCCGGCGGTGCTGCCGGAAACCAGGGCCAGACGATTCGAAAGTTGCATATCCATGAAACCGCCTTTTTTCCAATCAAACTTAAATCAGCAAAGCGGTCTTATCCAACCCCGATTCAGGCCGTCAAGGATCCTGTCAATCAGGCAGGTCCTCCCTTATGACTTCCTCCATAAAAAGAAAAAGGGCGGTGCGCTTGCACTGCCCCCGGTAACGGATTTGCGTGGTCCTTGAGGATGACCGGTCAGGACCTGGAACGTTTCAGATATGCCACTGGCTGCAAGGGATATCGGCGTAGCCGGCGAACTTGGTATCCCAGCAATACGAGTTGCCGTGCTTCCGATCTTCCATTTTCCCAGTACCGCTCACCGAATTGTAGAGGATCAGGGAAGAACCCTTGTCCTGGGCGTTGTATCCTTCCAGGCTCTTGATATGCTTGTCGATGTTCCAATGCAGGTAGGATCCGTAGGTTTCGGCGCCTTTGTCGACGATCATGACCTTGACATCTTCGGTGGAATTGGCGAAGGCATAGACGAAACTGTGAATGGGCGCCCCATCCGGGTGGCGGTAGAAGGTCCAGTTTCCCTGGCTGCCGTCCTGGCTTGAGGTCCCGGTGAACCAGGTGAAGTTGGACATGTTGTTGCCGGACATCACCGTCATTTTCCAATCCCAGCTGCCGTTCTTGTCCTGCGCCGTGAGCAAGGCGCTGAAACCACCATGGCTGAGCACCCATTGATAGCCGCTGCTGTCGGGAAGCACCACCGGTTCGGTATGCACGGCGGCCTCGAACAGGGCGACCGGGCCGGTCAGGGCCACGGCCACCACGCCGGTCCAGAAAAGCGTCGCCGCATAGGCGATGCCGACATTGATCCTGGTTTCGGCCGCGGCGGATTGCTTGGCCGCGCCCATGGCCTGCATGTCAGGGATGCTCATGGAAGCCGCCGAAGGGAGTTTGGGAGGCGCGCCCAGGACATGGTTTTCCGGCGCGGTATTGCAACGCAGGACAAGCAAAGACGCCAGTACGACAAGGGATAGATTAAGCGGTTTTCTCATACGATTCTCCGGGGTTACTGATGCCTATCAGGCTTATGCCTCGAAATGGAATAAAACCGTTCCTCACTGCCCTGGCAATAAAAATTAAACCGTCGGGTAACACATAAACCCTAAAAATGGCCGATATATCCATAAATATCGGATCAAGCATGCAAATTCCATGAGTTGATGAAATTTCCAGGGTAACAGTCTATCTTTGCAAAGGCGGTCCTGCGGGGAGCATGCGATGGACATCTACCAGTACGATGATTTTCGGCTTTATCTCCGTGATGCCTTCGAGGCCCGCAAGAAGAAGGATCCCTCCTTCTCCTACCGCAAGTTCGCCCAGGCAGCGGAAATCCGCAACCCGGGATACCTGCTCGATGTCATCAAGGGCAAGCGCAGCTTGAGCGGGAAGGTACTGTCGAAGGTCGCCGAGATTTTCTCCATTAAGCCCGCCGAAGCGGAGTTCCTCAACCTGATCGTCGCCTATGGGCAATGCAAAAGCCCGGAAGAGAAGCAGGAACTCTACCGCGCCATCCAAATCCGCCGGAACCACAGCAGCTTCGCCCGACTCAATCCGGCGCAGGCCCGTTACTTCGACGATACCCTATACCTTTTGCTCCTGCACGCCGTCGAGGCGATGGACTTCCGGGGGGATTACGAGGCGCTCGGCGAATTCCTGGAACCCTCAGTGGCCGCAGGCAAGGTCAAGAAGTCCATCCGCGAGCTGTGCGAGTGGGGCCTGGTCCGCCAGTACAGCAGCGGCAGGTACCGGGCGGTGAACAAGTTTCTGGAACCCCCGGCCACCATGCCCGGAACCGTCAAACGCATGAACCGCGATCTCATCCTGCAGGCTCCCGAAGCACTCACGCGCTTCCCGGCGGATCGCCGCCATATCAGCAGCGTCATCCTGGACCTGAGCGAAAAGGCAGCCCGGCGCGTACAGGACAAGCTGGAGGAGTTCCGCAAGGAGGTCTTCGAAATCGCCAAGCAAGACCGCGACTCCCGTCAAGTGATGCAATTGACTTTGATCTATTTCCCTAAGTCGAAGGTGCGGAAATGAAAAATCGTCCCTGGAAACGGCTTTCCGCCTGCCTTCTGAAAGGCTTTCTGACAGGCCTCCTGACAAGCCTTTTGACCGGCCTGCTGACCTCCTGCACGGTCGAGAACGAGAAGAGCGCCGGCGGCGCGACCGATGTCCCCAACTATCTGGCCTCCATCGGACCCCTGGTGACGGGCTATATCCAAGCCTCCACGGGGTGGGGCCAGGCGCAAAACAGCCTCTATGATACCCTCGCCGGTCAAATTCCCATGGCCCCGCCTCAGACCGGCGGATCCGCGGCCCCCAAGCAAGGCGCCTTATCCAAAGCTTCCGACCTTAATACGGACTCCATCCGTTGGGACTATGCGGATTCCGCCCAAGGGGTGGCCACGGCTTACCGACATGCCTGGTCGGGCGTGTGGGAAACCAGGGACACCTCCCTCGTCCGGTACGACCAGCATGCTAGGGCCGGGAACTATGCCGGAGCCTTCTTTCTGAGGACCCGAGGCCTGGGCCAGTTCAATTTCCTCGCGAACGTATCCCATCGTTATCTCGGCGAGGACTCGGATTCCGACGGCGTCCTGGACCGGCGGACAAATATCGTGAGCCTCCAATGGTGGGGAAAAACCGAACAGGAAACCTGGTACACCACTGATCATCCCGGCAAAGACCTGGACTTCCGGACCGGGGATGACAATCCGGTGGAAAAGTTCGAGAAGGTGGTGACCCTGGGCCCGGACACCCTCATGCATGAATTCCTGGAGGACCGGGACGGAGATCATTCCCTCTGGACCATGCCCCTGGCTGGGATCGACTCCAGCCGGTTCATCTATATCCGCTCCGCTCCGGGAGCCCTTGGATCCGGCGTGAAGCGCAGCGAGATCCAGGCGATCGTCGTGATTTACGATTCCTCCATCCCGCGCGCGATGGAGGTGAGAAAGGCTTTCCTCCAGAACGAGGACTTCACCGGAGCGTCCCACTCCATTGGGATGCGCGGCTTCCGCGTGGACTCCACCTACATCAAGGGCGACAGCATGGATATCGTACTAGCCCATGCAGCCCCAGCGCCGGACTCGGTAGCCGCCTTGGAACTGGTCTTCAGGGTGCAGACGTCCATCATCCTGGGCAGCCAGGATGCCTTGGTGCGTGCCCGGGTCCAGGCCACCTTGCGCAAAGGCCCCATCGCGGAGGCCCACTTCCTGTTCCGGCCGGACGTCCCCTTGGTATCATCGGGCGCCGTTTCCAATGGCGGTTCCGTATCCTTGTCCGCAAAGCTGGCTTCAGGAGTTACCGTCAGCCTGCAGGGCCGATACGCGGCGGGCAAGCTGACCGCGGAGGTTACTGAAGCAGGCGGCAAGCCGTATACGGCGGTTTGGGACAAGGCGGGAAAGCTGTTGCAGGGTCCATAGTGGCCCTCAATCCCATTATATGGTGACTTTGGGGACAAAAATTGGCGCTGCTAATTTATGGGTACCCATGGTTTTTTTAAGCCAAAAGGGCCCACTTTCGCGGGCCCTTTAATTCGCTACGAAATCCCTTTGAACCTACTCCCAGTTGAGCGCGCCGCCCGTCTGGTATTCCGTAACGCGGGTCTCGAAGAAGTTCTTCTCTTTCTTGAGATCCAGGATTTCGGACATCCAGGGGAAGGGGTTGCTCGCGCCGTAAACCTTCGGTAATCCAATCTTCTCCAGGCGGCGGTCGGCCACGTATTGCACGTAGTCCTCGAACATCCCGGCGTTGAGGCCGAGGATGCCGCGGGGCATGGTGTCTTTGGCGTAGGCGATTTCCAGTTCCACGGCCTTGCGGATGAGCTCCGTGGACTTTTCCTTGACCTCGGGGGACCAGAGGTCCGGGTTCTCGATCTTGATCTGGTTGATCACGTCGATGCCGAAGTTCATGTGCATGGTCTCGTCGCGAAGGATGTACTGGAACTGCTCGCCGGATCCCGGGAGGCGGTTCTGGCGCTGGAAACTCAGCATCATCACGAAGCCGGAATAGAAGAAAATCCCTTCCATGATCACATAGTAGCCGATTAGGTTTTCCAGGAAGGTCTGGGCGCCCTTGAAGGTCTCGGTCTCGAAGTCCGGCTTCAGCATTTCGCGGGTGAGGGCGATTTCGAAGGCGTCCTTGCCGTGGATGGAGTTGACCTCGTGGTACATGTTGAAGATCTCGGCCTCATCCAGGCCCAGGGATTCGATGATGTACTGGTAGGCGTGCGTGTGCAGCGCTTCCTCGAAGGACTGGCGCAGCATATATTGGCGGCACTCGGGATTGGTGATGTGCTTGTAGGCGGCCAGCACGATGTTGTTGGCCACTAGGGAATCGGCGGTGGAGAAGAAGCCCATATTGCGCTTGACGATGCGGCGCTCGTCCTCGCTGAGCTCATTGCCCTTCCACAATTCGATGTCCCGGGACATGTTGATTTCCTGAGGCATCCAATGGTTGGCGCAGGCGTCCAAGTACTTCTGCCAGGCCCACTGGTACTTGATGGGCACCAGTTGATTGAGGTCGGCACGGCAATTGATGATGCGCTTCTCGTCCACGCGCACCCGGGCGGTGGATTCGCCCAGGAGCGAGTCGAGCTTGGCGGTTCCGTTCAGGGATGCGGCGGCGGCGCGCAGGGCCACCTCGGCGGAAGATCCCTCTCCGTTCATGTACGATGATACCGCCGCGTGGGACGCGGGCGCGGAGGGCATGGACTGCACCACCTGGATCCGCTGAGCCTGCTCAGCGGCGCGGGGGGCCGCTTCCGCCACGCGCGTGATCGGATCGGCATGGATCCGTGGCGAGGTCGGGCTCACGGCCACCGACTGCGTTGAGCCTCCGAAAACGCTGGGGGTTTCACCTGTCTCTTTATCATCATCCCAGTTCATTGGCATGCTTCGCACTCCTCGCCGTTTAGTATGGAACAGGCTGCCTTGGCGGCGGCCAGTTCGGAGGCCACCTCCCTTTCTGAAAGGGCGCGCGCCGACGCGGCGGCGGCATCCAAAGCGCTCGTCGCGAGCGCCCTGGTCGTTTTGTCCGTTTTCACTTGATTCAGGGTATCCATCCCGTCTTTCACGATGCTGCTTTTGATGGCCGCGCCGGCGATGGATTCTTCCTTGGATTTGCCGCTAGGCATCCCGCCGACCGGTCCGGCCAGCACGTCGCCGGCCGAGACCGCGTTGACGCCGCGAGTCTTGTCCAGGGTGGATTTTTCCGCGTTGGTGGCTCCCAGCGACCGCAGGTAATACGTGGTCTTGAGGCCGGCTTGCCAGGCCAGCTTGTACATGGCGTCCAGTTTTTTCCCGGAAGGCTGGGCCATATACAGGTTCAGGGACTGGCCCATGTCGATCCATTTCTGGCGCTTCATGGCGCAGGCGATCAGCCACTTGGGCTCAATGTCGAACGAGGTGAGGAAAATCTTCTTCACATCCTCGGGGATGCGCTTGATCTCGGCCAGTTCGCCGTCGAAGTATTTCAGATCGTCCACCATGGCCTGATCCCAGAGGCCCAGCTTCTTCAGCTTTTCCACCAGGTAGGTGTTGATGACCGTGAATTCGCCCGACAGGTTGCTCTTCACGTACAGGTTCTTGTAGGTAGGCTCGATGGACTGGGAGACGCCGATGATGTTGGAGATGGTCGCCGTGGGGGCGATGGCCATGGTGTTACTGTTGCGCATGCCCCAGAGCTTGATGTGCTCGCGCACGGGAGCCCAGTCGAGGTTGCACTTGCTGTCCATGAGCACGGGTTCCCCGCGCTCGGCCGCCATGATTTCGACCGTGTCGATGGGCAACAGGCCCTTCGACCAGGAAGAACCCTGGTAGGACGGATAGGTGCCGCGCTCCTTGGCCAGGGTGGAACTGGACAGGATGGCGTGGTAGGAAATGATCTCCATGGACTTGTCGGCGAATTCGACGGCCTTGTCCGAGGAGTAGGCGATGCCGAGCTCGTAGAGCGCGTCCTGGAAACCCATGATGCCGAGGCCCACGGGGCGATGGCGCAGGTTGGAGTTGCGGGCCTGCAACACCGGGTAATAGTTCAGGTCGATGACGTTGTCGAGCATGCGCATGGCTATGCCCACAGTCTCCCCCATCAGCTGTTCGTCGAGCCTGCCGTTGCGGATGTGGTTCAGCATGTTGATGGAACCGAGGTTGCAGACGGCGATTTCCGCTTCGCTGGTGTTGAGCAAAATCTCCGTGCACAGGTTGGAGCTATGCACCACTCCGGCATGGCGCTGGGGCGAACGTACATTGGACGGATCCTTAAAGGTCATCCAAGGATGGCCGGTTTCAAACACCATGGTAAGCATCTTGCGCCAGAGGGCGAGGGCGCTCATCTTCTTGAAAGTCTTGATGCGGCCCTGGCGGGCCTCCTCTTCGTAGAACTTGTACTTCTTGTCGAAAGCCTGGCCATACAGGTCATGGAGATCGGCCACCTCGTTGGGGCTGAACAAGGTCCATTCCCCTTCGGCCATCACTCGCTTCATGAACAGATCCGGGATCCAGTTGGCCGTGTTCATGTCATGGGTGCGGCGGCGGTCGTCACCGGTGTTCTTGCGCAGTTCCAGGAATTCCTCGATGTCCATATGCCAGGTCTCGAGGTAGGCGCACATGGCGCCTTTGCGGCGTCCTCCCTGGTTGACGGCGACGGCGGTGTCGTTGGCCACCTTGAGGAACGGGATCACGCCCTGGCTCTTGCCGTTGGTGCCCTTGATGTGCGCGCCGAGGCCGCGAACGTTGGACCAGTCGTTGCCCAGGCCGCCGGCGAACTTGGAGAGCATGGCGTCGTCCTTGATGGCGCCGAAGATGCCGCCCAGGTCGTCCGGGACCGTGGTGAGGTAGCAGGAGGACATCTGCGAATGCATGGTTCCGGAGTTGAACAGGGTGGGCGTGGAGCTGGTGAAGCGGAAGGCGGAAAGCACTTCGTAGAACTCGATGGCGCGGCGTTCGCGTTCCACTTCGTTGAGGGCGAGGCCCATGGCCACGCGCATCCAGAACGCCTGCAGCAGTTCGATGGTGCGGCCGTCTTCCAGGTGCACGAAGTACCGGTCCACCAGGGTCTTGAGGCCCAGGTAGGTGATGCCGAGATCGCGTTCGGGCTTGAGGGCCTTGCCCATGCGATCCAGGTCGAATTCCAGCATGCGCTTGTCCAGGAGCTGGGCGTCGACCGCTTGCTGGATGTATTCGCCGAAATAGGCGGGATAGCGCTGGGTCATCTGGGCCTGGGTGAGGCGTTCGCCGAGCACTTCGTCGCGGACGTCGTCCATGAGGATGCGGGCGGTGACGAAGCTCCAGGCGGGATCTTCTTCGATGTGGGCGCAGGCGACCATGACCATGGCCTTGCTGACGTCCTTCTCGGGGATGCCCGGGAACAGGTTGGCCAGGGCTTCCTTGAGGATGCGTTCTTCCTTGACCACATCGGTATAGCCTACGCAGGCTTCGGAGATGACTTCCTTGAG
>JBDSIO010000063.1:0-22963 GCA_039917895.1 Fibrobacteria bacterium | reverse complement strand
AGATCCGGCCGCCTGGCTGCGTTGCTCGTCGCTTGCGGACGCCCGGTCCGCGGCGCTCCTCGCGCCTTGCCAGCCAACCGGCTCACCGCCCTCGGTGCAGGTCATTTATTTCTTAACGGGCCCTAACCGCCCGCATGCCCGCGGATCTCCTGCACGAACTCGAAGCCGTACTTATCGCGCTTGGCGTCCCCGACTCCGGAAATCTCCCGCAAGGCGGCCAGGGTCTTGGGCAGATGTCGGCACATCTCGTGCAGGGTCTTGTCCGAGAAGACCATGTAGGGCGGCACGTTCTGGCGTTGCGCGAAGGTGCGGCGCAGGATCTTTAGCTTGCCGAAGAGTTCCTGGTCGATATCCCCGATGTCCGCCGCGTTCTTGCCGGACTTGTGCTTTCCGGTTCCAGCCCCTTCGCCTCTCCCATTGCTTTCAGCATCGCCTTTCCCATCGCTTTTACCATCGCCTTTTGTCGCGACCCTCTCCAGGATCTGGAACGTCTCCTTGCCTTGCAGGATAGGCAGGCATTCCGGCGCCAGCTTCAGCACGGGGTAGGGGCCGTCGTCCAGGGCGATCAGTCCCCGGCCCAGCATTTCGCCCATCAGGGATCGCCAGAAGCCCTTGTCCTTGTGTTTGCCGACGCCGTAGGTCTTGACCTTGTCGTGCCCGAGATCCCGGATCTTCTTGGTATCGGCGCCTACCAGTACGTCGACCACGTGCGCGGCGCCGAAGCGTTCTCCGGTGCGGACCATGCAGGATAGCACCATCTGCGTTTCGCGGGTGGCGTCCGAGGTCGAGGCCTTGCCGGTGCAGATATCGCAGGAGCCGCAATTTTCGTCGGGATAGGCCTCTTCGAAGTAGGCCAGCAGCTGTCGCCGGCGGCACAGGTTGCGCGCGGCGAAGTCGGACATCTGGTTGAGGCGGCGGACCGCCAGCGCTTTCTCCTCTTCGTCCGTGATCTGGTCCAGGAAATGGCGCAACTTGGGAATGTCCCCGCCGCCATAGAAGAGCACGCATATGGAGGGATCGGAATCGCGGCCCGCGCGGCCGGTCTCCTGGTAGTAGCCTTCCAGGTTCTTGGGCAGATCGGCATGCAGGACGAAGCGCACGTTGGATTTGTCGATGCCCATGCCGAACGCGATGGTGGCCACCACCACCTGGACGTCGTCGCGGCTGAACGCCTCCTGGTTGCGTTCGCGCTCCTCTTGCGGCAGTCCCGCGTGGTAGGCCAGGGCCTTGACGCCCTTCCTGGTCAGGAACTCCGCGGTCTTCTCCACCGCCGTGCGCGTGGTGCGGTAGATGATGCCGGGATCGTCCGGATGATCCCGCAGGAAATCCATGATTTGGGCGTCCACGTCCCGCTTGGGCCTCACTTCATAGTACAGGTTGGGGCGGTTGAACGAAGCGCGCACCTGGAAAGGATTCTTCAGCGTCAATTTCGCCTGGATGTCCTGCTGCACCGTGGACGTGGCCGTGGCGGTGAAAGCGGCGATGGGCGCCTTGGGGAAATGCCGGCGGATGGCGGAAAGCGAATTGTAGTCCGGCCTGAAGTCGTGGCCCCATTCGGAGAGGCAGTGGGCTTCGTCCACGGCGAAGAACGATATGCGGGCGGCCTTGAGGCTGTCCACGAAGGATTCCATAGCGAAACGTTCCGGCGAGATGTACAGCAGGTCGAGCTCGCCGGCTTCCAGCTCGCGGTAGACCTTGGCGGCGGCGGCGCCCTTGAGCGAACTGTTGAGGTAGGCCGCGCGCATGTTGTTCTGGCGCGCAGAATCCACCTGATCCTTCATCAGCGAGATGAGCGGGCTGATGACCACGGCGGTGCCGGCGGCCATGCGCGCGGGCAATTGATAGCAGAGGGATTTTCCGCCTCCGGTGGGCATGATGGCGAGCACGTCGCGGCCTGCCAGGATGTGCTCGACGATTTCCTTTTGGTGTGGACGGAAGGCGGAATACCCGAAAGTGCGGCTCAACGCCGTGAGGAGCAGGGGCTCGGAAATGGCATGGGAGGCATGGGAGGCCTGGGAGGCCTGGGAGGCTTGGAAGGCCGTGGCCGCCGGACCCGATTCCGATCTTTCACGTGTGGACAGTTCCGGCATGGATCCTCGGGCGGCCTTTTTTTGTGAATCGAAGCGATCGGAAGGCCGGACTAAATATAAATCACGGCGCCCAGCCCAGGCCCGGCGTAGCCGCGACCCCCCCGGGAAAAGTGCGGTTCCTCACCCGGCGGCCACGGTGATGCGCAAGCCGTAGAACCAGCCCCGATGGGGACGACGGTCGTCTAATTCCCGGCTTCCCCGCCCGCGCCGGCTTCGCTGCGGATCCATTTACGATCGTTACGCAACGGAAGCATCATCGCGATGGACATCGCCACCAGGCCTACCGAGAGCCAGGCCACTTGCTGCAGACCGAGAAGCGAGGCCAGATGGATGCCCAACCAGGTTCCCACGATGCCGCGGATGCCGGTAAAGAACAGGTTCACGGACATGTATTCGGTGGTATGCCCTACCGGCGCCATGTGCGTCACCCACAAGGACCAGGCGATGGACGCGCCGCCGCTGGAGATGCCCTCCAGGGCGGCGGCCACGCATAGCCATCCCTTGGTCTTGCCGAAAAAGAACGCGATCACCGAGGCGAGCAGGAATACGTTGAGCGCCACCCGGATGCCGATGAAATGGTAGCGATCGAACAACCGCGCCCAGATGGCCGTGGTCGAGAAGCGGAAGACTTCGGGGATGATCCCGATGATCAGCGCGATGGTGGCGGCGGGATACGCGAGACCGTAGCGCGGTTCCGTCATGTAGATCAGCTTCAGGGGCGTGATCATGAAGATGGCCGAACCGAAAATGAACCAGATGACCAGCATGTATGCGAATGTGCGGTCCCGGCGGATCCAGCGGAAGGCATGCAGGAAGGAGCGGCCGTCCGGGCCCGCATGCTCCTTGTCCGGGATGGACAGGAATGACCAACCGGCCAGGAACATGGAG
Organism: Fibrobacteria bacterium; assembly: GCA_039917895.1. Classification (GTDB taxonomy): domain Bacteria; phylum Fibrobacterota; class Fibrobacteria; order UBA11236; family UBA11236; genus Chersky-265. The sequence continues at coordinate 19,985 of JBDSIO010000063.1, read as the reverse complement.
AGGCCGATGAGGATCAACACCGGCCGGTAATGTTCGGAATGCGCTCCCAGCAGCAGGGCCAGGAGCCATGAGAACAGTCCGGTGGAAGCCATGTTGATGATGGTGGCCCAGGCGAACAGCTGGCCGCGGACGCGGTGCGGATAATTCCGATGGTAAATGTCCGTCAACAGGGGGTAGACGATGCTGACCGGCAATCCGCCCAGGAAGATCCAGAAGGCGAAAGGCTCCAAGGAGGGTTTCCAGGCCGCCAACAGGTAGCATGCGCCGGAAATGAATCGCGATACGGCCAGCCACACCGAATTGCGCACGCCCAACCGCGACAACAAGGGCAGCAAGAGCACGGACAAGGTCATGGCGACCGAATTGGGAATTGAGATCAGGGTTTTGAAGAGGTCGCCCGCGGAGTACCTCTGGACGGCGATCAACAGGAAAAAGGTCTTGGGGCCGGTATCGGTTAGGCCTCCGAAGAATTGCCTCAGGCAGTCGCTCCGGAACGTACGGCGGGCTCGATCGTCCAGGCGGCGGGTTATCCCGCCGCCCGCTCCACTCAGGATGGGAGGCAACCGGAAAAGGTCGGAGGGCTTCAAGGTTCCGGAAACCGGGGCATCCGGGACATCCCGGGCATCCCGGACCTAGCCCTTCGCCAGCATGTCCGCCAAAAAGGCGTTCACCTTGGAGACGTAGGCAGCGGGGTCCTTGATTTCCGATCCTTCGGCCAGCAGGGACTGATCCACCAGCAATCCGTACCAATCCTTCAACTTGGGATTGGCGGGGTCGGCCGCGAACATCTTCTGCAGGCTCTGCATGATGGCGTGATCGGGATTTATCTCCAGGATGCGCTTGCTGGCCGTTACGCTCTGGTTCGCCATCTTGAGGATGCGCTCCATGTTGGCGCCCATGTCGGTCTCGTCCGCGACCAGGCAGCAGGGGCTTTCCTTGAGGCGCGAGGTCACGCGGACCTCCTTCAACAGGCCACCGGTCTTGTCCTCGAAGTCCTTCATGAAGTCCTTGTACTTGCCTTCGGCTTCCTTTTTGGACTTTTTCTCCTCCTTGGAGAGTTCGCCCAGATCAAGGTCGCCTTTGGCCACGTTCAAAAGCTTCTTTCCGTCGAAGTCCGCCAGGCTCTGCACCACCCATTCATCGATGGGGTCGATGAGGTAGAGGACCTCGATTTCCTTGGCCTTGAATACTTCCAGATGCGGGCTGTTCTCCACGGCGGCGCGGGACTCGCCGCTGATGTAGTAGATGTCCTTCTGCTCCGTTTTCATGCGGATCACGTATTCTTCCAGGCCCACGAACTCGCCCTCAGCGGTCTTGCTCGACTGGAAGCGGATCAGGCGTTTCAGTTCGTCCAGGTTCTCCCAGTTCATGTGGAAGCCTTCCTTGACGACGTTGCCGAACTCCTTCCAGAATTTCTGGTACTTGTCCTTCTCCTCCTTGGCCATGGTCTCGAGCAGCTGCAGCACCTTCTTGGTGGCCGCCTTGTTGATCTTCTGGATCACGGCGTTCTTCTGGAGGATCTCGCGGGACACGTTGAGGGGCAGGTCTTCCGAGTCCACGATGCCGCGGACGAAGCGCAGGTAAGTCGGCAGCAGCTCCTTGCAATCGTTCATGATGAAGATGCGCTTGACGTACAGGTTGAGGCCGTTGCTCTTCTCGGGATTGTAGAGATCGAAGCCGGCCTTGCCGGGAATGTAGAGCAGGGTAGTGTATTCCAGCGCGCCTTCCACCTGGTTGTGCGTCCAGGTCAGCGGGGCTTCCTCGTCATAGGTCAGATGCTTGAAGAATTCCTCGTACTGTTCCTTGGTGATGTCGGACTTGGGACGGCGCCAGATGGGCGGCTTGTCGTTCAGGACCTCTTCCTTGCCGTCCGCGTCGGTAAGCTGGATGGGATGGCTGATGTATTCGCTGTATTTGCGGATGATGGACCGGATGCGGAAGTCCTCGAGGAATTCCTTTTCTTCCGGCTTGATGTGGATTTCCAGCTCGGTTCCGCGATCCTGCTTATCGCTCTCTTCCATGGTGTAAGAACCGTCCCCGGTGGATTCCCAGCGCATGGCTGGATCGGAGGAGCCCAGGCGCTTGGTGGTGAGGACCACCTTGTCCGCGACCATGAACACGGAATAGAAGCCCACGCCGAATTGGCCGATCAGGCTCATATCCTTCTTCTGATCGCCGGAAAGCTTCTCGACGAATTTCCTGGTGCCGGAACTGGCGATGGTGCCGATGTTATGGATCAGCTCGGCCCGGGTCATGCCCACGCCGTTGTCCGAAATGCGCAGGATGCCCTTTTCCTTGTCCGCCGAGACCTTGATGCGAAAGGTCTTGTCCTCGCCCAGGGATTCGATCTGGGTCAGCGACTCGTACCGGGCCTTGTCGATGGCGTCGGAAGAGTTCGATACCAGCTCGCGGAGGAAGATTTCCTTGTTGCTGTACAGGGAGTGGATCATGAGGTTGAGCAACTGCTTGACCTCGGTCTGGAATTCCATTTTTTCCTGGGTCGCTGCGGTCATACCGTCTCCTTTAAACCAATGCTTTGCGGCGATCTGGCCCGTCCCCGCGCCGGATCGCCCGTTTCCGTTGGGCCAAATTTACAAATCGGGAAGCGGGGCGGTCAAAGGAATCGCCTTACTCGGAGCGAGGAAAAGCCGTGATGAACACTTTCGTGAAACCGGCGAACGCGCGCGGAATCCCGTTATCGAAGCTGGTTCGGCGGGTCCGGGTTTTTTTTGGGGGACGAGCCTAACTCCATGATTTCCAGGTATCCGGTTGGAAACCGAGGGTGGCCTGGGAGCCGTTGCGCACCACGGGAGTCTTTACGAGCATGGCATCCTCGAGCAGCACCTTGGGGATGCGAGATGGCGACATGAAGGAAAGCCCCTTCTCCTTGAACAGCTTCGATTCCTTGTCCACAAGGTTCTCGTAGCCGATGGGCCGCGCGACGGTTTCGAGTTCTTTAGGGCTGAAACCCTTCTCTTTCAAATCGATGAACTGGAAGGCTATGCGCCGTTCCTTGAACCAGCGTTCCGCCTTACGGCTGTCGTTGCAATTTTTCTTGCCGAATATCTGGATGTTCATTTCGCTCAATGCGGTCCGCACTGCCCTCATTGCGTAAAGGACTGGATGTATTGGTAGATGGGGGGATAGTGGACGGAGAGGAAGCCCACCAGGCATAAAAGGGAAAGTCCCGCCGCGACGATGGAATACAGCAGGCTGAGGACGATTTCTGTGATGAACCAGCTTCCCAGCACCACCACCAAGGTGAGGCCATACAAGAACATGGCCATGAAAGGCTCGTGGAATACGCTGAAAAAGGCCGCAATCCAGGTTCCCATGCCATGCGGAAGCTTTTCCGGAAAGAAATCGGATTGCCACAGCAACAAGCCGCTGGCCAGCAGGGAAAGCGTGGAGATGCAGCTGATCAGGAACCGCAGCATGGGCTAAAAGTAGCATATTGGCCAGTGCTGTCCGGAAACGGGAAAGATTATAATTTACGGGTCTGGATTTTACCCACCTAGGAGTCGTTCATGAAAAGACTTTGGCTGCTGCTGGCGCTGCCGTTGGCATCGTTACTGGCGCAATGCACCACGCCCAGCATGGAAAACCGTTTGAGCAAGATGGAGGCGAAGCAGGACTCCATCCTTAAGATGCTGGTTTCCATGCAGGAGAAACACGAGTTCATGGCGCAGCGCATGGGCTGGCGTCCGCCGGCGGATACGGCTCCTAAGGCGATCCCTCAGGGCACGTCCTTCAGCCAAGGGTCGGAAAAGCCGCTGTTGACCATAGTCGAGTTCTCGGATCTGCAATGCCCTTATTGCGCGCAATCCGCCCCGATCCTGGATTCCCTGGCGCGCATCCATCCCAATGAAGTGAAGGTCATCTTCAAACATTTCCCTTTGAGTTTCCATCCTCAGGCCAAGCCCGCCGCCGCGGCCGCGATCGCCGCCGGCAACCAGGGCAAGTTCTTCGAATTCCGGTATAAGGTGGCGCCGCATTTCCGGGACCTCAAGGATTCCCTCTACCTGGGCATCGCCAAGGAGATCGGCCTCAACATGGAACAGTTCAAGCGGGAAATGGCGCTGTCTCCCAAAACGGCCGCCATCCTCGAAGAGGACCAGCAGCTCGGCCGCAAGATCGGCGTGGAGGGAACCCCCACCATTTTCGTGAACGGCCGCCTTGCCGAGGATCGATCATTCGAATTTTTCGAGCGCCTAATCAAGCAGGCCAGCATTCAAAAATGACCCGAAATTCTGCTAAAACGAGGACGGCGGCTCCTTACGGAGCCGCCGTTAGTGATTAGGCCGTTATTACCCGCGCAACGGACACTAATCGAGGGATGTGGCTAAATATAATCGAGGGTGAAAAAAAGGCAAAACAAAATTGGTTATTTTTCGCCATAACCATGGTTCTGTCGGAACCAAGCGTACCCTTTTCTGAATAACCACTTTTTGGAGTTTCGACCGGTTTTCCCACATTTTTCGCCGGAAGTATTAAACAAGCAAGTCCATAGCGTCTGCGTAATTACCTTGCGGGGTTTTGCAAAAACGGGTCTACGATGGGTCGGAAAGCCCTTGTTCCCGGCGGATACGGTCTTTTCGTTCCTCCTGCTTCACTTCAGTGTCATGGTTGCGTTTCGCGTCGATAAACCAGCGGTCCCTATGGGCGAAAGCCGCGTGCATGGGAATGGGTCCCGGGAACTCCTGTTCCAGGTTGCGCATCGATAGATAATCATCGGGGCCGGCGAAGCTGACGCAACGTCCGGCGCGGCCCTGGCGCGCGGTGCGACCCGTGCGGTGGACGTAATCCTTGTAATGCTTGGGCAAATCATAGTTCACGATCAACTCGACTTCGGGCATGTCCAAACCGCGGGATGCCAGGTCGGTCGCCACCAGCACGCGGAACGCGCCCCGGCGGAAATCCCCATAGGCATTGGCCCGTTCTTCCTGCGGCAGATGTCCGTGCAGAACCCGCACGTCGATGCCACGCAGCTTCAGCAGGCCGTTCAGGTGGTTGGCCTTCTCGCGGTTGGAGACGAAAACGATGGCTTGGCCGCGCGTGCCCGAGAGTTCCAACAGGACGAGATCGCCCTTCTTCCTGTTGCTCTTGAGGAAGCAGAACGCTTCTTCCATCTCGCGGCTGCCGGCTTCGCGTTCGATCGGGATCAGGGCGAGTTCCGCCAGGCCCAGGGCCTTGGCCGCATCCGAGATCTTCACCGGGACGGATCGCTTGGAATCCTTGCGGGACGGGGCCTGCGCGGAATCTCCGGATTCCTGATCCGTGGCGGAGAGCAGCAGCTTTTGACCTCCGGGGGGCACGTGCTTGAGGATGGCGGCGATCTGGTCTTCGAATCCCATTCCGATCAGCTTGTCGAATTCATCCAGTACCGTCAGCGTTACGGGTCTCAGCGAGACGGATTTCTCATCCAGCATTTCGATGAGTCGTCCGGGAGTCGCCACCAGGATGCTCCAACCCTCGCGCAGGCGGCGCAGTTGTCCCTCCTTGGGATGTCCGCCGATGGCCAAGGCCACCTCGTCGCGCAGCGAAGGCTCGAGCGCCTGGAACATCTGGGAAACCTGGTAGGCCAGTTCCCGGGTGGGCAGCAGGATCAGGGTCGCGGCATCACCCTTCTGGGAAAGGCGCCAGGCGGGAAGCATGTAGACCAAGGTTTTGCCGGTGCCCGTGGGAGCCACGGCGCGGAAACTTCCGCCGGACATGGCCTTTGGCAGGCATGCGGATTGGACCGGAGTGGGTTTGGAGAAGCCGAGACGTTCCAGGGATTTCCGGAAGACGGGGGGCAGGAAGGCCCATGGGCCTTCGGCGGTCACTTGGAGGCGGCCTTGGGAGCGTCTTTCGGCGCTTCCTTGGCAGCTTCTTTGAAAGCGTAACGCGCCGCGAACTTGTGGATTTCCCGCGTGTCCTTGATGATTTGGGCCAGCACGCCTGGAGTGACGGCCTGCTTGGGGTCGTCGCCCATGCCTTTCTTTGGCTGGCAATGGGTCTCGACCAGGATGCCATCGGCGCCATAGGCGGCGGCGGCCAGGCAGGCGTTCGGCACATAGATGGCCTTGCCAACGCTATGCGAAGGGTCGACCACGACCGGGGCCCAGGTCCGTTCCTTCAAGAGCAGGGTGATGCTTTCGTCGGGGGAGTTGCGGAAGCCTTCAATGGTGGGAACCGTGCCGCGGGGACAGAGCATGACGTTGGGGTTGCCTTGGGCCACGATGTATTCGGCTGCCAGGATGAATTCCGAAACCGGCCCCATGTGCATGCTGCGCTTGAGCAATACGCGGGTGGGGGAGTTCTTGGTCATTTCGCCGACTTGTTGGAGCAGTCGATAATTGAGGGCGCTGCGGGCGCCGATCTGCAGGCAGTCGACCTTGGCCTCGACGCAAAGCTTGAGCTGGTCGAAATCCATGACCTCGGTATTGATCTGCATGCCGGTGCGCTCGCGGACTTCGACCAGGATTTCCAGGCTCTTGGCGTCGCCCTGGAAGGAGTGCGGCGAGGTACGGGGTTTCCACACGCCGCCGCGAATCATGTCCGCGCCGGCTTCTTTTACCGCGAAGGCCGTTTCCAGGAACATTGCCTTCTGCTTGGGATCGATGGTGCAATGGCCGGCGATCACGCAGAAATCCCCCGGCAGGGTCTTGTTCCCGACCATGATCCGATGCCCGCTCAGCTTGCTTTCCCGGGCCATTAGCTTGTAGGGCGCCTGGATGCGATCGACCCGTTCGATGTATGCCAGGCCTTCGATGCGGTTGATCAGGTCCTGGGAGGTCTCGTCCCCGAGGATGGCGTAGATGGAGCGCTCATTACCGTGGATGGGTTGGATGCGCACCCCGAACTCGGAGGTGATTTCCTCGAGTTCCCGGAACTCGGCTTCGGTCAATCTTGGATGCAGCGGGATAATCATGGGAAAGCGGGTAAAATAGCCAAACAGACCAGGATTTCCAACCGTTTTCCCCTCGGATCCAAGTCAAGTAGGAGCCTGGTTTTTTTGAGGTTGGCCCCGGTTCCCTGAACGGGGTTTCTACGTCGGTGGTAAGTTATGGAAAGCTATATTTATTGCCTTTATCCCGCGTTTCGTCAGGAGCATTTTGGTGGCCATCGGCGTCAAGGAAACACAAGACATCATCCGCCATGCGGCCGTTCTATCCAGGAATGAGCCGGCGGTTCCCGCGAAATTGGATCCTCAGGAAGTAGGCATGGCGACCGGTCCGCGCCATCGGAAACGCGCCTTGCTGCGCGCCATCCCCTTGCCGGATTATCTCGATCCAGGGGAAATGACGCAGGATCCCTGGCAGAAGCTCGACGACGATATCTACAAATTCCTCCAAGTCCGCAAGGATCAGTTCGGCCGAATGTCCGCGCCTCCTTCCCAACAGTTCCTGGCCGAAATGGAATCCCAGCTCAAGCTGGCGGATCCGGATTACGATCTCGGATCCTTCCTGGGGCTTATGCGCCAAGCGGCGGATCTGGATCAGACCCGGCAAACCTATGTAACCGCTTCCGAGAAGGGCGCCTTTCATGCTTTCGCCAGGCGCATCACCGAGGGCCGCAGGAACGGCGAGAACTTCGATCCTGGCATGGTCAAACGGTACCGTGACCTGCTCGCCGCCAACCATCCCACCACCAACCGCGGTCTCGCGGACCTGTTCCGGCTGATTTCCCGCGCCGCGCGGCTCCCGCTGATCGGCTGCATCACCGACGCGCCACCGCTCTCGGTGGCCGTGCTGCTGCAGGTCATTGATCTCGCGACTCGCTTCAATGAGCAGGCCCATAGCCCGAAGGAATTGCAGATCGGTCCCATGGACGTCTTCCTCGGAGCGCGTACGGTGCTGTTCAACCGCAGCGTGGCCAACCCCACCCTTTCCATCGTCAAGGAACTGGTGCTGGATGAGACCGGCCTGTATCACGACGATCTGATTGAACTGCTGCGGAACGTGGGCGTGTTCGGATCGGAACTCACCTTGGTGATGCCGGAAAGCCTGACCGAAGACGGCTTCGTCCTCCAGGGGACCAATTACGGAGCGGTGGAGCTGATTATGGCCGCTGGCGCCAAGCTGTCCAAGGCCCAGGGTCCGGTGCAGCGCGCCATGACCACCCTGGCGGATGCCATCGTGCATAAGGTCCAACAGCAGGACGGTCATAAGGACCGCCAGATCCAGAACATCCTTTCGCATTTCAACCGCCTTCTCCAAGGCGAACGCCGATCGGCCGCCCGGGTCACCGAGGATCGCCAGCGGGCGCGTTTCGATTACATGTCCGCCATCCAAAAGGCGAGCCAACTCGCCAAGGGCATGCAGACCGGAGAATTTCTGGCCATGCAGTCCGGCGACGTGGGGGAGCGTCCTATGCTGGCTCCAAATTCTTCCGCCCAACCTTTTACCGTGCCCTCTGCCCAGCCTTCAATCCAGCCATTCCACAAGCGGCCGGACGCTCAACTCCTTGCCAAGGTTTCCGTGCCCGCCCCCCAGCCAGCCATTCAGCCCGCGCCTCCAACGGCGGACGGGGAGGATACCGGCTATCGCGGGCCCATGCAGCCCGTCCGGATTTCTACCGGCGAGGGCCAGAATCGAGGTGTCAGCGAATTTCCGCCGCCACCGCTTCCCGCCGCCATCGTGGTGGGCGGCATTTCCGGATCGGAATTCGAAAGCCTGCTGGCATCCTGGGATCAACTGCTCAGCCGCCTGCGCAAGAAGCTGACCGTAAAATCCGCGACCTTCAAATCCCTGGCGGCCCAGATCGCCAAGGTCCGCGCCTTGGACAACAGCCTGGCCTATGGACTTACTCCGGCGGGGAGCCGGGCCACCAGCCGCCTGGCGAAATTGATCCAGAGCGAAGAACTGCGCTCGCGGCTCGCGGTATCGGCCGAAATCGCCGAGGCCATGGAGGATTCCTTCAGCATGGAATGCCCCGGCTTCCTGGCTTCGTTGGAATCCTTGATCGGGGCGATGTATGATTACCGGCCGATCCTGCAGACCGTGCAATTCCGATTCCGCGATCGCATGCCTGCCGCGCGGCCGGGCCTGGTGGACGTGGGGCGCGTAATTTCCCGCGCCAACGGTAGCCCCGTTCCCGAGAACCGCATTGACGGACGCGAGACCACGATGTGGGCGGACGAGGCGGAACTCGACGAGGTGTCCCTGCGTCTGCTGCTCGGCTGCATCCTGCTTGGCCAGGAACTGGCCGGGGGACTGATGGTTCCCGGGGCCCGGGTCGTGCCTCAGTTCCAGCCAGACGGCAAACTGAGCTTCCCCGAAGCCTCAGGCCTGCTGACCCTGGGCGACAGTGATCCCTTCCTGGCATATTGCACCCTGCTTCGGGTAGGGAAGCAGTCCACGGGCCGCGCGTCACCGGCTGATTTGGAGAAGAACCTGATGTTGCTCATCCGCCTATCGCCCGAGGACCGTCAGGCGATGAGATTGAAATACCGTGAATGGATAGGGACCGGCAACCGTCCCGCCCCCCTGGTCCCGGGTCTCGGCGCCACCAAGGTCCGCGAAGGCTGGAGTAGGGGATTTGAACGCGGATACATGGCCGAAGTGGCCGACCTGTACAATGGCACCGAGGGCTCGGTGCTCGAAAGCCGGTTGCTGGAATCCCTGAAGGGAATCCAGGCGGATATCGATAATGCGTGCGTAACCCTTGAAGGGGAGAAGCTGCGGCTGACCCGGGAGCGTGTCGATCGCTTCCTGGAATGATCGGGATCCACGGCCCCCGGGCTAGGATATCACCGTTGGGAATGAGAATGGATAGCGCAAGCGTTCGCAATCGCGAACCGGCAAATGCCGAGACTGTTTTTAAGACCGCGGTTCCCGCCACGGCCGCTGTTTTGGCCGCGCTGCTGGCGCTATGCGCTTGCACCGGCGATCTGAAACGCGCCCGGGAAAGCTACCGCATCGGCGATTTCCCTCGCGCCCTGCGACAATTCGAAGCCGAATTGAACCTCCACCCTGCCTCTTCCGAAGCCCGGTATGGCTATGCCGTGGTACTCCAGGAACTCAGCCTGCGCAAGAAGGCGCTCGGCGACGACGAGGAAAAGGATTGGGCTGAAGTGGTCCATGCCTACGAGATCTGCGCCCGGCTCGGCGATACGGCCGCCATCGCCGAAAACTACGCCATCTCCCTTTTCCATCTTGCCAACAAACTCTATCTGCGGGAGAAGTTCGACCCCGCGCTGGGTTACCTAGAGACCGCCCGCCATATCGACCCGAAGAACAAGTACGTTCTCAACCTTACGGGCATCATGCAATACAGCCTAGGGCGCTACCAGGAGGCGCAGGAGACCTTCGAATACCTGATCGCCGAGGACCCGGTATTCGTAAGCGCGTACCTCAACCTGGGGAACGTGCTTTGGGAGTCCGGGAATGAGGATGCGGCGCTGGTGACCTGGAAGCAGGCCCTAACGGTGAACCCGGAAAACCAGTCCATCATCAAGCGCATCGAGACCGCCCTCCAGAAGATCTCGGGATCCTGAATGGCCTTCGCGACCGGCGACTTCTCCGATTGGTCCCTGCTGGGCGAAGGGGGCGAGGCCCAGATCTTCCGGGCGCGCCAGGTGAGCCTGGACCGCATGGTCACCATCAAGCGGTTGAAGCTTTCCTCCATCGGAAACGAAGAGGAGATCAAGCGTTTCGAGCGCGAGGCCAAGCTGTGCGCCTCCCTTTCCCATCCCTCCCTCATCCAGGTGAACGACTACGGCAGCGACGGCAGCTTCTATTATCTCGTCATGGAGTACGTGGAAGGCGTGGATTTGGGCAAGATGGCGGAGCTGGGGTCCGCTTATGCCTCCTCAGGTAACGTAAAGGTTACCGGTAACATGGAGGTACTCGGATTTCCCGGCCGCTCCGGGGGAGCCGCGAAAGGCCAGGGACTTCCGGAATCCCTGAAGATCCATTTGGCCCGCCAGATGGTGGAAGTCGTGGATTTCATCCATCAGAAGGGCATCCTGCATCGCGACCTGAAGCCCGAGAACTTCATGGCCGATTATACCGGCCGCATCAGGCTGCTCGATCTGGGCATGGCGCGCCTGCACAGCCAGGCGCTGGCTGCCACCGACCCCAAGGGCGGGGCGCTCCAGGGCACGCTGGCCTATCTGCCTCCGGAAATCCTGCGGGGTCAAGGCCGGCTGGAAACCGTCTCCGAATATTATTCCCTGGCCCTGGTCCTCCTGGAGATCTTTTCCGGCGCCCGGTATTACCGTGGCAAATCCGCCGACGAGGTGGTATCGCTGATCCAATCAGGCATTTCCATCACGGGAATCGCAGGCGTGCCCTCGTCGGTCAAAGCATTGCTCTCGCCCTATCTGAATCCCGATCCCGCCGCCCGTCCCAAATCCCTGGAAGGACTTCTCAAAGGATTGAAGGGCATGCAGGCCAATAGTCTGGCCCTGGCGGGCGGACGCGAAGCCCTGGAAGCTGTCATTCGTGGCGAGCAGAAGGCCTGGTTATGGGCGCTGGTGCGCGCTTCCGAGGGTACCGGCCGGATCGAAGAGGCTTTTGCCCGGTTGCGAGAGCTGCTGGAGGCCGATCCCGCCAACGCCGAAGTGCAGGCCAAGTTCCAAGAGCTGGGCGAAAAGATGAATTTCGCCCCCGAAACGGCGCCCTCATCCCAGGCGGACCCGGCGGCGGCACCTTCGCCCATATCCCGATGGTCAAGCCGTTCGCGTTCCTCTTTCGCCGATGCGCGCCTGCGCTTACTGGGCCTCGCCGCGATAATGGCCTTCATGTGTATGACCGTCGCGTTTTTTTACTTTGATGGGCGCCCGGACTTCAACGATCTGGGCCGCGATCTGGTGGAAAGGGAGATGAAACTTCTGTCCAAGGAGAATGAACCCGGGGGCAGACCGATCGCGGCCGGCGCCCGCCGACCGGCCCTGAGGCCCTACGGGGTGCTGATCGTAACAGGACTGCCCAAGGACTATCACGTGATGGTCAACCGCGTCCTATATCCGGGTGGCCGCGAAATCCACCTTCCCGCCAGCAGGCACCTCATCGAGGTGCAGGACGCCGGACGCCGTCCGGTGCTCCGGGATTCCGTCACCATCGGCGGGGAACCCACCGTTTACGATTTCTCAAGGAGGGTAGACAAGCCGTGATCCTGAAGAACAAAACCACGGACGAGACCCATGTCATGTCCCATAACGTTTTTACCGCCGGCAGCGGCGCCGTGAACAACCTGATGCTTACGGGTGATCATATCCGCAAGATCCATTTCCAGATCCTGAAGCATGGGGCCGAGTACAAGCTGATGGCCATGAACGGCACAGTGGACATCAACGGAAACCTGGTCGCCGAGCATCTGCTCGCCCAAGGCGACGAGATCAAAGCGGGCGGTGAAACCTTCATCGCGCAATTCCCCCTGGCCGCGCCCACGGTGGAACCGGCCGCCGTGTCCGCCCCCGGCAATCCCTATGAACGCCTGTTGGACGGCGTAATCGGGCTCCTGGACAATCCGGACAAGCGCCGCTCCTCGGAAGAGATCCTGTCGCTGGGCATGGAACTGATGGAAGCCGACGGCGGATACCTGTTCGCCATCGACGGAGGCGGCCTGAGCCTGGTCGGATCGGTTCCAGAGGACAATGACAACTATTCCCATTCCGCCGTGAATGCGGCGCTCAAGAACCGCGAGACGCTGATCTGGTCCGCCGTCGACGGAACCGGCTCCGGGCCGTCCAGCGAGGTCAGCGCCCTGTCCATCGCGCACAAGAACATCCATTCCATCCTGGTCTCGCCCCTGGTGAACCGGGTGAGCGGCCAAATCATCGGCCTACTTTACCTGCACCGCAAGCGTCCGGACTCGCCTTTCTCCGAATCGGGCCGCAAGCTCTTCGCCCGCATCAGCCAATTGCTTGGCGGCGTGCTGGGCACCAACCAGACCCAGATCGAACAGGCCGAACGCATCGAGACCCTTAAGGAAATCAAGGGCACCGGCGATCTGGTGTATTCGTCCCCGGAAATGGGCAAGGTGGTGGAAGCGGGCAAGCGCGCCGCGGCCAGCAATGTGCCTGTGCTCATCACCGGCGAAACCGGCACCGGCAAGGATGTACTGGCGAATTTCATCCACGCCCACTCCACCCGCCAAGGCAAACCGTTCATCGCGGTCAATTGCGGCGCCATCCCCGAGAACCTGATCGAGAGCGAGTTGTTCGGCCATGAGAAAGGCGCCTTCACGGGGGCCATGGCCTTACAGCGCGGGCTCTTCGAACAGGCCAACGGCGGCACCCTCTTCCTCGACGAGGTCGGCGAGCTCCCGCTGCTGATGCAAGTGAAGTTCCTGCGCGCCCTGCAGTCGGGCCGCATCCGCCGCGTGGGCGGAAACGAAGAATCCCCGGTGGATGTGCGCATCATCGCCGCCACCAATCGCGACCTGACCGCGGAGATCCGCGAGGGCCGCTTCCGGGAGGATCTCTATTACCGCCTCAACCTGGTGCAATTGCGCCTGCCGCCTCTTCGCGATCGCGAAGGCGATACCCTGGTGCTGGCCACCCACATACTCAAGAAAGCCTGCGCATCATTCAACATGAACGCGGCCGCGCTGACCCGCGCGGCTGAGAAAGCCCTGCTGAAATACACCTGGCCCGGCAACGTCCGCGAACTGGAGAACAAGATCCAGAAGGCCCTGCTGAATTCCAGTTCCCGCGTTATCGATGTGGAAAGTCTCGATCTTCCCGAAGATCCCGATCGGGAATTGTTGTCCCTGAAGGCGGCCCGCGAACAGGCGGAAGGGCAGGCCATCAACCTCGCCCTCAGCAAGGCGCGGGGTAACCTGACTCTGGCGGCATCCTTCCTCGGCATCGACCGTAAGGTCTTGCGGGACATCATGGAACGTCTAGGCATCAAAAAGGAGGACTTCAAGGGCTCAAGGGAATCATGAGCCCGGTTCATCTGGAGCACGCATCGGTGTCCAAGCGGGTTTCCGGATTAAAACGTTCCTCTCATCACTTCGGGATCTAAGTGCGCGATGGAATGGGACTTAGGCCCGGGCTGGAGGGGAAGCATCCAAAGCTTGGAACGAAAGGTGGCGCTTTCAGCCGGAATTGAAAACTCGACCCTCGCGAATTTACCCGGATTGATGCGCATAATCTTAGGTGTAGATCTTGCGTGGTCTATAACTTACGTGAAAAGGACAGCCAGGGGAAAGATGTGCGGGGATAAGATGGCGTCGATCAGGATGGTATTGGCGGGTGCGAGCCTTATGGCATTCGGATTCGCTTTCGCGGACGCCAAGCCCGCTCATCCGGCGAATAAAAACGCCAAGACCGGCGTCGCAAGCCCCCAAGAACCCAAGCGCGGCAACGAGTCCCAAAAGGTCTCGACGCGGACCGGCACCGTATCGGGGCGCATGCAGGTCGAAGAGCCAAAGGCGGCCGTCCCCATGGGCGCGGCGGAGGAATCCCGCGACTGGCAGAACCATCATGCGCGCGGCCTTACCGAGGCCCAGAAGCAGGCCTTTCGCGGACGCAAAGAGAAGATGGAAGGCATGATCGCGGTCATCAAGGAGAAGCGCAAGGCCCTCCGCGACGCGAAGCCCGAGGAGCGCGCCATGATCGCCCGCGAACTGCACAGCTTCATCCTGGAAAAGGATTCCGAGGCGGCTAATAGCGGTGTTTCTTCGACCTCAGCTACCGCCGCTTCTATTGCCGGCTCTACTGCCGCTGCTCAGGCTAACCCGTCGACCAAGGAAGCAACCAAAGAAGCAACTAAGGAAACAAATAGGGCCGCAACTTCCAGGACCGGCGTCGACGCACAGGGTAACGAACACAACGCGAGTCCGTCCTCCCAGGCCGATGCCGCGAAAACGGAGGCGGATGACGCCATTAAGGCTGAAGCCGCGGAAAAGCTCCGCAAACGCCTCGAAAGCTCGCACCAGAAGAAGGAATAGTCCCGCAAGCCCCTCCTGATGGAAAGGCTTTTTTCATGCCTGCGATGCGGCCGGTTCCGGACCTGGCCGGGGAATTTACCTGAGAATGACGACCGTCTTGAGCGGTTCTTCGGCAAGGCGATAATAATAGACGCCCGGTTTGACGGGCAGGTTCTGCGCGTCATTCAGATCCCAGGCCATCGACGCATCCGCATCGGTGAATTCCAGGGAGCGGACGAGGCGACCGCTCTCCCCATAGATGCGCAGCCGGGAAGGGAAGACCATGTCCCGCGCCTGGGAGAAGAAGAGCGCCGGCGACCGGGTATTTACTGGATTGGGGTATGCGTAGAACAACCCGTCCATGTCCTTGACCTCGACTATGGCCCTTTGCGTGAAGGATGGATTGGGTAGGATCAGGTAATACGCCTGATACCCCTGCTTGGGGGCCCCGAGGGTGAACCGGGTCTCGGTCAGATGCTCCACGATTGAAGTTCCCGCGTCCGCGTGGATGCGGGAGATGCCCGGGACGCCATTCGACTGCAGGGAGCGCGCGGCCGACTTGGGTCCCCACTTCACCTTGATCACCGCGAAGGTAAGGGCCGGAACCGTAATCACGCGGTTGGGCGAAGGCCCGGCAAGATCCACGGAATCCAGGGAAACCTCGGGCCATAAGGCCATGTCCGGCGAGAACAGTCCGGCCGGGGGATGGAAGCGCTTGCCCGCGAACAGCAACTGGGCCGCGTAGTCGGAATACAGGACGGCCATGGACTTGCCGTATTTTGCGAACGCCGTTTCCAAGCCGTCTTGCAAGGCGTCGCCGTTGCGCCTGAGCTGTTCCCACACCCGCACGTCGTAAAGCGGGTCCAGGGTCTGGGTCAGGTATTGATGGAAGATGGACTGGCCGTACATGGGATAATGGGTACACGGGCCTTTCAGGGTGGAGTTGAGCGGCACGTTCGCATGGTTGCCGAGCACGCATGGCAGGTATTGCAGGTAATCATTGACCTCGCCGGCGTTCCGCTCCTCCATGCCCGTGGCCGAGATCTCGTACCAGGCGTGGTAGTTCGAGATCCTGGGGATGTAGGTGAACTGCTCCGCGTGGTAGAACTCGTGGAAGGCGGTCACCTTGATGCCGAGTTCCCATTCGGCGGCGTAATTGTGGATCACGGCCCCGGCCAGCCGGCTTTTGATGCTGTCCCCGAGAATGCGGCCCTGTTGGTCCAGGCTGGTGTTGCAGATGAAGTCGTTCTCGAACGAGATCGAAAGGCCGGAGGGCGGATAGGTTACGCCGTACGTCTCGCCCGCGAATTCTCTATCGACCGTACCCACGTCCACCACGTCGATGGGAAAACGCCTCGGCAGGGTGGGGGAGACGTTGTATTGCATGGACTGGATGTCGGAGACGGGCGCAAGCATCCCGAGCCCGTCCACGTAGTACGCGCGCGCGGCCTCGAACAGGTCCCGGGTCCTGCCGATGTATGCGGGATGGGGAAATCCCGCCGAATCCAGGCGCGCGTAGACGGCGGAATCCCGTTTCGCGTCTGGCAGGTCGGAGAGCAAGGTGAACAGAGAGTCGGAAGCTTGCACCAGTGCGGCATCCTCCGGCCCGGTGCGCACGCGATGCCAGGCGCGCAGGGAGTAATGGATGAGGAAATGATCGGAAACCAGGGTGCGGGCCCGGTTGTCGAGCGCGGGGCGGCCGGCCTGGGCTCCGATTTTCAAACCCGGGCGCGATCCCTTGCCCGGTTCGAACAGCTGGGCGGTTCCGCATCGGGCCGCCCGGGCCGGCGCGGCCAATGCGAAGCCGAGGACGACAGCCAAGGCCGCCGCCGGCAGGAGGGCGCGTGTTGGTGGACGAGTCAAAAAACCTCCCGCGGGAAACTCCATTTTAACCCACCGGCAGAACAATATCCATGTCCCGGGATCATCCGCCCACGAATTTGTAGCCTGATCCGTGGATGGAGAGGATGCGTTTGGGGTGACGGGGGTTTTCCTCGAAAATCTTGCGCAATTGCACGATGTGGTTGTCCACCGTTCTGCTCTGGATATAGCCTTCGATGCCCCATACCTTCTGAAGCAGTTCCTCGCGGGTGATCACCTGATTGCGTTTCTCCCAGAAGAGCTTCATGATCATGGCCTCTTTGTAGGATAGGCGTACGGGTTTGTCCGCCACCACGGCTTCGAAAGTCTCGAAATTGATGTGGACGTTGCCGAAGCTGGCTTCCTGCCGCATCTCCTTCTGATCCTTCTGGGTCAGCCAAGCGCGGCTGCGCAGCAACGATCGGATGCGCGCCATCAGGATGTTGAGGTCGAAGGGCTTGGCCAGGTAATCGTCCGCGCCGCTGTCCAGGCCCTCCACGATGTCCTCCTTGGAATCGCGCGCCGTGAGGAGCAGCACGGGAACCGAAACGTTCTTCCTTCGCAATAGCCGCAAGACTTCCAAGCCGTCCACGCCCGGCAGCATCCAGTCCAGCATCAGCAGGTCGAATTCCTGATCCGCCATGGCGGCCATGCCCGATTCTCCGTCAGGGCAATGGGTGACGTCGAAGCCTTCCGACTTCAGGTTGAAAACCAGGCCCATGGCCATGTTCAGGTCGTCTTCGATAAGCAGGATGCGGTTCATTTCGCCCTCGGGAGGGTCAGAGTGAAGCGGTTTCCCTTCCACCCTTCCGATTCCATGCTGCCGCTGGATAGGTCAATAACGCCTTCGTGTTGGTGGGCGATGGTCTTGACGATATACAGGCCCAGGCCCACGCCGTTTTGCCGCCGCGTATCGCGGTTTGGCACCCGGAAGAAGCGTTTGAAGATCTTCTTGGCGTATTTCTTGGGGATGGGGGCTCCGTTGTCCCGGACGCTGATGCGAATGCGCGCGCCGTCCGTCTCCATCACGAGCTCGGGAGTGCTGCCCTTCCCGTATTTTTCCGCGTTGTTGATGAGGTTGGTGAGTGCCAGATCCAGTAACACGGGATCCGCCTGCGCCTCCGCGTCACCGGCGACGGAGACCCTCAGGGCGCGCGGCCACTTGCGAGCGAAGTCCTCGAGAAATGCGCGCAGGTCAATGCGGCGCAGGCTGACCGGGAGCTTGCCGCGTTCGATCAACTGGGATTTGAGCAGGTGATCGACCAACAGGTTGAGCCTGGCGCAATCATTGAGAATGGCGTCGAGGAATTTCTCGCGCTCTTCCTTGGGCGGCTCCTTCTGCCGCAGGGTCTGGGCGAACATCTGGATGGACGACATGGGCAACTTGAACTCATGCGTCATCATGTTCACGAAGTCCTTCTGCTGCTGCTTGAAGCGCGCTCCGCGCAAAAAGGTCACGAAGTAGAAGGACAGGACCACCAGCACCAGGGAGAGAAAGGTGATGCCGATGGACAGCACGGTCCAGCGCCCCGTGGACGGAATCTCCGGCGTCCCGTGGGTGACCATGTACAATTCTTTGATGGTATGGTAGTCGGAGATGATGTAAACGTTCCATAACACCAACAGGGTGATGACCATGCCCGCGGCGACGACGAAGATCAAGATGGAGAGTCCGGTCTTTAAGCTCATGCTGCACCCTGTCCGGCAGTACCGGTGCGCGAGGATGCGAGGAATTCCACCAGGGCGGTGAGGAGGAGGGTCGCGTCGAAGCGCTTGCCGCCGGCTTCGCGGTTCTCGACCGCCCATTCCAAAGCGAGCGGCAGCGGGATGGCGAAGGGTTCCCCGCCCATCACCAAGGCCGAAACCTTGGAGAGCGCCTCCGTCAGGATGGCGGCGGTGGGAATGGAGCGGATTTCCCGGGCGACGGGATCCGCGCAGTTTTCCGCCGGTGAGGAGACCAGGAATTCCCTGCAGGCTGAAGGCCGGTTGGGATGGATCGAGCAGGCATCGTCGACCAGGAACGGACATGGGATCCGGAGCCGGAAGTAATCGATGCCGAGCTTCATCACCTCCGCTTCGCCGGCGCCTTGCAGGGAACGCTCCCCGAATCCGGCTTCGGACAACCTCGCCTTGGCCGCGGCGAACCGTTCCAGGGTGGCAGCCTTGCGATCGGCAGGAAGGGACGCCACCACGTCCGCGATCATCCAGGCTTCGGCGGGAGACAGAGGCACCGCTTGGTAACAGCAGGCGCCACAACCCTTTTTGCATGAGACCTGGCGGCCCTGCCTGGCCTCGGCGGCCACGGCCATGCCGATCAGGCGTTCATCGATGGCCATGGAGTTCCATGCCAGTTCGGCGAGGCGAATGGCCCCGGGCGGAACCGCGAGGTTACCCTGGACCCGGCCGAAGCGGGTCTGGAGATCGATTTGCAGAGTCTGCGGCAGCGGGGAGCCTGCTCCGCCGAGTGCGCCCCGTCCCTGTTGATCGGCGGATTCCGGCATGGGCAAAACCTACCTTTTCTTTCCGCGATCCCGCAAGGTTACAAGGCCGGACGCAAAGGCGGTCAAGTCTTGGGGTCGCGGCCCGCATAGGCGAATGGCCCTAGTCTGCCGTCGGCTACGCCAATCCTCTTGGCTTGGAGGGGCTTGCGTTTGCTAGTATATTGGCTAGCAAATGCTGCGGAAATCCGGCCTAATCTGGGTGACGGCCGTACTCCTCTGGGGCTGCGACCTCTTCTCCACTCGCGAGTTCCGCTCCAAGCCCTCGGAACTCCGTACCCTTTCCGGTCTCTCGCGCTTGGGCGATTCCGTGGCCTTCCTTGCCACCGAGTCCGTTTGGATGCCCGGCGCCGCCGCGGCGCAACAAACCCTGTCCATCCGCCGCATGGTCTTCAGGATGGCGGGAGATTCCCTGGACGCCGGCGATACCTTGAAGATCCTGGATTTGACCGTGCGCTCGGTTTCCACCGGGGAATTGCTCGAATCCACCCGCAGGCTGGTCCGTTTCTCGTCGCAGGGCGTGATCCTGGAAGGCGCCGCCACGGGCGGTTCGGCCCGCTTTTTTCCGCTCAAGGTTTCCGCGACTTTCGCGCCTTTCGCGTTTTCCGCCCCCTCCGGACTTTCCGCCGCCGCTCTCGACAGCACCTCCGTCTTCGCGCTTCCTTCCCTGCTGGTGGAAGGCTGGGATGAAACCCGGGCGATGGGAATCCTGCAGGTGCGCCGCGCTCAGACCTCGGTCGACACCTTGACCTATCACGGGCG
>JBDSIO010000062.1:0-1836 GCA_039917895.1 Fibrobacteria bacterium | reverse complement strand
GACTCCATCAAACAGCAGGGCGGTCAGGCGGCCCTGCTCTTGCAGGAACGGCCCAACATCTTCATGCAGCGGATCGCCAGCATGGGTCCGGGCGAAACCGCTTATGTCGAGATCCGTCTCTCCATGCCCTTGAAGTACCTGGATGGCGAATTGGAATTGGCCTTTCCCACCCGCATCGGGCCGCGCTTCCAATCGGCGCCGAAGGTGTCCGCTGCCTCGGCCAACGCCGCTATCGGCACCCCGTGGAATCCTCCCGAGGATCGCTCCGGCCCGGAGTTCCAGTTCAACGTGCTGATCCAGAGCGGCGTCGAACTGGGCTCGATCTATTCGCCCACCCATCCCATCGATCTGGGCGCGCTGCCCGAGATGCGTTCGGAATTGGAAGCGCGCAGGCTGGTGGAACCGAACGACAAGCCGTCCCTGGCGTACGCCAAGGCGGCCATGCTCAAGACCCAGACCACCTATCCCAACCGCGACTTCGTATTGCGCATGAAGCGTGCCAAGACCGCGACGGATTTCTCCGTGGCGCTTTCCACCGATGCCCTGGGGCAGGGATTCTTCATGCTCAACCTGTTCCCCGATCCGACCCTGTTCGTGGGCAAACGCAGCGACATGGAACTGGTGGTACTGATCGACATCTCGGGATCCCAATCGGGCTGGCCTTTGGAGCGGGAAAAGGAAATCGCCCTCAACATGCTGTCCCGGCTCACGCCGAATGACGATATCGACGTGCTCGCCTTCAGCGATCAGGTCACTTACGCGTTCGGCAACACTACCCCCGTGCCCGCTACCGCGCAGAACATCGCCAAGGCCGAAGCCTTCATCCGGCCCTTGGCGGTGGCGGGCGGCACGCAATTGCTCGCGGCCATCAACGCGACCCTGGCGGTGCCGGTTAAAAGCGGTAAACAGCGCTTCTACGTCTTCCTTACCGACGGCCAGATTACCAACGAGACCGCCATCCTGGCGGCCATCAAGGACCACCCTTCCAAGCCCACTATCTTCACCTTCGGCGCGGGCAACAACCTCAACCGGTTTTTCCTGGAGGAATGCGCCAAGGTCGGCAATGGATTCGCCACCCCGGTGGTGGAAGGTGACGCCGCAGGCGTGTTGGTGGAGGCCGCCTGGCGGCGCATCGATTCCCCGCAGCTCGAGGACATTCGGGTGGACTTCGGAGGCCTGACGGTGACGGATGCCCTGCTGCCGGTTTCGAACCGCCTGTATCTGGGCATGCCTTACCGGGTCAGCGGAAAGGTCGACGGAACCGGGCCACATACCGTCTCCCTGACCGCGTCGCGCCAGGGTACGCCCGTGACCTTGTCCCGCACCATCGACTTCAGCCTGCGCGACGCCATCAGCTGGGCCGTGCCCAAGCTATGGGCGCGCGAAAAGATCGGCCAACTGATGCTGGCACAGGGTACCACCACCTCGAACAAAGCCGCCATCATCCGCCTCTCCGAGGACTACGAGGTTCTGAGCGCGTATACCGCCTTTCTCGCCTCGCAGGCGCAGGTCGTGATCCCCGGAGGCGGCGGAGGCATCTCGCTCCCCACGGATGTGAGAGAGATCACGCGCAGCCCAATTTTATTCGATCTGAGCCTACGAGGGTCCCTGCTGATTCTCGACTGGAAGTCGCCCTCCGATGTGGAAGCCATCCGTATATACGACTTGCAGGGCCGCATTCTCTTCACCTGGAAACCCTCCCGAGGCGCGCCTGCCATCGGCCGCTGGGTCTGGGACGGAAGGGACGCGAACGGGCTGCCGCTCGGCCGAGGCCGCTACCTGATCTCGGTGCAAACGCGCACGGGAATCCGCAATCAGGTGTTCGTGTGGAGCCCG
>JBDSIO010000061.1:0-6903 GCA_039917895.1 Fibrobacteria bacterium | reverse complement strand
TCGCGACGATGGAAAGGAATTTCAGCCGTTCCAGCAGCGGGTTCTCGGCGTTTCTCGCTTCCGCCAGCACGCGCCGGTTGAAGGCGAGCCAGGAGAAGTCCCGATCGATGTAGCGGGCGTGGCCCTGAAGATTATTTTCCGATTCGGACAGCATGCCCAACCCCTTGCGGGACCCGCGTCGTGCCCGCCATTGTGCGTCCCACGCGATTCCCGTGAATGCAGGCTAAATTAATCGCCGGATGTTTCAAATGGGTTTCGAGGGGGCCTTTCCCCCGCTCATGCCCGATTGAGTACCCACCATTACCGCCCCTTACCGACCACCTACCGACCCCTTACTGGCCCATTGCCTGCCAAATATCGGCCGATTAACCCGGAAACACGACAGCAATCGGAGGGATACCTGTCCGTTACCGGTACTCGTCGCGCTCCATGTAGTTTCCCGACCAGCCGGCAGACCGCCGGCTTTCGGGGCTGCCGGGAGGATCCGGAAGGGTCCGGACGGCTAAAGGAGGAATCGATGGGGATCAGTACAAGATACCGGGGCAAAGGCAACATCCTGTTGGTGGAACGGGAGGCGGAATTGCGCGCGTTCATCAACCGCGTACTTACGGAGGCGGGGTACGTCGTTTTCGAATGCGCGGACGGGCACCAGGCCTTTCTCCTGAGCGAAGCGCTGACGCAACCCTTGCATCTCCTGCTCGCCGAGGTCGACCTGGGGATCGACCTCGGCGGGGTGGAGCTGTCGCGCAATTTGCAGGTGCTGCGTCCGGGGTTGCGTGTGCTGTACCTCTCCACAGTGCCGACCAATCCTGTTCTTCGCAGGGAATTGCAGGCTATGCTCGACTCCTACCTGTCCAAGCCTTTCTCCTCGCTGGACCTGGTCGGTAAGGTGGACGCTCTGATGGTGAAGAGCCGTGCTAACCCGGGGCGCAAGGAAGGCATGGATCGGCGCGTCGCCGCGGAAAACCCGAAGCCGTTCCCCGAACGGCCGATCCGGCCCGATTGGCGTCCGGCCGCGGGTTCTCCCGTGTGAGTCTCCTGTAGCCTCGCGGTCACGCGCCCGCAATCGAAATGCCATTCGGGAATGGGATATTCCCTTGGCCCGCGGATTATGCGGTAACCTCGGAGGTATCTGATGGCTTGCCAACGGTCCTGGGTGCCGCCAGGAAAGGCCGCCAGGATTCCGCGGCGTGGTGGACGTGGCTCCCACGGTCTTCGCCTACCTCGGTCTCCCGGTTTCGGAAGCTTGGAAATGGGACGGCCGGCCCATCGGGTACGCCCCCGCGCCCCGGGCCGCGGCCCGGCTTGCTTCCTCGGAGACTTTCGCGCCGCCTGGCCAGGCCCTGCAGGCAGAGGCGGCCGAGCGCTAACCGGGGAGCAATGGCAGTGAAACAGGAATCGAACGGGGCGGGCTTATCATTGATGTGCGGAGATGATGGGAGCGCAATCGTCTCTCCCAACCGCTATCTCGCTATATAACAGGAAGGGATTACGCATGAAAACCTCTAGTTTCGGAAACCTGGCAATGGCGCAATCGGCCCCGGAAACAATGGACCCGGAGGCGCCGGCATTCGTAGGAACCGATTTCCAGTCCGCTGCCTCCAGGGAAGTCCCAATCGCGGTCCGGGATTATCCCGGCCATACCGCGAGCCTCCCCTCCCTGTTCCTGGAATCGGGTGAGTTCGTGCTGCGTTTCGCCCAGGACGCCCGGGATCTGGACGCGGTGTGCAAGCTGCGCTTCGAAGTCTATAACCTGGAGCTCAACGAAGGCCTGTCGGCTTCCTACCGCACCCATCGCGACATCGATGAATTCGACCCCCAATGCCACCATCTCATGGTGCTGCACAAAAGGAGCGGCTCCATGGCCGGAACCTACCGCATCCAGACCGGCTCGATGGCGATGCAGCGCCTCGGATTCTATTCCGCGCAGGAGTTCGACATCTCCGTCTTTCCACGGGAATTCCTGGAACGGTGCGTCGAGGTGGGACGCGCCTGCATCGGACGCGAATACCGAAACGGGCGCGTACTGCAACTGCTTTGGAAGGGCTTGGCGCGTTACCTGGATTGGAACGGCAAGCTCTACCTGTTCGGTTGCTGCTCGCTTACCAGCCAGGATCCGGCCGAAGGCCGGGCGTTGTTCCGCCGATTGGCGGCTCTCGATCACCTGCATCCCACCCTGTTCGCCACCGCCAAGCCCGGCTATGAATGCGACGCGGGTGTGCTGGCGGTGTTGGAGGCGGAACAGCCCCGCTTGCCGCGCCTATTCGAAGGATACCTGAATCTCGGGGGCCTGGTGTGCGGCGAACCCGCCCTCGATCGGCGCTTCAAGACCATCGATTACCCGGTCATGGTCGACATCCAGAAAATACCCCAGGGCCTTTACCGGAAAATGCTGGCTTGAACCTGAGCCATACCGGCCTTCCACTCCTTTCCACCCATGGGCGCCGCCGCGGTCTTGTCTCCACGGCGGCGCGCCTGTCGCTCTTCTTCCTGTGGACGGGCGCCATCATCGTCGCCTGGCTGGCGCGGCGTCCCTTCGTCCCGGCGCGTTCGCGTCCCGTTGAAGCCGCGCGCTTTTCCCGAAGGTGGAGCCTGGCGGTGTTGCGTATCCTGGGTCTGCGGGTTAAGGTCCATGGGCCCCTTCCACCGCATCCGTTCTTCCTGGTTACGAACCATTTGGGTTACCTCGACATCGCCGTGATCGCTTCGCAGGTGCCCTGCACTTTCGTTTCCAAATCCGAGGTGGCGGGCTGGCCCGTGTTCGGAACCTTGGCCTCGCTGGCCGGCACTCTGTACGTGGACCGGAAATCCAAGCGCGATGCGGGCCGCGTGAGCCGGCTCATTCCTGATCATTTCGCCGCGGGCGGGAGCCTGGCGCTGTTCGCGGAAGGCACCAGCACCGCGGGCTATCAAGTGGCCCCTTTCCGTTCCCCCATGCTCGAGTATCCCGCGGCCTCGCGGTTCCCGGTGCATTGCGCCGCCCTCAAGTACCGCGCGCCCGAAGGATTCCCGCCGGCGGCTTCTACCATGTGCTGGTGGGGCGAAGCCGATTTCCTGCCGCATTTCCTGAACCTGTTCCGCATCCCAGGCATGAACGCCGATCTCGCCTTCGCGTACCATCCCGTCTCCGGGGCGGATCGCAAGACCCTCGCGGTTTTGCTCCATGAGTGCGTGGAGGAGCGCCTGACCTATCTTAATCGACTTCGCTTGGACTCCCCGCCGCCGCGCGATCTTGGCGTGGAAGGCGTAGTTGCGGCAGACGCGTCGGCCCCAGAGGCCATGGCTTGAAGCGGCTGCCTGCCCTGGCGGCCAGGCTTTTCCCGGCCCTTCTCATCAACGCTTTGCCGCACAACTGCTACGGTTCGCGGACTTGCCGCGACGGCTCACAGGCCCAGGTGAATCGCTGGCCCGGAGGTTGGCGGCGTTCCCGATTTCGGCCCCTTCACGCTCCCTTTACGCCCCCCTCAAGCCCCCCTCAAGCCCCCCTCAAGCCCCCATAAGAGCCAGCAACTCCCCGAGGAACGCCTGATTCTGTTGCAAAGGCATTTCCGTGCCGAGGGATTTCCGTTTACCGCGCGGCTTGATGGCGGTGGTCTTGGGCTCTGAAGCGCGTTCCGGAGCGTCATCGGCCAACCCCAGGTCCCGCAGCATGTCGTCCATGATGGTTTCCGGCCGGAAGTCCGCCGCGCGCAGCAGGGCGCGGTTTTTCAGCTGGTGCATCCGCTCCGGAGACAGCAGCAGCTCCGCCGCCAGCGCGGCCATTTCGGCCGGAGTCTCCGCCAACAGGCCGCCGCTTTCGCCCGCCAGGATGTCCCGCGGTCCCTTGGTATTGAAGGCCACCGCTGGCAGGCCGCAGCCAAGCGCTTCGAGCAGGGAACAGGAAAAGGTGTCGAACCAGGAGGGCAGCAGCAACAGATCCGCGGCCGAATACGCCTCGGCGAGTTTCTCCGCCGCCAGCCATCCCAGGAATACCGCCTCCGGGCATGCCGCCTTCAGGCGGTCCATGCAAGGACCGGTTCCAGCGAAAGCGAGGCGCGCTTCGGGCACCCGGGCTTTGATGTCCGCGAAGATTCCGGGGATGTCCATCACGCCCTTTTCCTCGCTGAGCCGGCCCGCGTAAAGGACTACCGGTCCATCGGGTTGGACCGAAGGCTCCGGGAAAGGGAATACTGCGGCTTTATCAAGTTTTGCAAGCTTGGCAAGCGTTGCAAACTTCGCGAGCGGTCCCGGTTTTTCTGAATTTCCAAGCCTATCCACCGCTAGCTTGCGGAAGCGCGGATCCGCCCAGTGGGCGGTCAGGTACAGGCGATCCGGCGCCAGCCCCATGGCCGGAGAGGCGAAGTTTTCCTTCTGTTCCGTGTTGAGCAGGAACACCCCGTCGAAGCGGCGGTAAAAGGCGCGCAGGAACCGGCGCAGCCGATCCACCTTGCGGCGATCGTATTTCAGCACGCGCCGCGCGAAGTCGAACCAGTCCGAATGCATGTAGAAATACGCCGGCACGTTGAACGCGTTCTTGAGGTAAAGCGCCAAGGGTCCCATAGGGGCTTCCGTCGAGCAGATGATGCGGTCGTAACCGCCCTCCAGGAAGATTTTCTGCAGATCCATCATGCCGGGCAAGCGGATGACCTGATCCTGGTAGAAGGGCAAGGTGAATTCCGAAACCGGCGGGATCAAAAGCAGATGGCTGCCGCTTTGCAGGCCGCCCGGCTTTCCCGACGAGCATGCCAGGAAATCGATGGGCAGTTCGCGGCGGCGGGCCTCGCCCAGCATGGCCTGGAGCACGTGGGAAACGCCGTTGCGATCCTCGAGCGTATCGGTAATCCAAAGTGCGCGCTTGGGATGCTCGTACCGGCCGAGCCTGCGCGCGAAAGCGTCCACGAAGGGCCGCTTGCCGTAGAGTACCTTGGAGGCGGCAAAGGCCGATCCTCCCAGGACCACGGCCGCCAGGGCAGGGAAGGGCAGCCCGTCGGTCCACTTGCCGAGATCGATGCCCTCGGGCTGGGATTGAGTTCTCGCCCGCGACGCCGGTTCCAAACCGGATCCCCGATCCGGTTTTTGTCCCATCAATGCGCGGAAGTGGGTGGGCAATTCGATCTTTCCGAGGATGTCGGAGAAACCGATGGACATGCCCGCGGCCTCCATGCGGTTCACCTTCTCCTTGATGCGGTCGGTCAACAGCGCGGTGAGCTTGTTGAACATGGCCGGCAGGGCCGTGCTCAGTACCTGCACCAGTTTTTCCGGGGAATGGGCCCTGGCCGAGGCGATGTTTTCCATCTGCGCGAGCAGGGGTTTATAGGCCGGGCTCGTCATCAATTGGATGAACCAGCCGGGCTTGCGCCCCTGCAGGCACTCATGGAAAAGTCCCAGAAAGCGCGAGGTGTAGCGGTGGCGGCGCAGTTCGAACATGCCGTTGGCGATGGAGAGCGCCTGCAATTTCTCGGCCGTGGTGCCGCGGTGCAGGAGCAGGCGGATGAGTCCTGGGTCCTCCATATGCAAGGCGACCTGGCAGAAGTAATCCAGGAAGGCGACGTTGAGCTTTTCCTCTTCGCAGTGGGCGCCGTAGGGGCCCATGTCGCCATTGCGTAAGGCTTCCAATGCCAGGGCCGACCGGCTCTCCCGGCCCGGCCCCTCGGTGCGGGCACGCCAGCCTGGAATCTGCAGCAGGGTTCCGGTGGATCCCGGGAAGATACCCATATGGCAATCCGATCCCCCGGTGATGCGCTTGATGTAGGGACGGCGGGAAAAGGCGTCCGGCCGTATGCCCACCCGTTTGCCCGCGGCCTCGATGGCTTCTTCGTCCAGATCCTCCAGCCAGGTTACGGTCAGCAGGTTCTGCCAGGATTCGCGTTGGCCGTTCACGCCCTCGAAGCGTTCGAAAAGCACCGCGAAGCGATCCATCAGGTCCACGTTGGGCAGACCCTTGGGGCTGTAGAAATTGAGGGGATGGGCCAAAACCGTCGGAATGTCCTCGGCGGCGGTGAATTCCAGGAACTTGTACAGGTTCTTGCGCAGGCGGTTGAGCTTATTCTCATGCGCAGGGGTGAATCCGAAGGTGAGCACGTGCACGCCGATATCGACGTCCGGCAGTGTGCAGCTGAATTCCGCGGCGGAGAGGATGTCCTGGCCGCGGTCCAATACCTGCCAGCAACTGCGCGCGTTGTTGTGATTAGTGATGGTCAGCGCATCGGCGCCGTTGGCCTTGAGAGTGCGCAACAGCTTGGCGGTGGGCAACCAGGTTTCCGGGACCCGCAGGATGCGGCCCAGGGTCTCATCGGGAACGTCGCTGTTGCGATCGTGGCAATGCAGATCGATGCGCATTCCATCCTCGCCTCCGGCGCCTCCCAGCTGCAGTTCGCGGCCTCGCACGTATTCTTCGAGATCCTTGCGGATGCCGGAACGGAATGTTTCGGGGTTGCGGATATCAGGCATGTTGGATCCTTTGCTGCAAGGGGCTTCCGGAGGGCCCGGTCGGCTGGACGCGCGCCAGGGGAAAGGTCATGGTCCCGGAATCCCCGGGTAGGATGATGCGATAGCATCCCGCTTCGACGGGATGCCGGGCCTCGGGCGCGAGGCCGGAGGCGAGAGGCAGGCTGAAACGCATAGGCGCCGGGTCCTGGTGCGGTTGGCGGTGGACGTTCCAGGTCAGGAAGGCCGCCACCGGACCCTGGCGCAAGGAGAACGATACTGTTCCGTGCGCCGTGGGGGCGCCGGAGGCTTGTAGGTTCAATCCCGGGCGGAACCAGTTCACGGGAACGGATTCCGCCAAGCGGATCAGGCCGCCCCGATCGGAAACCAGCATGTCGCGGATCACGTTCACGAATTCCGCCGCGGACCAGCCGTGGTCGCCGTCGCCCATGCAGCCGCCGAACATGCGGGGATGCATGGCTTCGGGCCAGGTGAAGG
>JBDSIO010000060.1:0-37078 GCA_039917895.1 Fibrobacteria bacterium | reverse complement strand
AGTTGCGTCCGCAGGGACTCCATGGCCCCTTGCTGCAGGTGGGAATCCTCTTCCAGCCAGATGTCCGGCATGCTTCGTTCCAGGAACTCCTCGCGGGAATACCCGTACTTGCCGACGGCCGCCTCGTTGATATCCAGAAAGCGGAGGGTTTCCATGTCGTACAGCCACATGGGCTGGGGATTGTTCAGGAACAGCAGGCGATAGCGCTCTTCGGATTTGCGCAGGGCGGACTCCGTCTGCTTGCGAACCGTGATATCGCGTATGACCGCGAGCTTGGCCGTCGTCCCCTGGTAAGGAAAAGAGATGGCCCGTGATTCCGCTTCGATGGAGGAGCCGTCCTTGCGGAGGAACTTATGCTCCATGGGCGGGATTTCCCGGCCCTCGTCCAATTGTTTCAACCGGTTCATGACGGCTTGCCGCGAATCCGGGTGGAAGAAATCCATGCCGGGCCTTCCCAGTACTTCCGCGGGATCCGTGGCCCCGTGGAAATGCAGACCCGCCTGATTGATAAATGCGATCTTGCCGTCCACGAGGATGGCGATGATATCGGGAATCACCTCGACTAGCTTGCGGTACTTCTCCTCGCTTTCCCGCACGGCCTCTTCGGCGCGTTTGCGTTCGGTGATGTCGAGCATGGCTCCCAGTATGCGGACGGGTTTTCCCTCGTCTCCGCGCACCACGTAGCCGCGTTCAAAAATATGTCCGGTAACGCCGTCCGCGCGCGTGATGCGGTATTCCCGGACCCAGGTATCCGCGCCGCCCTCGGAGAGGTCGCGGAAGGATTCCAGCACGCGTTCCCGATCCTCGGGATGGAGCCGGTCGCGCCAGGCATTAAGGATGGAAGCGCTCCAGGCCGGGTCGTACCCGAACAATTGGTAGGCGCGCTCATTCCACCAGGTTTCGCCCGTGGCGGGTTTGTATTCCCACACCGCGTCGTTGGTGGCGCGGGCGATTAGCTCGAATCGCTCCACGCTTTGGCGCAGGACGTCGCGGTTGCGGCGCTCCTCGGTGACGTTTTCGAAGGCAACGGCCACCGTGTCATTGGGCAGGGGGATGATCTTGGCGGAATAATGCCCGACGGGGGCGCTTTTGGCGCCATAGGGGATTTCCCCCAGATCGAGGGATTCACCGGTGGCGATCACTTGCAGGCATTTGGCCGTCAGCCCCAGTTCAAAAATGCCTGGGAAGGCTTCCTGCATGGTTTTGCCGATCACGTCGTCGATGGAAAGTCCCGTCATGCGCGCGGCGGCGGCGTTGGTGGCGAGCAGGCGGAAGCGCGCCTGTTCCATGGGGCCTTCCAATTGCCACACGAACAGGCCTGCCTGGATGTTGCGGAAGGTGTCGGCGAATACGCGGATGCGAGCCTCGGCCTTTTCGCGTTCCGTGATGTCCAGGGAGATGCCGCCGATCAGCCTTTGGCCCCCGCGGCCCAGGAACGGGAATTTGCTCACCCACAAGGTGCGCAGGACTCCATCCGGGGTGGGGAATTTCTCGATGTATTCCAAGGTTTCGCCGTCCATCACGGCCCTATCGGTGCGGGTGGTTTCCCGCTGCATTTCCAAGGGAGCAGACCGCAGATGCTCGGGGATTTCCGGACTGTCGATTTGAATCCGGAACATCTTTCCCATCGAACGGTTGATGTACATGAAGCGGTTCCGGTCGTCCTTGATAAAAGCCATCAAAGGACTGTGATCCATGAAGGTCTGGAAGCGCTCCTCGCTTTCGCGCAGGTTTTCCGCCGCCTCCACACTGGTCGATACGTCGTGCGCGACGACCAGACGGCATTCCTCCCCGGCCAGCAACACCGTCATCGATGCGACTTCGAGTGGGATTTCCTTGCCGTCGTAACGGCGGTAGCGCAGGGTGCGGCGCGCGGTCGCCAGGCCGTTCTGGTAGGAGTCCTCCAGTCGGCTTTCCACCGCTTCACGGGTTTCGGCCGCGAACAGGGCGGCGGGCGATTTCCCGACGAGGTCCGACTGCGATTTCGCGCCGATCAATTTTACCGCGGCCGAGTTCGCATAGGTGATTGCGCCCTTGGCGTGGATCAGAATGGCGTCCGGGATCAGTTCCATGATGTCGTGGAATTGGGCTTCGATGGGGGCACTACGGCGGGTTTCCCCGCCCAATTCCAATAGGGCTGCCGCCTGAATGGCGATTGCGGACAGCAGTTGGCTTTGATCCGCCGAGAGGGACGTGACGCCGCGGTAGCGCAGGATCAAGGTGCCGATGCAACGGCCGCCTTCTTCACAGATAGGGATGAGGGTCCGGTTGGGAAAGGATTCGCCGGTGTCGTCTCCGAAGGAGGCCAACCAGCGGTCGGGATCGATTTCGGTGCAGATGCTGGCGGAAGGAGTTCCCGCGATGCGGGCGGCCAGCGCAACCAGGTGGTCCAGCGCCCGGGCCGATACTACCGCGGATCGCTGTGCTTGTTGCGCATAAGGACGGGCGGCACCCCGGGGCGGAACGGCAGCCGTCATGCGCCTATCGCCTCAGTTTTCGAATCGGTAGCCCAGGCCGGGTACGTTGACGATTTTCTTCCCCAGATCCGGGCCGAGTTTGCTTCTGAGGGAGGAGACATGGACTTTGACCGTGTGGGAGTCGACCGGAGCTGAAGCGCCGTATCCCCAGACGGTGTGGTAGAGTTGGGTAGTGTAAACGACCTGACCGCGCTTGCGGAGCAGGGCGGTCAGCAAATCGAACTCCTTGCGCGTGAGGGCGATGGGCTGGTCCGAAACCAGCACTTTACGCGCTTTCACGTCGAGCGCCAGGCCTTCGGCCTTCAGCACATCGGCCAATTCTTCGGCAGAGGCATAGCGCCGCAACACGGCGCGGACTTTAGCCACCAACAATTCGTTGGAGATGGGCTTCAGGATATAGTCATCCGCCCCTTCTTCGAATCCCTGCAATTGGAATTCCTCGTCCGTTTGCGCGCCGGAAAGCAGGATGACGGGAATGGAGCTCGTATATGGCTGAGCCTTGAGCTTCTGGGTCAATGCGATACCGCTCTGATCCCCGAGCACCACGTCCATGAGGATGAGGTTGGGTTGGTGCGTCTTGGCGAGATTGAGCACGTCGTTCAGGTCTTCCGCCGCGATCACCAGGAATTTTTCCTCTTCCAATACGACCTTCACCATTTTCCGGAAGGAAGGATTATCCTCCACAATCAGGATTTTGGTATCAGGTCGGATGGCGCCCTCTTGCGGGGTGGTGCTGCCTTGTGGGTTCTGAGACATTATGAGGTTTTCCTTGATCCAATCAGGACGGATAGGGGTGGGATCAAATCCGGTGATGGTCCGCCCGATGGACGTGAAATTTAATTGATTTGCGACCCCGACACCAACATTTTGTCCGGTGATGTCATGCTTGTCATTCGAAAGCCCTAGCTAAGAGTAAGATAAGTTATTCAAAGGAGTCTACTTAAAAACCTGGAAAAGCATGTCTCTTTCAGGACACGGCCCGCAACCGGATTTCGGCAGTATCGTCGAGCGTGTGTCCGGGAAGGATGCGCATCTCACCTGCCTCCAGAATCGCTATAGGCTCACCGTCACGGTACAGGATACGGTTCTTGCGGGTGGCCGGTACCCGTGGGCCGGGCGTAAGGATACCTTGCAAATTAGCCGGGTCCGCAGCGCTGAGGCTGAGCAAGGCCCCGTTTTTCTCCTTTTTGCGTAGAAGCCGCAGTTGCGCCACGGCCTCGGGCAACGCGAACTGCTCTCCATAGAAGCCCTCCACGAACCTTCCGCCCCGTATTTCGCCGCGCGCTTCCAGCAGGCGAAATGCCCGCACCAGGTCCCGCCACGGGGGCACCAGATTCTCCCTATCCGCGAGTTTGCGAAAGACCACCCCATACCGCCGTAATAGCACTAAAGCGATGGCTTCCAAAGCGGGATTATCCTGGCGACTGCTCCGAACGGCTTCGGTCCGGCCCGGGCGCAAGACTTCACGACCTTCGGGAGGGGCTGAATCGGGCCGGAATCCCTGGATTTGCCGCAACAAAGACCAGCGGCCAGATCGTTCCAGCCCCGCAGAGGCATCTTTTCCTGTACCACCTTGTAACAATGCGCGCAATCCCCGGAATCCGTCCGAGGTCAGCCAGCCCAAGGCCACCAGCTCCGCGATGGCCTCGCGCGCCTCCCCCGCGGTCAAACCCGTTTCCCAAAGGATGTCACGCCAGAAGGAGGCCCCCCGTTGCCGGAGATGGGCGAGCATGCGCGCGGCCGCGGTCCCGTGGGGCTCCACTGGAGCCCCCGTAAAACCTGGTTCCAGGGCCTGCCAACCACCGGTCCCACCCGGGTCCGACCGGGTGCTCAGGGCCTGTACCGAAAGCCAGTGATCCAGGTTCTGCCGGCCCAGGAAGGCGATAGGCGTGGCTTTAACCGGTCCGGGCTTGCGGCCCTCCACCCCCTGGGGTTGCAGGCCGGGGCGGACGCGGCCCCAGATAAAGTTTCCGGACAGGGACTGGAGGTCCAACCAGGCGGGTTCGTAGCCGGCGAGCCGGGCCGGAAGGATTTCGCTCTCCCAGGCGGCGCAGGGGGCTTCAAAGCCTTCCAGCCGGGATAATACGGCTTCGACCCCTTCCGGTCCCGTG
Organism: Fibrobacteria bacterium; assembly: GCA_039917895.1. GTDB lineage: Bacteria > Fibrobacterota > Fibrobacteria > UBA11236 > UBA11236 > Chersky-265. Next base: position 32,490 of record JBDSIO010000060.1, on the reverse strand, counting down.
GCGTGATCATGGTTGACGGCCAGATAGGGAGACGAAACGTCGCCGGGGTTATCGTTACCGGGGAAGCCAGGGAGGGGCATTCCGGAGGCGGATGTCCGATCCGCGCGATCGAAGGAGGCGCGTCCCGGAGGGAAGGCTTGCAATCCATGCCAGGAAAACAGGAAACGAAGGTAGTCGGCCGCCGCCACGGGTTCGATTTCGCGACGCAGCTTCGCCAAGGTGTACCGGTGGATGCGCGCGAGCAGCCGGCGTTCACACCATTCGATATCGATGGCGCCGGGGGTGAAGCGGCCGCGCAGGACGAACCCCTCCTGCTCCAGGGCCAAGAGCGCGATTTCGACGCGTTCCGGACGTAACCCCAAGGATGCGGTAATTTCGGCGCTACGTACGGGACCCAGGGATTCCAGGCGGCCGCGCGTCAGTTCCACCAGGGCTTCTTCTTCAGTCCATTCCCGGATCTGCCAGGCGCGTACGGGCGCGTCGGTTCCGGAGCCGGGCCCGACAGCGGGCGTTGCGGGTTGGGCCGTGGTCGGGTCGATCGCGGCCAATGGTTGGCAGGAACCGGACCACGCGATTTCGGCGCCGGGGAAGGCGGCCCGGGCCTGGGCCAAGCGTTCCGCGGCCACCCATACCGTTCCTGAACCGATTTCGATGCCGCCGTCCGGCGATACCGATCGGGCCACGGGACGCAGGCAGGCCACGCGCCGGTCCGCCTTGAGGGTTTCCAGCGGGTCGATCCATTCCGAGATTTCGGCTTCCGTCAGAAACCCGGTCAGCATCAGAGCGTCATGCAATTCGTCCGCACCGCGCACCTGCGGCCAGGCTTCCTCGCGTACGGCGGCGATAGCCTGGGGGTCCAGGCGGCCCAGATCGCCGGCTTCGGCCGGATCCAGGTAGCGGCGGCTCTGGATGGCCCGGGTGCGGCGCTCTTCGAGGGGCGCGTCGTCCAGGAACGCGTAGGGCCGGGCATTGATGACTTCCTGGGCCAGGGGCGAAGGCTCCTTCAGGTCCCGCGCCTCCAGGATCAGTCGACCTCCTTCGATGTCGCCCAGCAGGCTTTCCAATGCGCCGATGTCCATGGCTTCGTGCAGGCAATCGTCGATGGTTTGGCGCACCAGGGGATGATCCGGGACTTCGCGCTCGCCCTGGATGTTCTCGAAACAGGCGCGTTGATCCGGGAAGACCAGGGCGACCAGATCCTCCGCGGCCATGCGTTGGAGCTGGGGCGGAACCTTCTTGCCGTTGCGGTTGCGCTGAATGGCCAAAGCACGGGTGGCGTTCCAGCGCCAGCGCACTTCGAACATGGGCGCATCCAATAGCGCTTGGATCAGAATATGCCGCACCGACCCCGAACGCAGGTATTGGAATACCTCTTCCAGCGGGAAGCTGTGGGTGGCGCCCAGAGAGAGAATGATGCCGTCCTCGGTGGCTGCGGCCTGCAATTCGAAATTGAACTTTTTGCAGAAGCGCTTGCGCAGGGCCAGGCCCCAAGCCCGGTTCACGCGGCTGCCGAAGGGGGAATGCAGAACCATGTGCATGTCCCCGGCGTCGTCGAAGAAACGTTCCAGCACCAAGGTGCCCCGGCTCGGCATCACCCCCAGGGCGAGTTTGGCCGAAGCCAGGTAGTCGATGATCTGTTCGGCCGCCGGTTCCGGCAGGCCCAGATCACCCATGAGCAGATCCAGGGAAGAACGCTTCCAGGGGGCGCCGGGGCCGGAGCCTTCGATCTCCACCCGTTCCTGTAGCGGTGCGATCCCGCCCAGGCGGTCGGAAATGTCCTCGCGCAGGCGCGAGACCGCTGTCGAGAAGGCCTGGCTGCGCCCCGGGGCTTCGCCGAACCAGAATGGGATGGTAGGCGGGTGCCCATGCGCGTCCGCGACGCGCATGGTGCTGCCCTCCAATCGCAGGATCATCCAACTGTTGTTGCCCAACTGGAAGATATCGCCGGCGCGGCTGTCGATGGCGAAATCCTCGTTCACGGAACCGAGCAGGGTGCCTCCCGGCTCCAGCTTCACGTCGTAGTCGAAGGTGTCCGGGATGGCCCCGCCGTTGGTCAGCGCGGTGAGGCGCGCGCCCTGGCGTCCCCGGAGGCGATCGTTCACGCCGTCCAGATGCACGTGGGCCCCGCGCCGTCCGCGGCGGGTGGTGAAGCCCTGGCCGAGCATTTCCGTGATCTCGCGGAATTCCTCCAACAGCAGATCGCGGTAGGGATAGGCGCGTTTGAACACCCGGTACAATTGCTCGCCTCCCCATTCCCGGCAGGCCGTCTCGGCCACGATCTGCTGGGCCAGGATGTCCAGGGGCTTGGCCGGGATGCTCAGCGTGTCCAGTTCTCCGCGTCGCACCGCGTCGATGAGCGCCGCGGCTTCGATCAATTCGTCCCGGGTCAGGGGAAAGATGCGCCCTTTGGGCGTGCCGCCCACAGCATGGCCGGATCGGCCGACACGCTGGAGCAGGGCCGAGATGGATTTGGGGCAGGCGATCTGGATGACCAGGTCCACCGAACCTATGTCGATGCCAAGCTCCAGAGAGGCGGTCGCGACCAGCACCGCCAGTTGTCCGGACTTGAGGCGTTGCTCGGCGCTGAAGCGGCGATCCTTGGAGAGGCTGCCGTGATGGGCCGCGACCTTGTCTTCGCCCAGGGATTGGCTGAGCCGGTGGGCCATGCGCTCGGCGAGGCGGCGGGTATTGACGAATAGCAAGGTCGTCTGATGCTGCGTGACCAACTGTTCGATGCGTGAATAGACCTCGTCCCACACCTCATTGGCCATCACGGCCGTGAGCGGCGAATCCGGCATTTCGATTTGCAGATCCAGATTGCGGCGATGGCCGGTATCGATGATGGAGCAGGGCGCGCCGCCGGTGAGGAAGCGCGAGACCTCTTCGATGGGCTTCTGCGTGGCCGAAAGGCCGATGCGCACCAGGGTTTCGCCCGCCAATTCCTGCAGGCGCTCCAAGGACAGGGCCAGATGGGCTCCGCGCTTCTCGCCGACCAGGGCGTGGATTTCGTCCACGATCACCGTGCGCACGTTTTTCAGCATATCGCGTCCCCGCTTGCTGGTGAGCAACAGGAACAGGGACTCGGGGGTGGTGATGAGGATATGCGGATGGGCCTTGATCATGGCGGCGCGTTCCGCCGGGGGCGTATCGCCCGTGCGCACGGCCACGCGGATGTCGATCTTGCGCAGATTCGAAGCGAATAGGGCATCCTGGATTTCCCGCAGGGGCCGGTTCAGGTTCTTTTCCACGTCGTTGCTCAAAGCCTTCAACGGGGAAACGTAAACCACGGTGGTTTGCCGTTCGAGATCGCCGCGACAGGCCTGTTCCACGAAATCGTTGAGAATGGTCAAGAAAGCAGCCAAGGTCTTGCCCGAACCGGTGGGCGCCGCAATCAGGGTATGCGTTCCGCCCCGGATGGTTTCCCAGGCGCGTTCCTGCACCGGAGTGGGTTCGCCCAGCTTGTCCCGGAACCAGGCTGAGATGGCGGGATGGAAAGCGGCCAAAGGATCGGTCCGGACGTTCTGGATCATGATCTTAGAATCTAAATAATGCTGCCCAAATGTACAGTGGGCATTTTCGAGTCGGATCGCCGATCCGGTAGCCTGCTAAGGGGACGGCTCTGCTTCAGGGCCTGTAGTTCTGGCTCATTCCCTTTTCCAAAGAGCGCAATGCCGGGTAGTTGTCTTCATAGAATAACTTCAGCAACGACAAGGCGTCTTCTAATCCGATGAGGCCGAAATTCAAGGTGAAGGTCTTGTCTTTGGAGAGCATGCCGAGGAGATTCCATTTGTCCAGCACCCGGGCCGTCACCCGGAAACCGTCCGGCTGCGGGCCGTTGACCGACGACTCAGGCATGACCATGAAAAAGGATTCGCCTTCGTCCAGGAACAACATGAAGGGGGCGACCGGTTCCCCATCTTCTCCCGGAGAATCACCATCCGGCAGGTTCCAGGCCATGCTTCCTAAAAGGCCTTCGGCAACCGCATATGATATCGGATCCTGGTCACGATGAGTGGCATCGGAAAGCTCGAGAAAATACCGAAGTTCGCGCATGCCTGACCGGGAAGGTTTTCCTCATTCTCCTTTAAGGAAGCCGGCGAGGTCAATGGAATCTCCTTGTGAATCCTCTTCAGGACGAGTCTTTGCTTGGCGATTTTCCCGGTTCCTTGTCGAAGATTGTCATATCCTCGATTTCGTTCTTGGAAACAAACCCCTTGCGGGAACCGCCTTTGCCCGGTTTCTTTCCTTTTTTTTGCGGCTGAGCTTCAGTCAAGTCCGGATCTTCGTCGATGATGGCGTGATTGGGGGTATGGTTTCCGGCCATTGGACCTCCTGGTATGGGCGCGGTACTGCGACGGCCCAGATATAAAGTACCGTTCCTACAGACGGTAGGAAAGCGTTAACTGCTGTCGATTTCGGCGCGCATTTGGTAACCCCATTCATTTTTTCGCAAAGCGGCCCCGGCTTTCTTCAATGCGTTTCCTCGCCGAGTTCTCGTGCTAGCAGCCATAGTGAAAAAACCAGTTCAAAACCAGAAGCGGATCCATCGGAATCGGCATGCCGCTGGATAACCACTTTCCGGATCCCAGGCTTTGGAATCCCGACGGACCCTAAACGCGAATGTGTTACCTTTACCAAGCGCAGAACGTCCATAACCGGGAACTTTAATGTCAAGAAAACCCGTGCCGAAAAAACCCGTCAAACCCCGCTCAGCACCCGCCGAATCGGCAAACGCCGGCTTCAATCCCGATGCCTTGGATAGCAGCATCATCTCCATGCCTTTGCTGCGGCAATTGCAGAAGGATAAGCCCCGCGGAGAAGCCCATGACGTCATCATCGATTTGAACCTGGATTTCCCCGGGGGAAGGCAGGTCGCCCGGGAAATGGTCCGGGCCCGGCTCGAAGAGGTCCTGAAGGATTTGCGGGCGGACCCGGCCCGCAATCGTCTGCGCGATCAGAACAGCGAGCAATATCTGTTCGGCTCCATCCAGACCAAGGTTCTCCGGGAACTGGTTTCCCGGGATCGATATAGGAAGGCGACGGCCATGAGCGCGACTGCCGCGAAGGTCGCCGGGATCAACCGCGCGCATGGGGCGGCAGGAAAGTCCACCGCTCCCGCCGGATCGACTGCGGGCAAAGCCATGGAAGCGATCGAACCCGTGAAGGGCAGGCTGAAAGGCGATCGCCAGGGGTTATTCCATTCCATCTATAAGATCTGGCCCGATTTCAAGGTCCAGGCATTCATCGACCGATCCGCGCGCACGGTCAAGGCCGACGCGGCCCGCTTTTCGTTTTCGGCTGAAGGCAGGGGAATGGTCTGGGCCGTGATGGACTCAGGCATCAAAGGCGATCATGCGCATTTCGCCTTGCACGACAACCTCTCGCCCAAGGGCGAGGAGGCTTTCCATAAGGACTTTACCGGCGGCGACGCGCCGCTCAAGGACGTCTTCGGGCACGGCACCCACGTGGCCGGCATCATCGGCGGAGAGGTGAAGAACGGAGACCGTTGCGGATTCGTCAAGCAGCGTGACGAACATGGCGAGATCGGATACCTTAAGCTGGCCATCACCTCCATCGCCGGCATGGCACCCCTCTGCAGGCTGGCGAGCCTCAAGGTCCTGGACGACGATGGCGGGGGACAGGTCAGCAACCTCATCGCGGCCCTGGACTATGTGCAGGAAGTCAACTCCCATGGCCGCCATCTGCGCATCCACGGCGTGAACATGAGCCTGGGCTATGATTTCGATCCGGAATGGTTCGCCTGCGGCCAGAGCCCCCTGTGCGTGGAAGTGGATCGCCTGGTACGGTCCGGCGTCGTGGTCGTGGTCGCGGCCGGAAACACCGGTTACGCCTACGTCAACGACGCCTTCAAAGGCGCGGTGGCCTCGGGCATGGATCTGAGCATCAATGATCCGGGCAATTCCCAGTTGGCGATTACGGTCGGTTCCACCCACAAGGACAGCCCTCACGTCTATGGAGTCTCGTATTTCTCCTCCAAGGGTCCGACGGGGGACGGACGTTTGAAGCCCGACATGGTCGCGCCGGGGGAGAAAATCCTGTCCTGCGCCGCGGGCAAGCCCCGCGCGGAGATCGAAGCCGAGACCGGGGGCGAATGCGACTACCGCGAGCACAGCGGGACGAGCATGGCGGCTCCCCACGTTTCCGGCGTCATCGCCGCCTTCCTGTCGGTGCGCCGCGAGTTCATCGGGCAGCCTGAGAAGGTCAAGGCCATTTTCGCGGAAACCGCGACGGATCTCAAACGTGAAAGATATTTCCAAGGCAACGGGCTCGTCGACCTGATGCGGGCCATCCAATCGGTCTGAACTGGAGGATACCATGAGCGCACTTTCCGGATTTCCCTATTTCGAAATCGAATTCGACAAGGAAGGCGCGGCATCCGATCCCGCCCAATCCAAGGCGCTTAAGGCGGCCTTGCAGCCGGGCGGCACCACCGACCTGATCGTGATTTCCCATGGCTGGAACAATGACATGGCCGAGGCCCGGGACCTGTACCAGAAGTTCTTCGCCAGTTTCCGCAAGCGCATGGACGCGGGCCTGCCCGGCATCGCCGGCCGCAAATTCGCCGTGGCCGCCGTGCTGTGGCCGTCCAAGAAGTTCGCCGATCAGGAGCTTATTCCCAGCGGCGCGGCCGGCCTCGGCGCGGGCGTTCCGGACAAGGCCATTCTGGAACAGCTCAACGCCTTGCAGGGATTCTTCGGCGGCAAGGACGCGGACGCCAAACTGAAGCAGGCCAAAACCCTGGTGCCGAAGCTGGAGAACAGCCCCGCGGCCCGCAAGGAGTTCGCGGAACTGATCCGTTCCGTGGTGGATTCGCAAGCGGCCGGCGCCGCGTCAGGCAAGGAAGGGGCAGAAGACGCCTCGCATGATTTCTTCAAGCTCGACGGCGGCGAGATCATGAACCGGCTGGGCAGACCGGTACCCCTCATCGTCTCCGGACACACCCGGGGCGCGGCCGGCACGTCCCATGGAGGCGCGGCCGCGGGACCGGGCATGGGCGGACCCGGTATGGGCCATGGCGGCGCGGCCGGCATAGGCGCTTTCTTCGCGGGCGTGAAGGCCGCGGCCTTGAACGTGCTCAACTTCACCACTTATTACCAGATGAAGGCGCGCGCCGGCGCGGTGGGAAGCAAAGGTCTGGCCCCGCTTCTCCGCGAAATCAAGAACCTGCACGCGCCTCTCAAGCTGCATTTCGTGGGCCACAGCTTCGGCTGCCGCCTACTGACTTCGGCCACCTCCAGCCTGGACAAATCCGGCGCGGACAAAGCGCTGCCCATCGACTCCCTGTCCCTGTTGCAAGCGGCCTTTTCGCATTACGGCTTTTCCGATAAGTGGGACGGCGTGCATGCGGGGGCTTTCCGCAACGTGCTCGCGAACAAACAGGTCCGCGGCCCCATCATCGCGACCTGCACGGCCAACGACAAGGCCGTGGGCCTCGCCTATCCTTTGGCTTCGCTCCTGGGAGGCCAGGTGGCCGCCGGCATCGGCGACAAGAACGACAAGTTCGGGGGACTGGGCCGCAACGGGGCGCAACTGACTCCGGAAGCCGTGAACGCGAAACTGCTGGCGGTGGGTAAGCCCTATGAGTTCAACGCCGGCAAGTTCCACAACCTGCTCGCCGATGACTACGTGAAGAACCATTCCGACATCTGCGGCGAGGAAGTGGCGTACGCCGTGTTGGCCGCAATCAGCAGGACATAGAATCAGCGGGCTTGGTTCATGCGCGCGAAGGCCAGGTCCAACTGTTCCCGGGATGCCCTGCTGGCCTCGGCCGCCATGCCGTAGGCGGCCTCGGATGCGCCGGAGCGCAACTGCTCCCAGATGGAATCGGTAAAGGTCTTGAGATTGGCGCCGAAGGTGTGCCGGCCCACGCCGCCCAGGTCCGTGTCCACCGCGGGAGGAATGACTTCCACCACTTCGACGGACGTGCCCGCAAGCTGGTGCCGCAAGGACAGGGTGAAGGAATGCAGGGCCGCCTTGGTGGCCGAGTAGACCGGCACATTGGCCAGCGGGGTAAAGGATAATCCTGAGGTGACGTTTACGATGGCCGCATCCTTTTGCGCCAGCAACAGCGGCAGGAACAAGGCTGACAGATGGATGGGCGCGTCCAGATTGATGGCCAGCTCTTCCCGCAGGGATTCCCACTCCGGCCCGCTTTGCAGGTCCACCATTTTCTGGATACCCGCATTATTGACCAGCACATTCAGCCTTGGAAATGATCGCGCCGTCCAATCCAACAGTTGCCGGCGGCCTTCCGGCTGGCCCACGTCGCAGGCGAAGGTATTCATTTCCGGATGCTTGGCCTTCGCTTCCTTAAGCTTGTCCTCGCGGCGGCCGCAAATGAGTACGTCGTTGCCGGCTTCCAGGAACCGTTCCGCCAAGGCGAAACCGATCCCGGAAGCGCCGCCCGTGATGAGTATGGTGTTCGAATTCATCTTCATGGATTCTCCTTGTCCGATCCGTCCAGGAACCGCGCCCGTATTTCCGGCGTCGGCAGCATGCAAGCCCCGCGTTTCCCGAAGATACGGTACCGGTTGGCTGCAATCAAGTCATATCCCAGATCGCGCAGGGGTCTGGGCAGCAAGATGAGCGGAAACAGGATTTTGTACGGCCAGCCAAGCAGCCTCACGATGCGGAGCGCGGCGGTGGAGCGGTTGTAGCTGCGGTCGCCTTCCACCAATACCACGCTCGGGGCCGCATGGGTATCCAGGCCCAGGCGCTTCCGCTCGGCATGGCCGGCCTGGGACTGCAAAGGGGCGAAGCGGAAAAGCCCGGCCCGGTCGCACTTGAGGATGAATTTCACGGAGCCGTTGCAAAGGTTGCAGACGCCGTCGAAGAGGATTGTCGGGTTCGCGGTCATTCCGAATTCTTCTTCCTCTTTTTCGCGAGCGCTTCTTTGAAGATGGCATGTTTTTCAGACATTCTTTCCGCTTTGGACCAGCGTTCAATTTCCTTGCCGTCGACCCTTTTATGCTTCGCAACCATTACCGCTTGATCCAGGGATTGAAGGTCGTTCCAATAGTAGAATCCGCAGAGCCGGTCTTTGATGCAGTCCGTGGGAGAAAGCATCCTGACCTTGATTCGGCCCAAACGGGAAGTTATCGGATATTCTAAAACGGATTTCGGCGTTTCTTCACCTACGGTGAGGGGTGGCCGTGGAAACTCCACGAATAACTCGCTGTCCGGATGCGTGAAATGCCTACCATGATTCTTGAAACCCATTGCGGTCATGGCGGTAGATACCCGTTCAATGCTGTCCGTTCCTTGTCGGATGAAATCAAGATCTCCTGATTGAAAAGCGTTGTCCGTATAAATGGAAACGCAGGCCCCTCCGGAAAGCGTGACTTCGATTCCCTCCCTCTTCAATCCTTGGTAGGTATATTGGGCCAATTCCTGTAGCCCCATTTTGATTTTCATAGCGGTTTACCCTGGCGCCGGGGCCGTTTACGAGGCCGGTAGAATGTCCTGACTTCCTCCTCGGACAATTCCGCGAAACTTCGTTTCAGCAATGCGATCAGTTCTTTCAGAAGGAAATACCTGGGATTGAATGTGTACATCCTCGTTTTTCCGATGCTCCGGCTGACGAGAACCCCGGCGTCTTCCAATCGTTGCAGTTGGTTTTGCACGGCGAAAAGGCTCGCCTTGAAGTTCTCCGATAGCTCGGTACTATACGCCTCTCCAGTCTCCACCAGATAATAGAGGATTTTTTCGCGAAGGGCCGAATTGAAAAGGATGGAAAGCATACCTTGAATATACACCTATAATGTAGGTGATAACACCTAAATTATAGGTGTACTTAAATCGGATTCCCGCGACTCGCTAAAGTAAGCGGATTTCACTCCTCCAGCCCCTCGAACAGGGATATTTGCGGGCTTGCGTTGATCTCCCGCACCTCCATGTGCGTATCATCCAATTGACGGATCATCCTGAAGGCTTGCGCCGGACTGATCTTGGGATCCAGCCAGGGATCCACCTGTTCCGGCGTCATCAGGAATGGATGCCGTTCATGCCAGATGTCGGAGATTTTTTTCAGCCCCTCGGAATCCATGGTGATCACGGAACAGGAATACAGGGTTTCGCCATTGCGCTCCCACTTGTCCCATATCCCGCCCAGGAAGTAAGGCTGGTCGAGGGCGATTTCGTATTCCCGGCCTTTGGTTTTCAAGGGCGCCTTTTCCATGTTGGGGCGTTCCTTGAACGAGGTCGCGGGAATGATGCAGCGCTTTCCCTCCTTCCATGAGTCCTTGAAGCTGTAACGCGTCCTTATGGTTTCGGAGCGGGCATTGTACGCTTCGAATCCCCAGGGCTTTCCCGTGTCGGGATTCTCCTTCCGCGAGTCCTTTTTTTTAAGCACTTCTTGCAACCTCATGTCCGGATAGGCCGACAGGTAGTCGCGGGGTACGAAGTCCCAACGCATGGGCGCCGTTTTCACGGCCCCGTCCAGGATCAGGATCACCCCGATGGTAGCGCGCGCGTAGTGGTAGCCATCAGGGCTGGGCTTGATGCGGCCTTCCAGCTCCAGCAGGCGGAATTCCCTGAGCGGCACCTTATAGATGGTCCCGTCCTCGCCGCGCACGGGTTTATAGGCGTAGCACATGGGAAAAGTGTAAGTATCCAAGCCTGCTTCCGCCTTTTGACACCGCTCTTTCCGGCCCCCAGCCTCCAAAAACCCAAAAGGCTTTGATTCCGCCTTGAATTCGGCATACGATTTCCTGGATTCGGGCCGGATAAATACTGTACATTTGTGCAGTATGAGCCTGAACCCGAATCCCCGGTTGTTTGCCCCCGCTTTTGCCCATCTTCACGTCCATTCGGAATACTCGCTCCTGTCCGGAGTGCCCGCCATCAAGGACCTTGTCGCGCGCGCCAAGGCGCTCGGGATGAAGTCGCTGGCGCTGACCGACAGCAATCGCATGAGCGGCCTGATCCTGTTCCATAAGGAGTGCGAGGCGCAGGGCCTCCGCCCCGTGCTGGGCGTGGAGCTGAACGAAGCCGCGCGTCCGGGGGAAACCGTGGTGCTGCTGGCCCGCAATGCCAAAGGCTACGGCGACCTTTGCGAGCTCACCACGCGCCGCCAGAAGGATCCGGCTGCGTTCACCTTCGCGGCGGCCTTCTCCAGGGATTGGCCGGATCTGTATCTGCTCACGGCCTTCCCGCGCCCTCTCAAGGCCCTGCACGAGGGTCCCAACCGCGCGCGCCTCCATGGCGAACTGCAGCGCCACTCCGCGGAAACCCGCGAGCGGAGCAAAGCCATCGAAGCCCTGTGCGAAGCCTGGTCGCTGCCTGTGGTCGCCGCGGGGGATTGCCGGTTCCTGGCCAAGGCCGATCATGAGCTGCACCGCATCCTGCGCGCCATCGATCTCAACTCCACCCTCTCGCGCCTCAAGCCCGGCGAGACCGCGCCCGAAGGGGCCTGGATGCGTTCGGAGGATCAGATGGCGGAGCTGTTCCCCGATCGTCCCGACGCCCTGGAGAATGCGGCCCGCATCGCCGCCGATTGCGAAGCCAGGCTGGAGCTGGGCAAATGGATCATGCCCGTTATCGCCGTGCCCAAGGGTCACACGCCGGATACCTGGCTGTCCCAGGTGGCGCTCGAAGGCCTGCACCGCAAGTACGGGGGCACGCCCCAATTCGAGGCCGCCCGCAAGATCCAGGAGACCGAGTTCCAGGTCATCAAGAAGCTGGGCTACTCGTCCTACTTCCTCATGGTCAAGGAGGTGCGCGACTGGGCCGGGGCCACCCTGGGGAGCAAATACCGCCGCGGGCGCGACTGCACCATCCTGCGCGGCAGCGGGGCCAACTCCATCACCTTCTACAACCTGGACGTGTGCAATCTCGATCCCATCGCCCTCAACCTCTACTTCCAACGCTTTCTCAACGAGGACCGCGCGGCCCCGCCCGACGCTGATCTCGATTTCGGCTGGGACGAACGCGACCTGGCCCTCAAATGGATGGTGGAACGCTTCGGCCGCGACAACGTCGCCATCACCTGCACCACCAACACCTTCCGCAGCCGCGCCGCCTTCCGTGAAACCGCCAAGGTGTTCGGCTACTCGGATGAGCAGGCCACCACCGTGCTCGACAGCTTCGAAACCAAATCCCGCCGCCTCGACGACGATCAAATCCGCCACATCCTGGCCTGGGCCGAACGCCTCAAGGGCAAGCCCCGCTTCCTGGGCCAGCACCCCGGCGGGCTCATCATCACCAACCAGCCCATCTGGAGGCACGTGGCGTGCGAATGGAGCAGGAGCGCCGCGAGCGGCGCGTTTGGAGCCGCTCGTCTCATCACCCAGATCGATATGCACAACGGCATCGATGAGCTTGGCCTGATCAAGTTCGATCTGTTGGGCAATGGTTCGCTATCGGTGTTGCGCGATACCCTGTTCCAGGTGGAGCAGCAGGGCCTGCCCGATCCGGAAATATGGGACATCCAGAAATGCTTCCGCGATCCCGCCGTGCACCGCATGATGAAAGAAAGCAGGACCCGCGGGGTCTTCTACATCGAGAGTCCGGCCCAGATGCGCCTGAACCAGCGGGCCAAGGCCGAGACCTTCCCGGAAATCGTGATCACCTCCAGCCTCATCCGCCCCGCCGGCACGGCCTATTGCAAAACCTTCGTGGAAAGGCACCGCAAGATGAAAGACGACATCAAGGATTGGGAATTCCTGCATCCGTCCCTGGAACCGGTGCTGGGCGAGACGCACGACGTATGCGCGTTCCAGGAGGACGTGATCCGCATTTGCCATGATGTGGCCGGCCTCAGCTTCAAGACCGCCGACCGCGTGCGCAAGATGATGAACAGCCAGCACGAGGGTTCACCGGCCCAGGAGGAATGGATCCGCATCCAGCGGGATTTCGTGGCCGGCTGCATGGACCCGCAACGACACCAGCCGCCCTTTACGGGGCCTCAGGCGGAAGAGCTATGGCAGCGCATCGCCTCCTTCTCCGGCTTCTCCTTCTGCAAGTCCCACAGCGCCAGCTACGCGGAGCTGTCCTACCAATGCGCGCATCTCAAGTCCCGCTACCCGGCGCAATTCCTGTCGTCCGTGATCACCAACCGGCACGGGTTCTACAACCGCGACGTATACCTGGATGAGGCCCGCCGCTGGGGCTTGAAGATCCTGCCCCTGGACGTGAACGCCTCCCGCCTGGCCTATCATGGCCGGGACAAGTGGATCCGCCCGGGCCTGGCGCCGGTGCGTGATTGCCGCGAGGCCGCGCTCAAAGTGCTGGTGCAGGAGCGCGAGGAGAAAGGCCCGTTCAAGGACCTGATCGATCTGCTCCAGCGGGTGCCCCTGCACAAGCGCGAGGCCGAGAACCTGATCCTGGCGGGGGGCATGGGCTGCTTCAATATGGCGCAGCCTGAACTGCTGTATCTATTGGATGCCGCCTACGCGAAAATCCGGCCCGCGCAGGCGGATCTCTTCGGCGGTTTTGGGGAACCGTTCGGAGCGTTTGGGGCATCGGGCCTGCCGGGCGTGGTAAGCGGCAGGGGCGCGGGCGCTTGGGGTAACGGCGTATCCCAAGAACGCGAACTGCTGGCCACCGTAGGCCCCGGTTCCCTCTCCGACGCGGGCCGCCGCCGCGCGGGCCTGCCCCAGGGCTTCACCGAGGCCGGCCTGCGCGACTACTCCCTGATGCAGAAATGCCTGAACGAGCTGCGTATGCTGGGCTACGTGCTTTCCGCCAACCTATTGGACGTGGTGGAGCACCACATCCTGGCCCGCAACGCCGTGCGCGCGACCGAACTGCGCCACCACGTAGGCAAGCGCGTGAAGGTGCTGGGCGTGCCCGTAACTGATCGGTTACACCCGGTGGCGCACAGTGATCGTTACATGAAGTTTCTCACCTTGGGCGACAACACCGGGCATCTGGACGTGATTTTCTGGCCGGATGCGCTGGAGAAGTGGGGCGATACGCTGGCGGGGCAGGTGCCTTTCAGCGGCAACCTGCTGGAGGTGTGGGGCAAGGTCAGCGAAGAGTGGGGCACGTTCTCGGTGGAGGCCGATCAGGTGCGGGTGGCGGAGTGGTTGCCGAACCAGGTGGACTTCGGGATCGCGTCGCAGCGGTTGAAGGAGGGGATGCGGAGCTATCCGGCGTATGCGGAGGGGGAGAAGAGCGGGGTGGGGGCGATGGCGGCGTGAGCTAGCGGACGTGATTCGGGACGGGGACGCCGATTTTCCGGCCATTCAACGACCACTCACCGCCCTCGGCCAAGATGACCATTCCCGCAGCCGTTCCCGTCGGGAGACCGATGGAGGGGACGTTGGAGGAGCGGCTGCCGTGAGAAGGAACCTGGATTCCCGTAGCGGCGCTCTCCGCGCATCCGATGCGCTTCGTCGACACCACGAAGTTGTCGAAATAGCGTTCCTGCACCTGGGGTGAGCCCGTGTTCCAGTGGTTTTCCAGGAACACGCTGTTGATGCCGTAGGCCGAGTAGGAGCCCAGGAAATTCAGGCCCTCACGCTTGGCTTCCAGGGTATCGCCGAGCCAGAATTCCTGGAGGCCGTTGGAGGCTCCCGCATCGTTGAGTTTTACGTGCGTCTCCACGCATACCCAGGCATCGTTATGCGTGCCGTCGAACAGGCGGGTCGATCCCGCTTTGGCACCGATCCATTGGATGTTGGCCATATCGTTGTATCCGGTGCATTTCACCGAGCCGACTACGTCCGTGCAGCGGACAGGATCCAGTTGCAGCTTGTCCCCGGCATCCTGGCCCCATACATGCGCGATCATCGCCTGGGACCAATCCGCCTTGGCCATCACCGTGGCGCGCGACAGTTTGAAGGGGTTGCCCTTGAATCCCTTTTGCATCCGGACGAACATGCGGTAGTAGATTTCGCGGAAATCGGAGTTGGGGCGTATGCCTTTGCTGAAGGTCGCCGAGGGAGTGCGTCCGAATCCGAGTTTCAGGTTTCCGGCTTCCACCTCGCCGGTTTGCCACAAGGCCCGCATGGCCGTGCCGCCCCGGATGCCGGTTCCGGCTACGGGCTTGAAATCGCCGGCATTGTTTTCATATTCCCAATACCGGTTGGGGGCGACCAGCGCTCCGCCTTTTTCGAAATCGTCGCAGAAAATCCAATCCGGGTGACGATCCTGCCAGGTATCGCATTCGGATGCAGGGTAAGCAGGGAGGGTCGCGGCGAAGGCGACCGTGAGAAAAAGGAGGCGGCGGGAATTTTCCATAACGATATCATTCCGTGATGTATGTGGAATATTATAGGGGCAAGTTCTCCAAAATGCGGTCCAGAATCGGTAAAATTTCCGGGGCAAAGCCCGCCAGAATCCGTTATCCCGGGCTGAGGCAGGCTTTCGTGATGATTTGAGGTGCGTGTCGCATTTCCCCCATCCGATCCCGGAAAATGGGAAAAACCGGGACGGCTCCCGAAAACGCAACAGAATCGCTTTCGAAACAGGAACGGGGGGCATTTAGTTTGACCTTCATCTTTTTGAAGATTTTGTTTACTTGAACAGTCACAACCAAACACACCCGGTGCGGAACCGGACCCAGGAGGCGCGCCATGAAGCCGAACATGCAAAGAATCATTCCCCATTTATGGTATGACAAGGAGGCCAAGCAGGCCGCAGCATTCTATGCCTCGGTGTTCCCGGAATCCAAGGTGGTTTCGACGGCCACCATCGAGGGGACCCCTTCCGGCGATGCGGATATCGTTTCCTTCAATCTATGGGGGCAGGATTTCATGGCCATCAGCGCCGGTCCCCTGTTCAAATTCAATCCGTCCATCTCGTTCATCGTGAATTTCGATCCGCTTTTCTTCGGGCAGGCCCCCTCTCCTGAAAAGGAAGCGCGCAAGACATTGGACGCGGTTTGGGAGAGCCTGGCCGCGGGGGGAAAGGTTCTGATGCCCCTCGAAAAGTATCCCTTCAGCGAACGTTACGGCTGGATCCAGGACAAGTACGGCCTCTCCTGGCAATTGATGATCGGAAAACCCGATGGCGACCCGCGGCCGGCCATTCTTCCCAGCCTCATTTTCACCGACAAGAACTACGGCCGGGCGAAGGCCGCCGTGGACCTGTATCTCTCCGTGTTCCGGAACTCCAAACGCGGGTTGTTCATCCCGTACGGACCTGGGCAGGAGCCAAACCGCGAGGGGACGGTCATGTTCGCGGATTTCATGTTGGAGGGGAAGTGGCTGTCGGCAATGGACGGCCCTGGGGAACACGGCTTCGCCTTCAACGAGGCGGTTTCCCTGCTGGTCCGTTGCGACACCCAGGCGGATATCGATTATTACTGGCAAAAGCTTTCGGCGGTTCCCGAAGCCGAGCAGTGCGGATGGCTCAAGGATTCCTTCGGCGTGTCGTGGCAGGTGGCGCCGACGATGATGGAGGAGATGCTGCGGGAGGGCACCCGGGACCAGGTTGCCAGCGTGACCCAGGCGTTCCTTTCCATGAAGAAATTCGACTTGAAGGCCTTGCAGGCCGCATACGACGAGGCGTTGGTCCATTGAGGCGGGGTAATTGATTAGTTTTTGGGTCGCATAAAGGAGATGCCCCCATGAAGATCAACGTTGAAACCACCGTGGACGCCCCCATCCAAAAGGTATGGCGCGCCTATAATACCCCGGCCGACATCATGAAATGGAATGCGGCCTCGGAGGATTGGCATACGACCGCCTCAAACGTGGATTTGCGCGAGGGCGGAGCGTTCTCTTCGCGCATGGAGGCAAAGGACGGTAGCTTCGGCTTCGATTTCGCCGGGACCTATACCAAGGTCGTGGAGAACAAGCGGATCGAGTACGCATTCGGGGAACGGACCGCCCAGATCGAGTTCAGCGAAGTCCCAGGTGGGGTCAAGGTGGCCGTGACGTTCGATGGCGAGGAAACCCAGTCCGTCGAAATGCAGCGGGGCGGGTGGCAGGCCATCCTGAACAACTTCAAAAAGCACGTCGAAGCCGACAATTAGAAAGAGCCGGACACAAAAAAGAACCGGACAAAAAAAGGCCGGCGAATTACCGCCGGCCGGAGAACAAGCGACCAAAAGCGAAATGGAATCACTTCGTTTGGAACGCCGGATATTTGGAAACGACCGCTTAGCGGCGGCCGCCGCCGTATCCACCACCGCCGCCACCGCCGCCGCCGCTACGAGCGGGGCGTTCTTCGGCTTCGTTGACCTTGATGGCGCGGCCATCGAGGTTCTTGCCATTGAGCTGCTGGATGGCTGCGCTGGCAGCCTGATCCGAGCCCATGGTCACGAAGGCAAAGCCACGGGGCTTGCCGGTTTCGCGATCGATGGGCATGCCCACTTCGCGAACCTCACCGATGGCCGAGAATTCTGCCTGAAGGGTGTCTTGGGTGGTATTGAATGAAAGATTGCCGACATAGAGACGATTACCCACGGGGTCCACTGCTTTCTGCGCTTCTGGCGAATGCCATTCGAAGGGACCGAGAATACGGAAACCTTCGTCGAAGCTTGAATAGCATATGTATTAAGCGGGCCTTTTCCCATCCCTAATCTGCATAGGGGCCTATTTATAGGCTCAATTCAAGGGTCGGCCCGAAAATAATCGGTTTTCGCAAGGCCGGATGCCTCAGTGTCCCGTTTTCAAGGCCGTCGGGTTGGCCTTGGTGGGGGACGACGTCGATTTGTGCGGGACCTCGACAATCACGAAGTCAATCCACAAGAATAAAAGCATCGATTGGCATCAGGATTTGGTTTACGACGATAGAAGAGACATCTCCCAGATCATCTGTTGGACTTCGGTGACCGATTCGAATCCTGAAAACGGCGGCTTGTTCGTCTACCCCGGATCGCACATGCTGGGCCTGATGCCCCATGAAAAATCGGATCATTACGAGAGGGATTTGAAAACCATCGGAGTCGATTCGGAGCAGGCCGTCCCCTTGTCAATGGAGAAGGGTCAAATATTGGTCATTCATCCTTTGCTGGTCCACGGAAGCAGTGAAAATAAATCGGCCGAAGACAGGATCGCGTTGATGAGCCTTTACCGAAAGCCAATCGAAAATCCAACCGAGGTCGAAGCCAAAAGGCAGATCGGAATTTTGCGGGATGGAAAATAATTCCGCCACCGCCGTCCAGGACCACTCCGCGGAAGTGCGCTCCTCACGGATATTTCCGGATGACGCATGGATTGTTAATATTCCCGCTATCCTTAACCTTTCGAACCTGAGCGAGTGAACAATGGAAAACGCCCTTTGCCCGTGTGGAACCAAAAAGCCCTTCTCCTCCTGCTGCGAGCCGATTTTGAATGGGACGATGACCGCCGGAACCCCGGAAGCCCTGATGCGCGCCCGCTATTCCGCCTTCGCCCGCCAGAACGTCGATTTCATCATGAACTCCGTGTCCCCCAAGCGCCGCAAGGATTTCGACCGCAAGAGCATCGAGGAGTGGTCCAAGAATTCCGAATGGGCCAGCCTGGAAATCGTATCCACGGAAAAGGGAGGCAAGGACGATGACACCGGCCTGGTGGAGTTCATCGCCAAGTACAAGGAGAAGGGTGAGGACCAGGCGCATCACGAGCTCGCGACTTTCGTAAAGCTGGACGGCGAATGGTTCTTCGACGACGGCCGCACGCCTGCCGCCAAACCCATCCGTCTGGAAAGCCCGAAAATCGGCCGCAACGATCCCTGCCATTGCGGCAGCGGAATGAAATACAAGAAATGCCACGGGAAAACCGAAGCGGCTTCGGCAGCCTGACCCCGTCTCTGCCGCGGCCGCTGGCCCGCCGGCCTTGCCTACGGGCGGCTGGCCGCGGGAGTGCCCTTCGTGGACGCATTCACCATCGCGATGCCCTTCGTCCCCATGTGGGAATCCATTCGGATAAGGGATTCTTCCGCAATCGCGCTGAAGCAACAGCAGATCAGGAGACACAATAATGTGCCGGAACATCAAGACTCTGTTCAACTTCGATCCTCCCGCCACGGAGGAAGAGGTTCAGGCTTCGGCCCTGCAATTCGTCCGGAAACTGAGTGGTTTTGCCAAGCCGTCCAAGTCCAATGAGGCGTCGTTCAACCTTGCGGTGGAACAGGTCACGGCCGCCGCGCGGGTGCTGGTGCAGGCTTTGGTCACCACGGCCCCGCCCCGCAATCGCGAGGTGGAGCGCTACCGGTTGATGGAGGCTTCGCGGAAGCGCTTCGGCACGGCCCAAGGCGGACGGCCGGATCCGGCCTAGGCCGCGGACAGATCCGCGCGACGCGCAACAATTCCCCCCCACGGCGTTGTCTCCGGACAACGGAATACAACGCTGGACACCCGCCCCTGCGTCGTGCCCCGCGTTTGGAACGTAGACTAGTGGATACCCGCATTCATCGAAGGAGTTTCCATGCCCGATTCGCGCCGCGACCGTCCGACCTTGCGCCCGCTGGTTCTGGCCTTCATCCTGCTCTTCTTATTCCACCGCATGGCGCGCGCCGAATGGGTGCAAACCCTTACGGCCGAAAGCCCCAGGACGCCCAAGATCTTCGCTTTGACCGCCACCGGGCCGCATCTCCTGGCAGGGTTCGAAAGCGGCGTATTCCGCTCCTCCGATCAGGGGAACACCTGGACCCATGTTTTGAACGGGATATCGGGGGTATCCGCGGTCTTTTCCCTGGCCTCGCGCGGTTCCACGGTCTTCGCTGGCACCGTGGGCAGTGGGGTATACCGTTCCGTCGATGCGGGCCTCACCTGGGCCCAGGCTGGATTGCAGGGCCAATATGTCACCTCGATAGCGCCGTTGGATGGCGCGCTTTTGGCCACGACCTGTTGCCACGGACTCTTTCGGTCCACCGACGATGGCGCCACCTGGACCCGTCCTCGTTTCGAAAATACCGACAGCCTGGATATCGGCAGCCTCGTCGTCAGCGGCGCGTTTCTGTTCGGCGGGAGCGCGCGCGGGGTGTTCCAGTCTTCCGAGCAAGGCGCCAAACCAGCTTCAACCCCTCGCGAACCGCAATTCCGGAAGGATTTGCCCATTGTCCCGGCCCGGAAAATGCTGTACATTTGGGCAGTATGCTTGCCCTTCCACCCCCCTTGTTCCTGACCCTGGAAGCCCCGGATTTCCCGGCCCAGGCCATCGCAGCCTGGGACGAGCGTCAACGGGGCAGGCCCTTCGTGGTGGTGGATCAGGATCCCGACGACCATAAGACCTTCGTCCTCTCCTGCTCCCGCGAGGCCGCGAGGTTGGGCGCGCGCGCGGGCATGCCCCTGGTGGCCGTGCGGCGGCGCTTCCGAGGGGTAACCCCGGTGTTTCGCAACCCCGCTTGGGAATCCGCCCTGGGCGAGGAACTGCGCGCCCTATGCCTGCGCTACACTCCCGAGGCCGACGTGGCGGGAGGGCGCGTGGTGCTCGACATGACGGGCACGCCGGGCGCGCGCGCGTTGCAGCCCCTTGCGTTGGCGGCCAAGCTGCGGCGCGATGCGCTCTATGCCACCGGCTTGCGCGACGCCTCGGTGGGCGCGGCGGCGACGCGGCTGATGGCCAAGGTGATGGCGCGCCTGGCAGCGTCGGGAGGCGAGGCCGTGGGTTGGTGCCGGCCGGGCGAGGAAGAGGAGACGCTGGGCCCGCTGGCGCCGTCGTGTCTTCCGGGGCTTTCGCCGCAATGCCGCGGGCGCATCCAGCGCTATGCGCTGGAGTCGGTGGGGCAGATCCGCGGGCTGGGGCGCGCGGCGTTGGCGGCCCGCTTCGGCGGGGAAGGGGAGAAGCTGTATACCCTGGCCTGCGGCATGGACCTGGAGGAGATCCGCATCGTGGATCGCGGCGTGCAGGCAGAGACCGTGCTCGAAGAGGACATCAATGACGATGACGAGTTGGGCCGCAAGGTGCGGCTCACCGCCGACAAGCTGGTGTTCCAATTGCGCCGGGCGGGATTGCTGGCCGACAAGCTGGTGATGGCCATCCGCTATGCGGACGGCAAGAGCGCGCGCCGCACCCTGATCATCCGTCCCCGCACCGACGATTTCCGCATATTGGCGGACAAGGCGCAGGGGATTTTCCCCGTGCTCTACCAACGGCGCGTGGCCCTGCGATCCATCGGGCTCGAGGTCCCGGCCCCCAAACAGGATACGGGCCAGACGGACCTGTTCGAATCGCAAGGCGACAAGCGGCAGAAGGCCCTGGGCGACGCATTGGCGAAAATCCGCGACCGTTCGGGGTTCGCCGTGATATTAAGCGGGGCGAACGTGGAGCCGGAATGACTATTTTATCGGGTAACGGCGGCGGCACGGTCGAGGATCGCGACCTTTGTTCTTTCCTTCAACTTTTAAAGGGACCGGCGCCGGGACATTCAGCAGAAAAGCGCATTAATGGATTCGACTTCGCATGTGCGGAAAAAATGGGCGTGGCTGGCGGCGGGATTCCTCTTGTGCGTTCAGGGGTCCCGGGCCGCGGAGTTCTCCAAGGCCGAGTGGGACAATCCCGCGCAGTCGGGAAGCTCGATTTGGATCAGGAACGGCAAGGCCGCGCCGGTGCGGATCAAGCGTCTCTATGTGCGCGACAACGGCATCCACCGCTACGGCGAAATCGGTATAAAAGCGGGCAAGAAAAAACTCTTCTTCAAGGTGGACTCGGCGAAGCAAGGCAAATGGGTCAAGCTCAAAACCCAAGCTCCGGTTGTTATCCGGATCCGCGCCAAGGACAGCGTGCTAATCAGCGGATTCCAATACGGAAACAGGCTGCGGCCGAGAAAGAAGCAAGCGAAGCATGTTGCGGAACAATACGTCCTGGACCTGAAGGCCATCGACGACGCCGGCGATTCCAGCGTCGTCAAGATTTCCCAGACGGGCGAGAACTATTACATCGGCGCCAGCGGTGGATGGCCCGGTTCCGAGCAGGATAAGTACAGGGAATAAGGGCTGTCCTGGCCATGGACATCGCTTTCTACGCCCGGAACGGATATGCCGTCCTCACTCCGGAATTTCCCCTCGGATTGATCGACGCGGCACGATCCGATATCAAGCGGATCCTGGACGCGCAGAAAGCCAACCGCAAGGTTCCCCTGACTCGGAAACCATACCGCGAAACGGCCTCCGATCTTCATCTCCACAGCGAGTCCGTCGCGCGGCTCGTTTCCCACCGGGCCCTGCATGAAGTCGCAACCGCTTTGATCGGCCCCGATGCCGACATGCGCATGTGCTTCACCTTCACCAAGACCGCCGATCACGGAGAGCCGCTCGATTGGCATCAGGATTGGGGGCTGGATCAGGATAAGGGGTATCACCGCATCAGCGTCTGGATCGCCGTGACCGATGCGGAGATCGCGGACGGTTGCGTGCTGGTGCTGCCCGGGTCCCATCTGGGACCGTTGCGGGAGCATACGGTTTCAGAAACCCATCCGCCGGACAAGGGGATCAGGGGCGGCCTCGATGCCGAGGACCGTGGCCGGACCATGGCGGTGGAATTGCGCGCGGGACAGGTGTTGATCTTGCATCCGCAGATTATCCATGGGAGCGGCAAGAACGTGTCGGGACGTGATCGCATCGCGGTGCTGACGAGTTATCAGGTTCCCAAACCGCGATACGGTGCCTTCTGGGCGGCTGCCGGAATGCGCTTCAGCCGGGCCGGGAAAAAAATATGGGAGCCGTTGGCAACGGCCCCCTGACGTCATTGCCGGTTATTCCGTTTTCTATAGATTCGCTGGCCCAAGGGCGTGAAACTCCTCAGTCCAGCACTCCGAACTTGCCCGAATTGAAATCCTCCACCGCCTGCTGGATTTCTTCCTGAGTGTTCATCACGAACGGCCCGTAGGTGGCGATGGGTTCTTCGATGGGCTCTCCGCTCAGCACCAACACGATGCTGTCCTGATCCGCCGCCACCGAAATCGCCTCGCCGTCGTTCGCGAACAGGGCGAAATGGTTTTCCGGAACCTTGCTCGCGCCGTTGACCGTGATCGCTCCTTCCAATACCAGCATGGCCGTATTGTACGACGCCGGGAATTCGAATTCAGCCTTGCCGCCCCGCTTCAGATGCGCATTGCTCAGATGCACGGGCGTGAAGGTGAAGGCCGGGCCCTTGACGCCCCGGTATTCGCCGGCGATGACCTCGATACGGCCTCCGTCCGCCAGGGCATGGTGGCCCATGCCCGCGCGCGTCAGCTCCTGGTATTTGGGAGCCGTCAGCTTGTGCTTCGCAGGCAGATTCACCCACAACTGCACCATCTGCATCACGCCGCCTGAGCGGCTGAATTCCTTTTCATGGTATTCCTTGTGAAGGATGCCGGAACCGGCCGTCATCCATTGAACGTCCCCTTCACCGATGATGCCGCTGTTGCCGGCGCTGTCGTGATGGGCCACGCGGCCGTGATAGGCGATGGTCACGGTTTCGAAGCCGCGATGCGGATGCGATCCCACGCCCTTGGGCGTATTCGAGGGCGGAAACACCGTTTTCGCGCCGTAATCCATCAGGAAGAACGGGCTCATGCGGTGGGCGCCGATGCGGGTGCCTCCGGGAAAAAAATTATGGACCTTGAAACCATCGCCGACCATGTGGGGGACGGTGGGGGAGTAGACCTGTTGGACCGTTTTCGTTTTCATGATCCTAATATACGTTCTAACGGTAGTTGTTGCAACAGATAAAATACGGGGCCGGACCTGCCTTAAATGCTAGATTCGAAGGATGGGAATCCCCGGCCCGCTCGGGGGGAAGGGGTCCGATGGCCGTTCTGTTCAAAAAAGCCCTTCCTGCCGACGCGGATTTCCTTGCCCCCATGAACAAACGCATGACGATGGAAAAAGAAGAGAGGCGCGCATGGGCAATCCGGAATTGATCGCGACGAGGATTATCGGCGAAGTCAGGGACGGCGCTTCGCTGTCCCTGGTTCTGGAGGGATCGGATGGGAAAGCCTGGGACGTGAAGGATTCCGGACCCGGCCCCGCAAGCGAGTTGGTGGAATATCTTTCCATCCGGTTGGGGATTGCCGCCGGCTTGCGGATTCTCGCGCCCTCCCTGATCCGGATCACGCCTTCGCTGTTCCGCAATGCGGTCGAAATCGATCCGGAAGTCCGGGAACGCTTGCTCGCGGGTGAAGGCATGCATCCCGCCTATCCGCATCACCCTGAGAAAATCGGTTACCTCGCGGATAACCTGGAGGCCGTTCCGGAAGGCGAACGCTTGGCGATTTTCCTGTTCGACATCCTGCTGCTGAATGGGGAGAGGACCCGGGCACGCCCCAGCCTGTTCTTCCTCGATGGGGCGTTGCATGGCTCCCACTATGATTCGGCAAGGGCGGTACAGGCGGCTGTGGCCGGGCTAGAGGCGGACGAGGACGAATTCCTCCCGGAATTGAAACGGCACCCGTTCTACCGCGAGAACCATTCCGGAATGCTTTTCGCGGAAATGATTCCCCGGCTGGAGCGGGGCGCGTTGGAACGCATCCGCACCACCGTGCCGTACGAATGGGACGACGCCTTCGGGCCGGAGTCTAAAGGCGGGGAGCGCACCTGGGAGCTGTTGGGGGAGCTTTTCAGGAACGCGCCGAAAATCCTGGCGGCGCGCTTCGCCAAACTCAAGGCCATCGTCGCGGGACCGGAGTATCTCGCGGGAACGGCGTCCCGTTGATGAGGATGCGGATCCTGGGAATCGCAGGAAGCCTGCGGGAGGATTCTTCGAACGGAACCTTGCTGAAGATCGCGGCCTCGCTGCCCGATCCGGAAGTGGAGCTCGAGATTTACCGGGGCCTGGGCGATCTGCCGTTCTTCAGCCCCGAGCGGGACGACGCGAACCAGGATGGATCGGTGGCTGAATTCCGCGCCCGGTTGAAACGGGCCGACGGCATCCTCATCGCTACGCCGGAATACGCATTCGGCATGCCCGGCGTGCTCAAGAACGCCTTGGACTGGACGGTTTCTTCTGGCGAATTCGATAAGAAGCCCGTAGCCGCCCTCAGCGCTTCGCCTACCAGCACGGGCGGGGACAAGGCCCATGCGTCCTTGCTATTGGTGCTGAGCGCGCTCTCAGCGCGGGTGGTGACGTCGGCTTCGTTTCCGATCCCGGCGATTTACAAGAAGATCTCCAAGACCGGCGCGGTGGTCGATCCTGCCATCGTCAATCTGCTCGCCGGCGTTATGGCGGATTTGAAAGCGGAGATAGGCAAGGGGCCGCCGGAGTGAATTCCCGCAAGAGCTTGGTCACCGGCGCGACCCTGGCGCATGAAAAACGCACCACGGACAAAAAGCGCCATCGGGCTTTATCGGCGGGCCGGATTCTGGCGGTTCGCAGTGGAAAAAGGCGGGCTTAAGGTGGGCGGTAAATATTATGATGAAAACTGGATGCAAGCCCAGGTATAGGGGTGAGTCGTGAACCCGTCCAAACTGTTTATCGAATTCCTTTTCGGCCTCTTCGGTACGGGGTATTTCATTTTCGGGAAGAAACGCGGCAGCTACATTTTCATGGGCGCGGGCGCCGGATTGTGTGTTTTCCCGTATTTCGTCGATCCATTGTGGGCAATCCTGCTGGTTGGCGCCCTGCTCACCGCGGTCCCCTTCGTGATCCGCGGAGAATGAGCGCCGCAGGACTTTGTACGATTGTTAAATTTCCGGGGTAACGCCGGGATTCCCGGCCCGAAAAGCCAGCAGGGAACGAATGACCATCCGCAACCATTTCGACATCGAGGCGCTCCGCAAGATCGGACACGTGGTGGCCGAGACTTTGGAACTCATGAAGGTGAACATCGAGGAAGGCATCACCACACTGGAGCTCGACGTCATCGCCGAAGGCAACTTCCGCAAGTACAAAGCGCATTCCGCGCCGCGCAAGATGTACGGGTTTCCCGGTAGCACCTGCATCAGCGTCAACGAGGCCATTGCCCACGGCATTCCTTCCAAGCGGAGGATCCGCAAGGGCGACCTGATCAACCTGGATGTCTCCGCCGAGCTGGACGGTTATTTCGCCGATACCGGTTTCACCATCGCTTTCGGGAATGACGATGACGAGATCAGCAGATTGTGCGATTGCTCGCAACGGGCGTTGCGAAAGGCCATTGCCCAAGCCCGGCCCGGGAGGAAACTCAATCAGGCCGGAAAGGCCATCGAGGACGAGGCCCATCGCAACGGTTTCGAGACCATCCGCAATTTGACCGGCCACGGCACGGGCGGATCCCTCCACGAATATCCGGATCATATCTACAACTACTTCGAGCCCAAGCAGAAGGATACCTTCGCCAAGGGCATGGTGGTGGCCATCGAGACCTTCGTGTCGACGGGGGCGGATTTCGCGGAAGAAGCCGGGGACGGTTGGACGCTCACTACCGAAGACCGCAGCTATGTGGCGCAATATGAGCACTCCCTCATCGTTACCGAGGGTGAGCCGATCATCCTGACCCAGGTATTTTAGTAACGCAAGCTGTAACGCAAAACGGATTCGCGCGCCGCGCCGAAACCAACCATATCCATTGGGGAAAGCGACATGGCGGATGCCAAAGCGATAGTCCGGGATTACCTGGATCAAGTCTGGAACAAGGGCAACCGCTCGATCATCGATATCTACATCGCCGCGGGCTACAAGCAGCATGCGCGCGGTACGCCTCCCGGCCGGGACGGCGTGAAGTCCTTCTTCGCCATGGTCGATACCGCCTTCGCGGGCGCGTCCTACGAGTTCACGGATCTGATCGCCGACGGCGACAAGGTTGCCTGGCGTTGGACGTTGCGCGCCAAGCACACCGGCCCTTTTCAGGGGCTGCCCGCCACCGGCCGGGCGGTCGCCATAACCGGCATGTCCATGGTCCGCATCGCCAACGGCAAGCTCGCCGAGCACTGGGGGGAACAGGATATGTTGGGCCTGCTTCAGCAATTGGGCGTGCTCCCGACCCAATAAATCCATAGAAACCCAAGCCATCACGGGTTTGCTCCCTTTCCGATCCCATTCCGCTAAATTTGCCCTCTGTTTTCGTCCGTTTAGGGCATCGGTGGAATTTCTTTGATCGAATCGCCCGCATGACTGTACATTTGGGCAGTATGCAAGATTGGATCCCCGCCCAAACCGGTCCGCAGCCCTCCCCAGGCATTCCGCCAAGGCCACAACCCCTGGACCCGGACCGTCCGGACCCGCCGCGGTCCCGCCCGAAGCTTCCGCAGGAATCCCCTGGGGTAACATCCATGTCACTTAGGGTAGCCGGTCCGGGTCAATGGAAACCCCTGGACATCCCGCCCGATGTATCGCGCTTCGGCCTCTACGTGGGGACCAGCGGCTACCGTTTCGACGATTGGACCGGGCGCTTCTATCCGCCCGGCGCCGGAAGGGACGGATTCCCGTTTTACCAGCTCTATTTTCCGTTCCTGGAACTGGGCCACACTTTCGATCAGGAGCCGCTGCTTTCGCAATTCGTGGAACTGGAGCGGCGCAGCCGTCCCGGCATGCTGTTTTCGGTCAAGGCGCACCGGGACATCTCCCATAAGGGGACCTGGGACGCGCGCGAGGGCCGATCCCTCATGCGCAAGCAGATTGCGGTGGTGGGACCGCTCGTGGAGACGGGCCGCTTCTATTCCTTCCTCATCCAACTTGACGAGCGGGTGGAACGCGGCCGCAAGGCGCTGGACTATCTCCTGGAGACCGCTTCGACCGCGATCGGGGAGGGGCTGGACGTGCACGTGGAATTCCGCAACCGCACCTGGCATCAGGAGGCCGTTCTGCAATCGCTCAAGGACGCAGGGGTGGGCATCTGCAATACCGATCTGCCCGGGTTCCCGCACGCCTTTCCGCTCAAGGCCTACGCCACCACGGGCAAGGCCTATGTACGCTATTGCGGACTTAATCTGGCGGGCTGGCTGGCGGCGGAGGAATCCCTGCTACGGGGCACGGGAGGCCCGTCGGCGGAACGGTTGCGTGCCCGCAACGCGCGCAACGACTACCTGTATTCCCAGGTCGAACTGGAGGAACGGGTGCGGGGGCAGTTGCTGCTGCTGAAAAAGACCGGAGCGGTGGCCGCGGTCTTCAAGAATCATGTGGGGGCCAAGGCGGCGTTGAACGCGGTGCAAGCCATCCGCTTCGCCCATCGGCGTCTCGCGGCCCCTTAATACCGGGGTAACGTGGAGAGTACTGGGGTAACGCGGAGAGCGCTGCTGATGCCGGGTTATCGACCGATCAGATCCTCTTCGCCCTCGAGGATGATGCGGCGTTCGAAGTACAGGCACACCGATTCCATAAGTTTATCGGTATCGGCGCGTAGGAAAACCCAGCCCTCGTCCCACCATTTTTCGACCTCGCGTTCAATGACGCGGGCCATGGCTTCCGGTTTCCAGTCGGGAGGAATGGGGATCAAGGATTCGCGCCTTTCCTTCATGCTCCCATTATAGTGAAGGATTTTGGCGAGGCGCCAGGTGAATGATTTTGGCGAGGCGCCAGGTGAACGAATTCGGCGAGGCGACAGTAATCACGGACAAAGGAGAGCCGGTACGCCGGCGGAGATTACTTCTTCGGCTTTTTGGCGGGGTCGGTGGCAGGGGCGGGTTGCTTGGAATCTTCCGCCCGCATCATCCGGGCGATTTTCCGCGTCTTGAAGCCCGCTTGGCGGTTGAGCGCGAGTTCGTCCGCGAACACTTCCTCGAAGATGTTCCAGATGGCCAGGAACAGCGAGGCGATGATGGGCCCGATGATGAAACCGGACAGGCCGAAGATTCCCAGCCCGCCCAGGGTGCTCAGAAGGACCAACAGATCGTGCATTTTGATGTCCTTGCCGACCAGGATGGGCCGCACGAAATTGTCCACGCTGCCGATCACGACGGCGCCGCACAGTACCACGGCCAGGGCCGCGCCCCAGCGTCCTTCCACGAGCAGTACGATGGCCGCAGGGGCCCAGATGGCGGCGGTGCCCAGGGCCGGCACGATGCTGGCGAATACCATCAGCACGCCCAGGAACACCGGGGAGCTGAGGCCGACCGCCCAGAAAAGCAGCGCGCCCAGGATGCCCTGGATGATGCCGATCATGAGGATGCCCTTGAGGGTGCCCTTGCTCACGGAAACGAATTTAGCGATGAGGATCCGCTCGTATTCATCCTTGAGGGGAGACCATTTGATCACGCGCTCGAGGATGCGGGGGCCGTCCAGGTAGAAATAGAACATGATGAAAAGCATGAGGAAGAAGCTCAGGAGGTTGTTGGCCAGGGTGAGGGAGATGTCCGCGCTGTGTTTTAGGATGAGCTGGAACGCGTTCTGCAATCCGCTGATGGCCATGCCCGTGATGTTCTGGGTGTTCACGCGCTGCAAAAGGGTGGGGAATCGTTCGCGCAAACCCTGAATGACGGATTCAAGGTGGCCGCGCCAGGAATTCAGATCCAGGGAGGTGAAGAACCCGACCGCCTCCTGATAGGCCACGGCGCCCACGGCGACCAACGGGACCACGAGAATCAGGAGCAGGGCGATGATGGTCAGCAGGGCTGCGAAGACGGGCTTGCGCACCTTGGATAGGATCCAGTTATAGACGGGATATGTCAGCCCCGTGAACACCGAGGCCAGCAGCAACGGCATCAGGAAACTTTTCAGCACGAATAGGAATGCGGCGGTAACCGCGAGCAGGTAGAGAAGGAAGGAGGCTTTTTGGAAGGTCGTGCTGCCTTCGTTGGTTTTGGACTCAGCGGGAACTTTTTCCATATCTCAGAAAATGGATAACTCCGGAGGTAAATGCAATCCAGACCGGATGGTCTCCGGGGCCGAAGCCCCCGGATCGCGGGAGTCGCGTTGGTACGTTGGTAGGTTGGTACGGGATCAGGCCGCAATGCCCTTGCGTGCGCCCTTTACTAAATTTATGGGAACAGGAGGCCGTCCATGACATCGGAGGCAGGTTCGATAGGGGCTCCGCAGGAGCCTTCACCCGCGCCCGCGAAGGCCCAACCGGCTTCGCGGCCGGTCGATTTCGTGAAGAAGGTCGGCAAAGGCAAGACCCTTTCGTCCGACCTCACCGCCGCGGAGGCCCGTATGGCCTTCACTCAGCTCCTTGACGGAGGCTTCCACCCGGTCCAGGCCGGAGCCTTCCTCCAAGCCCTGCGCATCAAGGAACTGACCCAGGAGGAGCTCGACGCTCTGGCCGAGGTATTCCGCTCGCGTACTGTCGCATTAAGACCACTGACCGGAACAGGCCTGGCCACGACCGTTGCCGGTCCCGCGAACGGAAAAACCCTGGTCCTCAATCTGGCCTCGGACACCCAACGCAAGGGCGGACTCGCCTCCCTGCTCGCCGCGCATCTCCTGCGCCGCTTTGGAATCGCCGTGGGCATCGTCCGCAGCGAACCGGTATTGCAGAAGAACCGCGCGTCCTTCGAAGAAACTTGGGAAATGGCCAAGCTGCTCGATCCCGCAGGTCCCCTGTTTCCGGTCGTAGCGGGCTCCTATCCGGATTCGGCCTCCGCCTCCGCTTCGGTGGCGGCGATCTTGGATACCATGGCGCCCCCACCCATCCTTACCGAGTGCGCGGCCATGATCCCGGGTCTGGCCGCCTTGGACGAACTCCGTTCCCTGCTCGGCTTCCGTTCTTGCCTTCACACCGCGGAAAAGCTCGTCAATCCCTGGCCGGCTTCGCCCATGCTCCTCGGCATCTCCCACAAGCACTATGCCCTCCGCATGGCGGGGACGATGGCGGCCCAAGGCCTGCGCGGCAGGATCCTGCTTGGCAACCACGGTACCGTGGACCTCGTCCTGCATAAGGAGACGGAACTGGTTTCCGTCGGCAAGGCGGATGCGCAAAGACTGTCGGAAGGGTTCGCCAAAGGCGAAACGGCTATTACCGAAGAATCCGTGTCGCCGGCGGCTATGGGCCTGGAGATCCCGTCGGACGTCTACTCCCTAGGCAAATTTCCCCAATGGCGCGAATGGCTTATGGCCATGGGCCCACAGGTCGGGGGCGCCGGAGCCGGGGATCCGCCGGAGGGGAGGCGGGACAACGGCTTGCGCAGGGCGATACAATACCATCTGGCGGTGCAACTATGGGCGGCTGGAGCGGTGGATGATCCCGCGAGCGGTCTGGCCGCGGCGCGGCGCTCAATTCCTACCTTGTTCTTATAGTGGTTCGCGGCTCTGGAGTTGCTAAAGCAACTCCACGCCGCTCACACGATTTTTTGCGGCTCTGGAGTTCCTAAAAAAACTCCACGCCGCTCACACGATTTTTTGCGGCTCTGGAGTTGCATGCGCATCTTCCGCGCCGCTCACTTGACGAAAGGAAACCGATCCATGGAAGGCAACGGAAAGAGAAAATCCGCGAAGGCGGCGGGCCAGGCGCAGACGGGCCTGGCGGGCTTTCCAATGCAGGCCATCCGCGAGGTCTTCGGGTATCTCCGCCGTTACCGCGATCAGGTCTTCGTCCTAAAGATCGACGATCACCTGATGACGCGCCCGCTCTTCTCCCTGTTGATCAAGGACATCGTCATGCTGCAGAAGATCGGCGTGCGCATCATCCTTGTGCCCGGGGCCAAGCATTCCATCGACAAGGTCCTCAAGACCTACAGAGTCAACTCGACCATGAAGGACGACGTCCGCATCACCACCGAGGAGGCCATGCCCCTGGTGAAGCTTGGCGCTTCCAACGTGACCAACGTGCTCATCTCCCTGCTCACCGAGAACGGAGCCAACGGCGTGGTCGGCAACTGGGTGCGCGCCCGCGCCATGGGCGTCCTCAACGGACTGGACTATCTGCATACCGGCCGCGTGGAGAAAGTGGATGTCAACCTCATCAACAACATGCTCGAGGACGGTCTCATCCCGATCGTCCCCAACATCGGCTGGAACCTGGTCGGCAAGGACTACAATCTGAACAGCAGCGAACTCGCCGTGGCCATCGCCAAGGCCCTGCGCGCTACCAAGCTCTTCTTCATCGGCGTCGATACGGGCATCCCGGTGGTGACCGAGGCCGCCTTCGCCGACGCGGGCGAAAAGGCCAGCGGATTCTTCTCCAACCTCGATCTCGAGGAAGGCAACATCCTGCTCCGTGATTTCTCCACCTCGCTCAAGTCCGAACACCGCGAACTGGTTTCCCTCGCCATGGATGCTTGCGCCGCTGGCGTGGACAGGGTCCATTTCATCGACGGCTCCTTGGACGGTATCCTGCTCCAGGAAATCTTCTCCAGCGCCGGCCACGGTACCATGTTCTATGCCAACCTCTATGACAAGATCCGCCCCGCGAAGCCCTCGGACATCCCCGAGATCCTGCGCATCATGCAGCCCTATGTCGAGGAAGGCGTGATGGTCCAGCGTTCCGCTGAAACCCTCGGCGCCGAACTCGACAATTTCGTGGTCTTCAAGGTCGATTCTACGCTGCACGGCTGCGCCGCCCTCCGCATCTATCCGGACAAGAAAGCCGAACTTTACGCCGTAGTCGTCGACGCCGGGTATACCGGCCAGGGCACCGGCCGCAAGATCGTTTCCTACCTGTTGGACAAGGCCAAGAAATCCGGCGTGAAAAGCGTCTTCCTGCTTACGACCCAGAGCAGCGACTTCTTCATGCGCAACGGATTCCGTGAAGCCGATCTTTCCGTGCTCCCTGCGGAAAAACTGGCAGCCTACAACCAGGACCGCAACTCCCGGGTACTGGCCGTAA
>JBDSIO010000059.1:0-7688 GCA_039917895.1 Fibrobacteria bacterium | reverse complement strand
CAGGCGGAAGCGGACGTTTTCACGCAGTCCCCCGCGCATGCCGACCTCAGGTTCGCGAAACCGGACGGGACGCCGCTGCCTTTCCAGGTTGAATCATGGGACGCGGCCGGGCGGAAGGCCGCGATCTGGGTGAAGCTGGACACGCTCAAAGGTGGAAAAGCCGATCAACGCATCCGCATGTATTGGGGCCGGCCGGGCGCGCAAGACAGTTCCAGCGGCAAAGCCGTCTTCACCGCCGCCACCGGATTCCGCGGCGTTTGGCATATGGAGGCGGATCTCGCGGATGCCTCGCCGAACGCGATCACGGCGACCGATAGCGGTACCTCGGCCGAGTCCACGGGCCGGATCGGCGCGGCCCGCAACTTCAACAATCCCCAGGCTTACGCAACCACGGGGAAATATCTCGCCTTGGGCAATCCCGCATCCTTGAATATCGCCGGCGTGATCACCATGGAAGCCTGGATCAGATGGACCCGCAGCGACGGGCATCGCATCATCCTCTGCCATGGCTCAGCCCCGGGCACCGCTCCGGGCTCCGTGTTCGAAACGGTTTTGCGCGTGGGAGAAACCAAGGATTACCGCGCCGGGGTGTGGACCGGAACCGCGCACTACGCGACCCTGATCGCGCCCACCGCCGACAGCAACGCATGGGTCCATCTCGCGGGCGTCTACACCGGAAACGCCTGGTCCCTCTACCGTAACGGAACCAAAGTCGCCGGGATGGAGCCGGATACCAACGGCGCGAAACCTTCGCCGGGCGCTTGGCGCATCGGAGCCGAATACGCCGGTTCCGTCACGCGCTTTTTCCACGGCGCCGTCGACGAGGTGAGGATCTCCAACGTCGCGCGGGAACCCGATTGGATCAAGGCGGAGTATCAGAACCAGAAAGACGGACAGACTTTGGTTGCGATTGGGCCGTCCATACCCACCGCCTTGGCGGCGCGCTCCCCCCGTAGATCCGCGCGCAGCACCGTAAATCCTGCGGCATCGGCCTTGAGGCTTTTCCACCCGACCGCGGATCCCGAGCACGCCGTAACGGCGACCGGAGCCCGGATGCGGATATCGGGAAGCGCTCCGGCAGTACCGAACCGGAATTAAGCCTGCCCCGCCCAAACTTGCGGGCACCGCCAAATCGGCATAAAGCCAATTGAAGCAGCCGCTTCAGGCTGTCCCAGTGCGCCCCTACGGCGCTTCGCCTCTCCTCCGGCCCGCGAGCAACTTTTGGCTTTTTTGCGACTAGTGAGATCCGGATTCGGCGGAGTGGCAAAAATGGAGTGAAGAGTACGTTTATACTATATTTTCCTGAGCATTTTTATCCCAATGGGGATATTTTTGGATGTCTCAGCGCTTGTCGGATGAGAAATGTCGGAGGGTATGTCGTGATGAAAAGCTTACAGCTTGGTTTTTTCTGTTTGTCGGTTTTAGGAATCGGCAGCGTATCCGCGCAGTTGGAACGGTACATTCCCACCAGGAACACGGGGCTTTGGTCGGCTGACACCTTGTATATAGGCGCGTCCTTCACGCGCACCTCGCTCGACCCGGTCACGGTCTCGCTAAAAGGCAATGAAGCCGGGTGGACCGGAACCCTCTACTTCATCGATCCCAAGACCGGCATCGAGGATCGCCTCTTCACCAACCATGATCCCGTAAACACCAATCTCATCCTCAGCAGCCGCCATGACATACCCCTCGGCGATACCGTGTACTTCGTCTATAAGGTCGACACCAAGGATCCCGCCGGCAGATACCCTTCCGAGAACAGCCGCAAACCCAAGTACACGGGGCCAAACATCGCCGGGCAAAGCAGATACGTATCCGAAGCCTCAAGCGTCCAGTTCGGCCACCGCTGGTCCGTAGCAGGACGCGTCAACGACAGCATCGTGGAGTTCGGCTTCGAGGACAACGTCGAACCCGCCTCCTCCGACATGGATTTCGACGACATCGTCTTCCGCACCTCGCTCTCCCTCGTGAACGACGAAGTCCCGGCCCGCCTGTACTTCGCCGACAAGACCGGCAAGACCCTGGCGGCGGGCGCGCAGTATTCGCCCGCCAACGACTCCATCTATCTCACCTATAGCGACGATTACGGCCGAGGAACCACGGTGAAGGAAATCACCCTGACCGTTAAGAACCGCAAAGGCGCGGCGCTGCCCGATTCCGAAACCTTCACCATGGTGCAGGGCGCGCCGAACGGCCCCATCGGAACCTGGACCGTGGCGATTCCCCTCCACGAGGCGCCGGGCATTCCCAACGACAAGAAGCTGCAGGTCTATTACATCGGCGAGGTCACCGCCAACGTCAAGACGCACAACCGCTTCGGCCTGCCGGACGGCAACTCCGTATCAGCCACGCTTACTGTCGAATATCCGGACACTCCCGAAACCGTCAAGATCATCAGCTGCCCGGACTCCGCCCAGGACATCACCCGCACCACCACGTGCGTCAACATCCGCCTGAACGATCAAAGCTTCACCCGCAACCAGGACACCGTCTGGGCCGAACTCAAATGCTCGGGTTCCGGCGATGTCATAGCCAAGGTCCGTCTCATCGAGCTGCCGGCCGGCGGCTATCGGTCCGAAGACATCGTGAAGAACGAGACTGCGCCTCCCAACCCCGCCGATCAGGCCATTTCCTGCCTGACCTCCGACGCCATCATCGCCACCTACGTCGACGAAGTCTACAACAACCGCGTCACGGATCAGAAAAACTGGAACGGCGGCGCGGCCGAGGGCCTTAATTTCTCAGCCCTGAACGATGCTGCGAGCCAGATCACCACCATCAAGGACGGGGATGCGGACTCCTTCACCGTGGTCGTGAAAGGCCCCTCTGCGACCGTGGGCGTGCGGGACACCATCCTGGTCACCCTGGCCTCCCCCCAAAACGAAATGGAAATCGTCAAGGCGGTGGAAACGGACGTAAACTCCAACCTCTTTACGGTCAATGTAAGCTTCGATTTCCTGACTACGCCGCCAACGCGCGGTAATGGCATTGTGGAAGGGTATCTGGACGCGCTGCAGGCCATCACCAACGTCGTGGTGACGGGAACCGCCACGGTTAACGGCAAGCCCTATACCGCCACGCTCACGATGTTGCCCGCTCTCAATCTGGTCCGCAAAGCCTACATCAAGGACATGAACGGCGACGGCCGCGGCGACCAGATCTATATCGTGTTCAGCCGCCCCTTGGAAGCGGCCCCGGTCTCAATATCGCCCGTCTACTGGAACTCCGTGGATGAAGCTCACTTGAACAAAGGCATCCCGGTTATCACCATCGTGCCAGGCGCGCCCAACACCATCGTGGCCGATTTCACGGCCTCGCAGTTCCCGGCGGGAGCCACCGCCATCGCCGCCGGCCAGCGACCGTTCGCCACCCTGCCATCGGACGGCGTCTTCGGCGCCCAGAAGCCCGCCATAGCCGATTCGATGGGGCCAATCATCATCTCCGCCATCATCAAGCCGTTCAACAGCCAATCGGTAACACCAGGCAGCACGACCTTGAACGTCGACACGGTGATCGTGAAACTGTCGGAACTGATTAAGACGCAGTCCGATTGGCAGGAACTGATCCGATTCTCCAAGACCATCAACGGCGCCTGCACGGACTACGCGCATGCGGCGCCCGTGGTGCCCTACACCCAACCCCAGGATAGCGGCAACGGCACTTTTACCCTGCTGGTAGCCAACGGCACCGCGCCTTCCCCATTGGCCGGTGACTGCGTCTACCTAAATGTGAACGGTACCTATACCGATCTGGCGGGCAACCTGCCTCCCATCCATGGAGAAAAGCTCATCGGCAACAAGCCATCGCGCGAGATTGAACTGTTCCGCGGCTATCCTCCCGTCGCTGGCATGAACGCCAGCTACACGGGCTTCGTAGTTGTGAACAACGATCCGCAGAGCGATCAGGGGAGCGAGTACTCGAAGAGGAATGGGCCCCGGTACGAAACGGTCTGGGTTCCGCCCGCGGATTTCCCTCCTGGATTCGTCCCCGGCGTTTCGGTGTACGTTCCCATCGTCCCCGCTCTCGGGGCCGACGTAACTCCGAATCAGGACAAAGGCCGTGTCGGGCCTATGCCGTTGAATATCAGCACTGTCCAGGTCATCTCGACCGGCGAGTACATCGCCGAGGTGTCCATCTTCGACAACCTTGGGAACTTCGTGAAGACTTTCCGACAGGCTTTCGGCTACTTGGGCGAGTTGAATAACCAGCAACGCGCGGCCAAGCGGGGCTTGGTCAGCTACCTGGTCTGGGATCTCAAGAACGCCAAGGGACAGAAGGCCGGCCAGGGCGTCTACGTATGGAAAGTGATATTCCGCTTCAAGAACGGTAAAC
Source organism: Fibrobacteria bacterium (assembly GCA_039917895.1). Lineage (GTDB taxonomy): Bacteria > Fibrobacterota > Fibrobacteria > UBA11236 > UBA11236 > Chersky-265. Next base: position 3,356 of record JBDSIO010000059.1, on the reverse strand, counting down.
AGGAAATCCGCTATACCCGCACCGGTGTGATGCGAAATCCGGCTACCTCCCAATTGCCCTGAATAATTTCACAGGGCTAGGTAATCCACTACCCGCATCAACCCTGGGGCTGAATCCCTCCCGGGGTTTTTAAGGTCCGCGGTCACTCCGCGGTCACTCCGAGATCAGTCCGAGATCATAAAGGGACGCCCGCCGCGAATACCGCTGGGAAGCGTCGTTGCAGGTGTTCCACGATCAGGCAGCGGGCGCGATGGAGGCGCACCCGGATGAGGGTAGTGGAGATTCCCAGGGATTCGGCGGCTTCCACCCCGGAAAGGCCGTGCAGATCGCGTAGACGGTACGCTTCACGGTACATCTCGGGGATATTTTCGGCCGCTTCACGGATCCAGGCCGCCAAACGCGCCTGATGCAGCACTTCATCAACCAAGGGATGGTGGGATTCCGGTTCCCAAACCTGATGGGCCAAGCCACTTTGGGGACGTCCGGGCTTGTATTTTTCCGCCAACCGATCGCAAACTTTATGGTAGGCCAGAGAATACACCCAGGTGGTCAATTTTGACTTGCCCTCAAAGCGCGGCAGGGCGCGGTGCGCGGCCAGGTAGGTCTCCTGTAGCACATCCCGGACGTGCTCGGAATCGCGGAAATAGCGGCCGATATAGCGCGTGAGCTGGGGATGGGTCACCTCCACCAGTCGCCGGAACGCCCTTGCAGCCGCTGGAGGCCCGCCCAGCAGGGCTCTCAGGAAGGGCGCGGAGTTGATTTCCTGCATCGGATCCAATGGCCTTCCTGCCACCTTCACCTCGATGGTGCGTTCCAGACACTCCAATTTCGGCATGTCCCAGCCCTTCGGGAAATGGTTTCCGGCCCTGATCACGGCCATAGGCTGAAAATAGCCTGCGGGTCAGGGCGCGGTTCGGCCACGAAGACTATTTTCGTATACATTTGTTAACGCGGAGATAGGCTTCCGGTATGACCGGACATGTCCCGGCGAATACCCTGGAATGACCATGAGCGAAGCGAAGTCCGAACCCAACGTTCTGCAGTATTCAAATTACCGGACTTTCCTCCAAGACCATTATGAATTCAAAAAGGCGCAACAGGCGGTCTTCTCGCACCGTTACTTCGCGCGGAAAGCCGGGCTCAGCAGCCCCAATTACCTGAAGCTGGTAATGGACGGCCAACGCAATCTCACCAAAAAGACCCTGCTTAAGTTCATCACAGCTCTGGGGCTCGAGGGAATGCGCGCCGAATTTTTCGAGAATTTGGTATTTTTCAACCAGGCGACCTCGCTTTCCGAGCGCAATATTTACTATGCAAACATCCTCCGGGTACGCGCGAAATCGGGGTTGCGCAAGCTCGACGAGGCCCAGTTCCAATTGTTTTCGGACTGGCGCTACGTCGTGGTGCGGGAACTGGCGGCGGCAAAGGGATTCCGGCCCGAAGCCAAGTGGATCGCCAAGAAGCTCGGCAGAGTCATATCGGAAAAGGAGGCGGAGGAGTCCCTGAAGTTGTTGTCCATCCTCGGCCTGCTCAAGCGCACCGCCAACGGGCTCATGCAGACCGACATCAACATCACGACCTCCGATGAAGTGCGCTCCCTGCTCGTCAAGAACTACCACCACCAAATGATCCGCATGGGCGCCACCGCGTTGGACAATCTTCCCGCCGCGCAGCGGGATATTTCGTCGATTACCATCCCCATCCACGCCAAGGATTTCCCGAAGATCAAGGAACAGATACAGCTGATGCGCAAAGAACTGCTCAACATGGGTGCAGAGCAGGGCGCCGGCGAGGACGTAATCCAGGTGAATATCCAGCTCTTTCCCCTCACCGGTTTCGCGGGATAGCATGAACCGTCTACGCATAAGCATCCTCCTGATTGCGTTGCTGGCCGGCTCCTGCGAGCGCCTGGCCGGAACCGAGGTGGGCAATCCGGAAATCACCATGAACGCCCGCTTCAGCATCCGCGACACCGATCCGACCGCGGACGTACCCGAATTCAATCTAAAGATGATGGAAATGGGTTGGACCGCCATCGACCATTCTGAGGTCTGCTGGAACACCGGCAACGGCCATGTCGTGGATTTCGCGGCCAACGCAATGCCTTTGGACGAGATCAAGGTGAGCAATAGCGAATGGAAAAATGCGGAGATTACCCTTCACACCGCCCCGGGATCCTCCGCGTTGCCGGTTTCCACCGGATTCGCGAAGTGGCATAACCCCCGGTACGCCAAGATCGTAAAGGTCATGGGCGCCGACACCGTGCGCGCGCTGTTCCAGATGCCGGAAAAATTAAAGTTACGGCTCATTTTCGGCAAGGCCACCATCAATACCTGGCGACAGCAAAATGGCATTATCGTGGAGGTTAAGTTCGACGTGGGTACTTGGTCCGCGGGGTTGGGATCGAAACCTGACTTCAAGTTCCGGACCGACGGTAACCGTGCGCGTTACGTTGTGCTCTCTCCCAACGAGAACGCGGCTGTCTACAAGACGATGAAAGAACTATTGCCGAAGGCCTTCGTGGCCGACTCCACCAACGTGTTCTGATTTCAGCCGATGCGCACCGAAGTCATCGTTAACGATCCCGCCACAGCCACGTCGTTGAACACGGCCGCGATCTCCCCCTTCTCCTGCAACCCCAATACGTATAGCAACGGATAATAATGGTCAGGCGTCGGGATCGCGAGTTTGGCGGCGGGCCCCATTCCCTGATAGTCGATTAGGGCCGTGTGGTTCCGCTCCAGGATATGCTTGGCGAACTTTGCCTTCATCTCCATGGCCCAATCGAAACCGTATTCCGGATCGTTGATGCGGTCGAAAGCCGCCAGCCGCAAGTTATGGACCATGTTTCCGCTGCCCAGTATCAGGATGCCCTTTTCCCGCAATGAGGCCAGCTCCTTTCCCAGGTTGTAATGGTATGCCGGAGGCTGATGGTAATCGATGCTCATCTGCAAAACCGGTACCTCCGCGTCCGGATACATGCGGCGGATCACAGACCAAGCCCCGTGATCGAGGCCCCACTCGTGATCCATTTCCACGGAAACCGATTTCACCTCGCGAACCACATCGGCCGCGATCCGCGGGCTTCCCGGAGCGGGATACTGTACGTCGAACAGGGCTTGGGGGAAGCCGCTGAAATCGTGGATGGTTTCCGGCTTCTCCATGGCGGTCACCGCCGTTCCCCGGGTCAGCCAATGGGCCGAGATGCACAGCACAGCCTTCGGCAACTGGATCTCCTTCGCCAGCTTGGCCCAGCTGGCGCTGAAGGCATTGTCCTCAATGGCGTTCATGGGCGATCCATGCCCCAGGAACAGCACCGGCATCTTCGCGCCGGGCTTCAACTCGCTCGTCCGGGT